>NZ_JBSTYQ010000001.1:0-326828 GCF_054052385.1 Aeromonas sp. 25-AL00135 | reverse complement strand
GCCCAGCCCAGCCCAGCCCAGCACTCGCACAAAGCGCCAAACTGGCTGAAATGGCAGCAATCCGGCATCAGCGGTGTGATGTTTCTCACGCTTTGTCCGCGAAAGCGCAAAAACTAGGAAAATTTCCTAGCCCCACTAGGGATGGCTCTCAAGCCATTTTTTGCCCCTCTTATTAGAGTCACCTCACCTGATGTCGTGACCCGCACCGCGATGGGCAATGTGCCCCGTCATCCCGTGCCGGGCCCGGGTTTATATGGATGGAGCGTCGAGCGCAGCAACGGCTGACAGCCCCGACGTTCCGTTCTCCCTTCCGTGGCGTGACCTCGAACAACCTATCTACAAATGAGGGGCGCGGCGGAAATACCGTCTATCTCGCAGAGGATGAACGAAGATGTTGAAATTGCTCCAACAGGTCCGGGTCCCCACCCTCGACCTGCCGGTCGAAGCCCGGCGCAAGCTCTGGTTCAAGCCGTTTATGCAATCTTATCTGGTTGTATTTATTGGCTATTTGACCATGTATCTGATCCGCAAGAACTTCAACATTGCGCAAAATGACATGATCCAGGAGTACGGTCTCTCCATGACCGAGCTCGGCATGATCGGTCTTGGCTTCTCCATCACCTACGGGGTGGGCAAGACCATCGTCTCCTACTATGCCGACGGCAAGAACACCAAGCAGTTCCTGCCGCTGATGCTGATCCTCTCCGCGCTCTGCATGCTGGGCTTCAGTGCCAGCATGGGCGGCACCGGTTTCAGCCTCTACTTCATGATCTTCTTCTACGCCCTGAGCGGTTTCTTCCAGAGCTGTGGCGGTTCGTGCAGCTACTCCACCATCACCAAGTGGACGCCCCGCAACAAGCGCGGCACCTATCTGGGTATGTGGAACCTCTCCCACAACGTGGGCGGTGCCGGTGCGGCCGGTGTGGCGCTGTTCGGTGCCAACTACCTGTTTGATGGCAACGTGCTCGGCATGTTTATCTTCCCCTCCATCATCGCGCTGATCGTCGGCTTTATCGGCCTGCGCTTTGGTAGCGATTCGCCGGAAGCCTACGGCCTTGGCAAGGTGGAAGAGCTGTTTGACGAAGTAGCGAGCGAAGAAGATATCGCCACCGAGGAGCAGCAGCTGACCAAGTGGCAGATCTTCGTGAAGTACGTGTTGCTCAACAAGGTGATCTGGCTGCTCTGCTTTGCCAACATCTTCCTCTACGTGGTGCGTATCGGTATCGACCAGTGGTCTACCGTCTATGCCCACCAGGAGCTGGGCTTCTCCAAAGACGTGGCCATTCAGGGCTTTACCTTCTTCGAAGTGGGCGCACTGGTCGGCACCCTGATGTGGGGTTACCTCTCCGATCTGGCCAACGGTCGTCGTGGTCTGGTGGCTTGCGTGGCACTGGCGCTGATCATCGCCACCCTGGGTCTCTACCAGCATGCGACCACCCAGTTTATGTTCCTGGGCTCCCTGTTCACCCTGGGCTTCCTGGTGTTTGGTCCGCAACTGCTGATCGGCGTCGCCGCCGTGGGCTTCGTACCCAAGCAGGGCATCAGCGTGGCCGATGGCGTCAAGGGCACCTTTGCCTACCTCATCGGTGATAGCTTCGCCAAACTGGGTCTGGGCATGATCGCCGATGGCACCCCCATCTTCGGTCTGACCGGCTGGACCGGCACCTTCGCGGCGCTGGATATCGCAGCCGCCGCCTGTCTGGTACTGATGGGTTGTGTCGCGGTCGCCGAAGAGCGCAAGATCCGCCGCATCAAGCGCGAACTGAAAGCCGCCGAACTGGCCGCCCAGACCGCCTGATAGCCATAACAACAGACGCAGATTGTTCAGGGCCACCCACAGGGGTGGCCCTTGTTGTTTGGAGCAACCAGACACCCGACTGGCCCGGCATGAGCCTGCACTACCGTTCAAGGGACGGGCATATCCCCATCAAGATCCCACTTTTCATATGGACTTTTGGTAAAAGCCCCCCGCTGGCGCTATCTTGTTGCTCCCCCTTGTCAGCATCACAGAGAGCAGATGAAGATCGTCGCCGTCACCGCTTGCCCGACCGGTATTGCCCATACCTATATGGCTGCCGATGCCCTGCAAAAAGCCGCCACTGGGCTGGGACTCAAGATCAAGGTCGAAACTCAGGGCGCCATGGGCATGGAGAACATGCTGACCGCCCGCGATATTGCCAGCGCCGACCTGGTGCTGATTGCCTCCGATATCGAGATTGAGCAGAAAGAGCGCTTCCTCGGCTGCACCATCCATCAGGTGAGACTGGAAACCGTGCTGCTGGATGCCAACGCCGTACTCAAGGCCCTGCCGATCCCGGCCTGATGCTGACCCGCGAAATTACCTTCTACTGCCAGCAGGGGTTGAGCATCACCCAGGCCAAGCAGTTGAACCGGCTGGCGGGGATGTTCAAATCCACCATCCACTGCGCCAACCTCACCCGGCGCCAGACCGTTGCCGCCAGCAACCAGCTCTCCCTGTTGACCCTCGCCACCCAACCCGGCGATCTCTGCCAGTTGCAGATCGAAGGGTGCGATGCCGAGCTCGCCCACATGGCCTTCACCTGCTGGTGCGGGGAGCTGGGTCAACCGCTGGTGCGCCCGCACACCGCCGCACTGGCGGAGTTGCGACTGGCCAACGCCCTGCCCGACTACCAGTTTGCCCTGCGCCAGCTGGCCCACAGCCCCGAACCGCTGAGCAAGGCCGAGGCCCTCGAGCATCTGATCGATCTGCTGCCCGCCGAGCTGATCACCGACCGCGCCACACTGACCGCCGCGGTGGAACGGCGCGAGCAGGTCTCAGCCACCATCATCCGCCCCGGCCTTGCCATGCCCCATGTATTGAGCGAAGGGATCAGCCAGCCAGCGCTGACCCTGCTCAATTGCAAGGAGCCCATCGAGTGGGGCTCTCAAATCGGGCCGGTGCAGACCATTATTCTGCTGGCGGTGCCGGTTGGTAGCGGACGGGAGACCCTGCGCCCCCTCACCCGACTGGCGCAGGCGATGATCGACGATGTGGTCAGCCACGCCCTGCTGTTGGCGGGCTCGCCCCCCGCCCGTCAGGCTATCGTGATCGAGAGCCTGCTGAGCTAGGCGAATTGGCTCCGGGCGCTGCTTGCTGTAACGCCAGCCATTCATCCTGCCCTCAGCACCCTGTGGTACACTCGCTGCCATCGTCTGTCTGAAGTGTGTATCCGATGAAATCTCCCCGCTCCCGTCTCTCTGTCAGCCGCGCGCCGCGCGATAACGCCCCGCGCACGGCGGCCAAACCCGCCGCCCCCCGCCATGCATCCCCCCGCAAACCGGAGCTGGCCCCAGAGGATCGCAAATTGCTCCTGCTGAACAAGCCCTATATGGTGCTCTGCCAGTTCACCGACGAGGCGGGCCGCGAGACTCTCAAGGATTACATCAAAGAGCCCGGCATCTACGCCGCAGGGCGGCTCGATCGCGACAGCGAGGGGCTGCTGCTGCTCACCAACGATGGCAAGCTGCAGGCGCGCCTCACCCAGCCTGGGGAAAAGACCCCCAAGACCTACTGGGTGCAGGTGGAAGGCATCCCCAGCGAAGAGAAACTGGCCGCCCTGCGCGCCGGTGTGGAGCTCAATGACGGCATGACCCTGCCCGCCGGGGCGCGTATCATGGATGAACCTGCGGTGTGGCCGCGCAATCCGCCGATCCGCGAGCGCAAGGAGATCCCCACCAGCTGGCTGGAGATCAAGATAGTGGAGGGGCGCAACCGCCAGGTACGGCGGATGACCGCCCATATCGGCCACCCCACCTTGCGCCTTATTCGCTACGCCATCGGCGACTGGACGTTAGATGGTCTGGCCCCCGGCGAGAGCCGCAGCCTGCCCGTCCCCGAGCTGGTGCCGAGCTCCAGCAGCCGCCCGCGTCCCTCCTCATCCCGTTCAGGCGCTCATACCGCCAAACCGGCCAAACCGGCAGGGGAGGCACCACGGCGGGCCAGCCAGCCGAGACGGGACGAGCGTCCCCGCACCACTCACCCAACCGAGCGTTCAACTTCAAACCCGACAGGCGGCAAACCCCGCAGCAGCGGGCGAGGAACGGCACGCAGACCCGCCCGTGCGGGCAATCCCGATAGCAACGACAAGGAGTCATGATGAGCAATCAGGCAGAGCACTCGACCACCAGCCACGCCCGTATGGAGGCGCGCCTGACGGTCGCCGCCCTGGTGCAGTGGCAAGGGCGCTTTCTGGTGGTGGAAGAGGAGATAAAAGGCCAGCGCCGTTTCAACCAACCCGCCGGCCATGTGGAGCCGGGGGAAAACCTGCTTGAAGCGGCGTGCCGCGAGCTGAAAGAAGAGACGGGTCTGACCGCCACGCCGACAGCCTGGCTTGGTACCTATCTGTTCAAACCGGCCGACAGCGAGGCCACCTATGTGCGCACCGCCATCATCTTCGACCTTGAAAAAGCGCCGGGTCAGCACCATCCAGAGGATCCTGACGGTGATGTGCTGGCTTGCCACTGGCTCACTCTTGAAGAAATAGCTGAATGCAAACCGGCCCTGCGCAGCCCCCTGGTATGGCAGTGCATTCAGGATTATCTGGCGGGGACACGGCTGCCACTGTCGGCACTCAAGGCCTTTATCTAAGGCCATTTGGCACTCTTTTTCGGCGACAAAGGCCAACAACAGAAAAACGATTTCCTGCTATCAGGCTCCTGATGGGAACTGCGGCATGGATATGTGACCGGGGGCGCAAAACTCTGGTAGAATACGCCCCGTTTAAACGAACTGGTAACTTCGACTAATGACAGACAACAGCCAAATCAAGGTGATCGTCGGCATGTCCGGCGGCGTGGATTCTTCCGTCTCGGCCTACCTGCTCCAGCAGCAGGGCTATCAGGTCGAAGGCTTGTTCATGAAGAACTGGGAAGAAGACGACACGGACGAGTACTGCTCTGCCGCCCAGGATTTGGCTGATGCCAAGGCCGTCTGCGACAAGCTGGGGATGAAACTCCACACTATCAACTTCGCGGCCGAGTACTGGGACAACGTGTTCGAGCACTTCCTCGAAGAGTACAAGGCTGGCCGCACGCCGAACCCGGATATCCTGTGCAACAAGGAGATCAAGTTCAAGGCGTTCCTCGAATTTGCCGCCGAAGAGCTGGGTGCCACCTACATCGCCACCGGCCACTATGTGCGCCGTGACGACAGCACCGGCCGCCCGCGCCTGCTGCGCGGTCTCGATACCAACAAGGATCAGAGCTACTTCCTCTATACCCTGAGCGAGAAGCAAGTGGGTCAGAGCCTGTTCCCGGTTGGCGATCTGGAGAAGCCGGAGGTGCGCCGCATCGCCGAGCAGCTGGATCTCATCACCGCCAAGAAGAAAGACTCCACCGGCATCTGCTTTATCGGTGAGCGCAAGTTCAAGGACTTCCTGGCCAAGTTCCTGCCCGCCCAGCCAGGTAAAATCGAGACCGTGGATGGCAAGGTGATCGGCGAGCATCAGGGTCTGATGTATCACACCCTGGGTCAGCGCAAGGGGCTCGGTATCGGTGGTCGCAAAGATGCCACCGAAGAGGCCTGGTATGTGGTCGACAAAGAGGTCGAGCGCAACGTGCTGGTGGTGGCGCAGGGCGAACATCCCCGCCTCTACTCCGACGGCCTCATCGCCAGCCAGCTGCACTGGGTGGATCGCACTCCCATTCGCGAGCCGCGTCGCTGCACCGTCAAGACCCGCTACCGCCAGCAGGATATCCCCTGCCTGATCCAGCCCATCGACGACGAGACCATCCGGGTCATCTTCGACGAGAAACAGGCTGCGGTGACCCCGGGCCAATCCGCCGTCTTCTACGACGGGGAAGTGTGTCTGGGCGGCGGCATCATCGAACAACGTTTCAGCCATCCGGTTTGAATCCTTAACAGAAGGCAGCAGACGTGAGCGATAAATTCCAAGACAGAACCATGGCCTTTGCCGGCATCTGCCAGGCCGCGTATCTGGTGCAGAAGGTGGCCCGAGACGGCAGCTGTGACGAGGCCGCCCTGCGCGAGAGCCTCTCCAGCATTCTGGTGACCAACCCGAGCCAGCCGCTCGAGGTGTTCAACAACACCCATCTGGCCATTCGCGACGGCTACCGTGCGCTGGTCGAGCAGCTGGGTGCCGACGGCAGCCAGAAGAATGCCGAGCTGACCCGCTACGTGGTAAGCCTGATTGCACTGGAGCGCAAGCTGGCCAAGCGCAAGGACATTCTCAATATGCTGGGTGAGCGGATCAGCCAGATTGGCCGCCAGCAACAGCACTTCGATCTGCTCGACGAGCAGATTTTGGCCAACATGGCGAGCATCTACAGCGATCTTATCAGCCCCATCGGGCCGCGCATCCAGGTGGCGGGTACCCCGCTGTTCCTGCAGCAACCGCTGGTGCAGCACAAGGTGCGCGCCCTGCTGCTGGCGGGCATTCGTGCCTGCGTGCTGTGGCGTCAGCTCGGTGGCAGCCGCACCCAGATCATCTTCGCTCGCAAGAAGATGGTGGAGCTGGCCAAACGTTACTAATCATCGGCTCGCGCGCGGGCCAGCCGAGGTCGACATCAGGGTGAACAGCCGCACATCCGCCCTGACGACGACTCAGCCCCACGCGCGAGTGGATACGGATCCCCCACACAA
Organism: Aeromonas sp. 25-AL00135; assembly: GCF_054052385.1. Lineage (NCBI taxonomy): Bacteria > Pseudomonadati > Pseudomonadota > Gammaproteobacteria > Aeromonadales > Aeromonadaceae > Aeromonas > Aeromonas sp. 25-AL00135. The sequence continues at coordinate 320,206 of NZ_JBSTYQ010000001.1, read as the reverse complement.
ATCATCAGGAGTTCACCCCATGGAGCTGTCCGCGCTGACTGCTGTTTCCCCGATTGACGGTCGTTATGGCGACAAGGCCGATGCCCTGCGCCCTATCTTCTCCGAATTCGGCCTGCTGCGTTTTCGCGTCGAAGTCGAGGTGCGCTGGTTGCAAAAACTGGCCAGCCACGCCGGGATCCCGGAAGTCCCTGCCCTGAGCGCGGCCGCCAACGCCCTGCTCGACGGCATCGTCAGCAACTTCAACGAGAGTGACGCCGCCCGTATCAAACAGATCGAGCGCACCACCAACCATGATGTGAAAGCGGTGGAGTACTTCCTCAAAGAGAAAGTCGAAGTGAACCCGGAGCTGGCGGCTGTCAGCGAGTTCATCCACTTCGCCTGCACCTCGGAAGACATCAACAACAACTCCCACGGTCTGATGCTGAAAACCGCCCGCGAAGAGGTCATCAAGCCTTATTGCGAAAAGCTGATCAGCGAGCTCAAGCGTCTGGCCCACGAGTACCGTGACATGCCGCTGCTCTCCCGTACCCACGGCCAGCCGGCGACCCCGAGCACCATGGGCAAGGAGATGGCCAACGTCGCCTACCGTCTGGAGCGCCAGTTCAAGCAGATCATGGCGGTGGAGATCCTCGGCAAGATCAACGGTGCGGTCGGCAACTACAACGCCCACCTCAGCGCCTACCCGGATGTGGACTGGCACCAGTTCTCCGAGGAGTTTGTTACCTCCCTAGGCCTGACCTGGAACCCCTACACCACCCAGATCGAGCCGCACGACTACATCGCCGAGCTGTTCGACGCCATGGCTCGCTTCAACACCATCCTGATCGACTTCGACCGCGATGTGTGGGGTTACATCTCCCTGGGTCACTTCAAGCAGCGCACCATCGCGGGCGAGATCGGCTCCTCCACCATGCCGCACAAGGTCAACCCCATCGACTTCGAGAACTCCGAAGGCAATCTGGGTCTGGCCAACGCCGTGTTCCAGCATCTGGCGAGCAAGCTGCCCATCTCCCGCTGGCAGCGTGACCTGACCGACTCTACCGTACTGCGCAACCTGGGTGTGGCGGTGGGTTACTCCCTGATTGCCTATCAGGCGACCCTGAAGGGTATCTCCAAGCTGGAAGCCAACGACGCCGCCATGGCCGCCGATCTGGATGCCAACTGGGAAGTGCTGGCCGAGCCGATCCAGACCGTGATGCGCCGCTACGGTATCGAGAAGCCCTACGAGAAGCTCAAGGAGCTGACCCGTGGTCGCCGCGTCGATGCCGAAGGGATGCGTACCTTTATCGACACCCTGGAGTTGCCGGAAGCGGTCAAGGTTGAGCTGAAGAAGCTGACCCCGGCCAACTATATCGGTGACGCCCAGCGTCTGGTTGATCTGCTGAAATAAGCGGATAAATGAGACCACCGGGGCCCTGTGCATGATCTGCAACAGGGCCCCGGTTATTTTATGTGGCACCCTATACACGGTTTGCAAGAGGGCTTGCCCGAGGCCGGCAGCCGCCTCTGGCAAGACCTCTCCTGACCTTTGTCGAACCCTTTGACGAGAAGATCTATGTACGAACTCAATCTGGATATCGCTCACTTCCTTGAGCACTACTGGCAGAAGCGCCCGCTCCTTATCAAGGGGGGCTTCAAGGACTTTCAGGATCCCATCAGCCCGGACGAGCTGGCGGGTCTGGCCATGGAAGATGTGGTAGAGTCTCGCCTCGTCACCCGTTTCGACGGCAAGTGGGATGCTGCCCACGGCCCCTTCGAATCCTACGACCATCTGGGCGAAGAGAACTGGACCATTCTGGTACAGGCTTGCAACCACTGGGCTCCCGAAGTAAACGAGCTGGCGGTACCGTTCCAGTTCATTCCGGGCTGGCGCTTTGACGATGTGATGGTGAGCTTCTCCACCCCCCATGCGGGTGTCGGCCCTCACATCGACAACTACGACGTCTTCATCACCCAGGGTCTGGGCAAACGCCACTGGCGAGTCGGCGATGCCAAGCCCCTCAACGAGTTCGCCGCCCACGCCGCCCTGCTGCACTGCGAGCCGTTCGAGGCGATCATCGACGTCATCATGGAGCCGGGCGACATCCTCTACATTCCGCCCGGATTCCCCCACGAAGGCTACGCCATCGAGCCCTCCATGAACTTCTCGGTGGGTTTCCGCGCACCGGATGCCAAGGCGCTTATCTCCTCCTTTGCCGATCACCTGATCGACAACGAGGTGCGTACCGAGCGTTACGGCGATGCCGATCTCAAGCCCCGCGCCCGTCACGGCGAGATCCAGCCCCACGAGCTGCACCGTCTGCGCGCGCTGATGCAGCAGGCCCTCGATGACGAGACTCTGTTCAAGGAGTGGTTCGGCACCATGATCTCCGAGGCCAAGCACGATCTCGACGTCAATCCGGTCGAGCCGGACTACAGCGCCGAGGAGGTAGCCGACCTGCTGACCCAGGGCGAACCTGCCATCAAGGTGCCGGGTCTGCGCACCGTCTGGTTTAGCGGCGAGAGCCAGCAGTGCTTCATCGATGGCGAAGCCTGGACCCTGCAGAGTGAAGACGCGGCAGCCATTTCGCTCTTGTGTGACAAGGACATCATAACTCAGGCCGATATGGTGGAGCTGGCCGATCAAGCTGGCTTCCTGCAACTGCTGACCCGTCTGGTCAACCGTGGTTACTGGTTCTTCAACTGATCCGGCGGTAACCGAAGGATAAAAAGGCGCCTTATGGCGCCTTTTTTGTCACTCAGAGGCAGTTCAATTAACAATCGATGCGCGAAGCTGAACCTACTCTTGATGAACCGACAAGTGGTGATTTATTGAACTAAGATCGATGGGTATCATGCGTCCGTCCCTGTTCAAAAGAGAAGCGCCACCATGCAAATCACCTCCCGGCCCATGCCGCTGCCTGATTACGGCAAATACCCCTCCTCTCCGGCTGCCACACCCGAGCAGGTCAGTCAGGCCCGTAACGAAGCACTGACCAAGAAGGATGAATTGCAGGCACAGAGCGAAGAGAAAGCAACGGCTCGCAGAACCATGGCGGTCTCTTATACGGCTAACCAGCAAGATAAAGCCGTGGTGGAGCGCTACCTGGAGGCCAGCGGTCAGGAGAGCGACAGCAAGTCGGGCCCGAGCACGGCTGATATGTATCAGGCTGCGAATCGCTACCAGCGCCAGCAGAATCTGAGCGACTACATGCAATTCCAGCAGAGCCCGCTCGCCCAGCAGATGGGTGACATGGTGGGCGAAGATAATCGCAAGGGCACCCAGCTCGATATCATTGCCTGAGCCAATTTGCTCGAATAAGCCCGGCAGGGACTGATATAAACTGAAAAAGCCCTCGATGAGGGCTTTTTCGTTATAGCTTGTCGCTGCGACGTCTCGCTAGAAATGGGACTCTTCTGCCTGCGCGTCCGGCAGCTCGTCGGGAAGTTCATCAAACAGGGGGTGATAGAGCACCTCACCCTGCACACCCGCAAAACCGCGCTCCTGCAGCTCCATCGCCATAAAGCAGTCGGCAGGCACCTCATAGATGCAGTGCAGGCCAAACTCGCTAGCCGGGCGGAAACCGAAACGGCTGTAATAGGCCGGATCCCCGAGTACTACCACCCCTTTCCAGTCCATCTCAAGCGCCGTATCAAGCCCTTCACGGATGAGATCAGAGCCAATCCCCTGACCTTGCCAGTCGGGATGAACCGCTACCGGCGCCAGACCGAGCCAGGGCCCTTCCATGCCGTTAATGGTGATCGGGCTTAGCATCAGGTGCCCCATGAACTCGTACTCTTCCTCTTCGACCATGGTCACTACGGCAGCACCACATTCGCGCAGGCGGTTGACCAGTTCGGCCTCATCAGAACGACCGAAGGCGGCACTCAGCAGCTCATAAACCGGCAGCATGTCACCGGGGCGCTCGGTTCTCAACATCAGGTATTACTCCTCGTACAGCAGAGCGGGCATTATTCCACACAACGGCTGGTCATTCTGAGTACCTTTGTCCAAAAATGGGAGGGTGCACTCAGGAAAACGAGCGGCAAACTGCTGCTGCAAGACGGTTAGCGTAGCCGGGGTGACCCTGTTCATCGCCTCGCGGTAGGCCAGCCAGAGGGCGGGAGCCTCCCGCGCCAACCGATCAAAGGTCAGTTCGGGCGTTTGATGCCAACAGCCATCCAGCTCATCGACCAGCTCCGGCAGCTCCACCAGCAGCCGTAACTGCTGATAGCGTATCTGCGAAGAGTCGCCCTGATCGCCCAGCGCCTGCGCCATCAATTGGTTGAACCAGTGGAGCCGTGATGCACGCTCCTCGCGGCTGAGCAGGTCGGGCCCTTGACGCTGCAGCGCGGCCAGTTGCAGTAGCCATGCCAGCCCCTGTTCATCCCTGTCTTTCAGCAAGACGCCGCCAAGATGGGACAACTGCTCCGGTTCGGCCTGCTCCAGCAGTTCGACGGGATAACAGTGCAGCGCCAGCAACCTCTCAAGATGCGGCGGGCAGTGCAGAAAACAGGGCTTCTCCCCCTCGCCCCTCTCATCCACAAAGAGCGAGATGGCCAGCTTGCCATTGGCACTCTGCCGATTGGTCGTTGCGGGATCACACAGGATCACCACAGCAATCCGCTCATCAGCAAGCCAGCGGGCAATCTCCTCGGGCAAGGGATTGGGTAAGGAGGGAGCGCGATCCAGTCGCCAGTAGCTCACCTCGCACGGCTGGCGACCGCTGATATGGCGCCGCCCACGATAGTGCATGCCCAGTTTTGCCATCACCCGGCCGGAGGCTAAATTTTCTGGCATATGGCGAGCCGTCAGCGCAGGCAGTTGCAGTTGATCAAAGGCAAACTCCTTGACCAAGCTGGCGGCCCGGGTCGCCAGACCGCGATTCTGCCAGGGCACGCCCACCCACCAGGCCAGTTCGCCATTCCAGTGCAGGGAGATCACCCCAAGCAACGCCGCACCTTGCTCCTCTGGCAAGGTGATGGCCCAGCTCCAACCAAGGCCAAGCGCTGCCTTGCGCCAGCTGAGCGCCAGCCAGTCGCGGGCTCCCTCCGGCGGATAGGGGTGAGGAATATTGAGGGTGTAACGGGCCAGCGCCTCGTCGCTGCAGTAGCGCACTATCTCGCGCTCATCGGCGGCCTGCAGTGGTCGCAATACGACACCTGATAGCGAATGCCCCTCAGCCAGGGTCGGCACCGTCACGCGGCGCGCCAGCAGGCGATTGAGCACGGCGCCCAAATCGGCCTCGGGGGTAAGCGGCAGGTCGGCCCCCACAGGACCAAGGGTAAGCAGCCCCTGCTCTCTGGCGAGGGTCAGTAGCGAGGTGGAGGCGCTGATCAGGATCTGGCGGCTGGGATCAACATGAAAATCCGCCAGCAGATCCCCATCGAGCCAGGCGGCCAGCAGGGCCCCCGGGCAGAGCACCCCGTCAGGAGGACTGCTCGCCCAGGGAGCATCGGTTTGATCGAGGACGGCGGCCGCCTCTTTGCCCAGTAGCAGCTGCCAGCGATGACCCTGCTGCTGCCAGACCTGCAACAGAGTAGTCCACTGCGGTAGCCACAGAGTCGCCTCGATCAGCAATTCCATCAGCTGGCCTGACAGGCCACTGGCAGCGTCAGATGGCGGGGATGGGCTTCGATACGGGCGATCCAGCTACGGATAGCAGGCCACCCCTGCAGGGAGAAGATCCCCTCCTCTGCCACGTGGGTGTAGGAATAAAGGGCGATATCGGCGATGGTAGGCGCATCACCGCACAGATAGGGGCTCTGTTTCAGCTGCTGCTCCATTACCGCCAGCGCCTTCTCGCCACCGGCTTTCAGCCCGTCGAGCCGCGCCTCTTGGGACTCAGGTCGGCCGAGATAGTGAACGATAAAGCGGGCCACCGCGATGTAGGGCTCATGGCTGTACTGCTCGAAGAACATCCATTTGAGCACCTCGGCCTGCTGGCGCGGATCGGTTGGCCACAAGGTGCTACCTTGCGCCAGATAGAAGAGGATGGCATTGGATTCCGCCAGCATGTCGCCTTGGCCAATCTCCAGCACCGGGATCTTGCCGTTGGGGTTCATGGCCAGAAATGCGGGGGTACGGGTATCCCCCGCCTGAATATCCACCTCTACCCACTCAAGGGGCAGATCCAGCCAGCGGGCCAGCAGCCACACCTTGTAGCAGTTGCCGGAACGCAGATCACCATACAGACGCATACACACTCCTTGTGAAAACAGAATTGAACAGCGCGCTCAGGGTGCCAGACGCTCGATATGCCAGCCATCCCCGTCGCGGGTGTAGTAGAAGCGGTCGTGCAGCCGGTGCTCGCCCCCCTGCCAGAACTCCACCGTCTCGATCACCACCCGGAATCCGCCCCAGAAGCTCGGCAGCGGCACTTCGCCATTGGCAAACTTCTGCTTGAGCTCGAGGAACTTGGCCTCCAGCACGCCGCGGGCCGAGATGCGGGTCGACTGCTTGGAGACCCAGGCAGCGATCTGGCTATCCTTGGGGCGGCTGTGGAAATACTTCATCACCTCGAAGGTGCTCATCTTCTCCACCCGGCCAGTCACATGCACCTGTCTGTCAAGCGTGTGCCAGGGGAAGAGCAGGCTGATACGTGGATTGCCTTCCAGCTGCTGCGCCTTGCGGCTGCCCATGTTGGTGTAAAAGACCATCCCCTGGGCATCGTAGTGCTTGAGCAGCACGGTGCGCTGCCAGGGCTGACCATCGGCATCCACCGTCGCTACCACCATGGCGGTGGGATCGGTCAGTTTGGCCTCACAAGCCTGCGCCAACCACTTCTCGAACAGCGCCAGCGGCTCGGCCGGCAGATCGGCCCGGTGCAGCCCGCCACGGGTATACTCACGGCGCAGATCAGCAACATCCATCATCTTGATTTTCCTTCAAATAAATAATGGTTCCACGACCATCAAGAGAGTGACGCAGGCATTGTGCGCTCGATAAAGCGACCTTGTAAACCATACAAAAAAAGCGAAGAGGCTCACGCCTCTTCGCTTGGTTTATCAATTTACCAAAGATGGGTAATCTCACCCTTGGGTTATCTTGGTTTAGTAGCTCATGATCTCACGACGACGCAGTAGCGCAGCGATACCAAGGCCCAGCAGCGCGAACAGACCGGTCGAACCGCCGCCACCGCCGCCGCCATTGCTTTCAGGCTGGGGAGCCGGTGTATCGCTGCTCTTGGTCGCCAGTTTTGGCGTAATGGCATAGAAGATATTGTCGCTACAGGCCAGCTTGAGGCGAACAGCGCTGCCAGCATTGGCCGGAATGGTTACCTCATGAGCGCCATTGTTGCTCACGCCATTGACCAGCGGCTGCCAGCTCTTGCCTTCATCGTTGCTATAACTGATATCGACCCGCTGACAGTTGACAGGATGACGGTCCGTGCCAGCTACTTGCCAATTCACTGTGGTCGGGCTACCAACCAGCATACGCTGGTCAGGGGCTGGCAATATCTTGAAGGTTTGTGAACCAGTATCGACCACCTCGACCGAGGTCTCACCATAGGCACCACCGCCTTTGCCATCACGGGCGACCAGACGGAAATTAAGGGTGCGCGGTACATTGACCCAGACATCACCTTTCTCAGCTTCCCCTTTTAACTGGGTAGCCAGCGAAGGAAAGTGACGAACCGGGGAAGTTGTCGGCGCGGCGTAACGATAAAGGGGACCGGTAGCAAGGAACCCGGAGCTCAATTGATGGCCACTCGTCGTTGCATCATCACTCAGGTCAACCTGCTCCCAAGTGTAAACAAGTGCATCACCATCAGGGTCACTGCCCTTACCACTCAGGCTAAATGCCACACCTTTAGGGATCACATGCACTGGCGGCACTTCGGTAATTTCCGGCTCCAAATTGTCTCCATTCTGTCTCGGAATAGAGGCGCCACAACGCGATGCGATAATCGGCGCAAGAATCGCGGCGTCCTTGATTTCGATCTCCCCTTTCTGCGCTTTGGCTTCTCTCGCGATGATATGCTGCAGCATCTGCTCAATCGACTTGCTATGAAAATAAGCCTCGCTGTTGAGATGTACGTTTTGCTCCCCCATCAAACCCGCATAACCCATTATGGAACTACCACTGCCTGGCTCCCATGCCATAGAGGGCTCTCTTTGTGTCCCATTTGCATTGTAGGTATGATTGGCGCCAAATTGATGGCCAATTTCATGCGCAACGAAGTCAATAAAAAATGCATCACCAACAGGATTTATATTTCCTGTAACAGCTTGAGACCTAGATGAATAAAAATATCCTATGTCATCACATAATGACCCAACTCTCGCCGAACCTGCATCTTTACCCGCGGTCAATACATGGCCAAGGTCGAAATAACCAATCTCTCTACTAATCAGTTTCTCTCTCTGAACTCTAGCATTTATAAGGGTATCTCTTGTTTCACCTGGATATCTACCATTCACAAAAGGATCGTCAGCAAGATTTTCGAATATAATATTGTGATTTCCCTCTGCCAATACGAAACGAACACCCAAGTCCCTTTCATACACCTCATTTAAACGGTTAACCAATACAGCCAGTGAATCCAAGGCTTGCGCCTTGCCGCCAAAGAACTTGGTATATGCACCAGTGGTAGAGAATGCAATGCTGTACTGGGTAAGCGCTGCCTTGCTATAACTAGCCTCGTTACGAGCCGCTTCAGTATTATTTTCTAGATTTTTTTTCAGCTCGGACTTGTCAATGATCTCATTGACATTCTTGCCACTCATTGAATGTGCATCTTTTTTGTAATAGACAGCGTAGGTACCGTTGCGCTGAATATCGACAAACACCTGCTCTCCAGCATGCATAAACATGCCGTTAAAACCGCGTGGAGAAATATTAAAGCGACCGGTATTGCTGGCGGTGCCCACTTCATGTCCTTTATAAGTCATGATATCTGGGTATTTTGCTGCCAGCGCAGGCGGTAATACGGAATAGGCTTCCAATTCATATTGCACCATCTTGCCATCAGGCAATGGTAGCGCAATCACGGTTTGGCCCAAGCGCAGATTTTCTAAAAAATCTGGTTCTACCTCAAAGATATTGTATGCGCGAGCCCTTACAGGTTCATCGGCCTGCTTGCTGCGTTTTTCGATCATATGCCATGGGGATGCCAGCGCGATATTGGCTGACATTGCGATGACAACTGAGATTGCATTTATTGTGAACTTCATCATTATTAATCACCTGACTGAACAGCCGGCGAGAATAACGTGATACAAATCACAATTCAACTTTTTCAATAAAAATTAAATGAATTTTATTTCATTTAAAATCATAAGGTTAGTGAGTTAAAGTTTATAAACAGCTCATTTTGTTAGCATTTTAAGCCGTTCTTTTAATAGAGTTAAAACTCCAAAAAAATTATATGGAGGCTCATATGTGAGTCATCGAATCATTCCCATGAGGCTATCACTATGTTTGGAATATTAGAGTTATAACTCCAATCATGCCGATTTACACGCCGTTGTTGAACAGCCACTACGGCCTTGAAATCGCCTCCGGCATGCACCTTTCCAGCATCTGTCGGTTATATCGGGTGGCATAGTCAATCCGCTGCTCAAACTCCGATTCCTTGCCCATCTCAATGACATCACCGAACCCTTTCAGATAACGGACTCCGCACCGGGTTCTCGCTTCTGCTTGCAATGACTCCACAACCCCCGGAGCCATACCGCCGCGCCCGCCACGCACGATGAGCCGATAATCCTGAGCAGCAAGACTTTCATCTATTGCTTCGGTCAGTGATGCGGCCACAACAGGCGCTGCGCAGATATATAGAAACAGCAGACTGACGGCTAACCGTAATACCTGCGCCATCCGGCTGCCCCTCCCATCAGGAGGATCACGATAAGATTCACTGCACCACCACCGCCGCCACCCGCATTGTTGTCGGTAATGACAGTTGCACTTTCCGTAGTGGCAGACGCATTACCTCTTATCCCATTGATAGAGAAAAAAATATTATTGCTGCATGCCAGCTTCAGCCTGGCCGTGCTGGTCAACGGTGCAGGCAACACCACACTGGCCGAACCGTTATTTGCAAGCCCGCTTGCCAGCGTAGTCCAAGTAGAACCACCATTCTGTGTCAGAGCCAAATCCACGCTGGGACAATTGATAGGAGGCTGATCGGTCCCGGCAACATTCCATGTCACTAGCTGAGTGCTACCCGCCACCATGGCGCCGATCTGCGGAGCTGTGATGGCAAATGCCGCGCCGGTATTGATCACCTGAACCACCATTTCATCACTGCTCACCGCCCCCTGACCATCACGTACGGTAAGGCGGAACTGGAGATTGCGATTGGTCGCAGGCCACGCCTCTCCTTTGGCCAAGACACCCGATATCAGAGAGCTCATGGCGGGCAATGTTCTACGGGGATCCGATGTTGGTGAAACAAAGCGAAACAGCGGGCGGGTTCCATCATCCACCATGGTTGCCACGCTGTAGGATGCATTGCCAAGATCAACCTGCTCCCAGGTGTAACTGAGGGGATGACCATCCAGATCCAGTGCACTACCGACAAGAGTGAAAGGCGTATTGGCGGGGATCACCCTATCGCCCCCCGCATCCACAACCGGCGCGTTATTGGCAAGCGCCAGGTCGGTGCCGCAGGAGGGCAGAGAGGCCATCAGAGCCCGCATCTGCTCGATCGACTTGCTGTGAAAGAAAGGTGTGCTGTTAACCTGCAGATTCTCCTCACCACAGATCCCGGCATAGGCCATGATGGTCGAGCCACTGCCCGGTTCCCAGGCTGAGCTAGCCTTGCGACCTGTTGCACAACTTTCGGCCATGCCATTGAAGGAGTGCTCGGCCCCCAGCTGGTGCCCCAATTCGTGAGCCACATAATCAATAAAGAACGCATCACCGATAGGCTGTGAGCCTCCGGTCATGCCCCGTGAACGGCTGAAAGGGTTGCATAAAGATCTCAGGGTCGCCACCCCGCCGCCTGATGTCGCCAGCAGATGGCCCAGATCAAAAGAAGGATTGAGCAACACCCCCTGTTGGGTCTGGTTGATTGCGATATCCTGGGTCGAGTTGGTGAAAGGATCCGTCGCAGGATCGGTGAAAATCACATTATCCGTATCAGCTGCAAGCTGAAACTCGGCCCCCAAATCACGGCGATAGACTTCATTGACCCGATTAAGCAGTGTTGCAATGGCCGAGAGTGCTGCAACCTTGGTACCACCGTGATACTGGGTATATTCCCCGGTTGCCGAGATGGCGATAGTGTAGCGCTTGCGCAAATTGCCATCGACCAGCACAGCTCGCTCACGCTCGATACCATGAGGATCAATCACCTGATCCACATCCTGTCGCCGCCAGGCATCTTGCTGTTCATAAACGGCATAAGAGAAACCGTCCTGAAGCGGATCGACATAAAAGGTACGCCCCTGATGGGTAAACATACCGTGAAAACCATGTATGGTGACATCAAATCGGCCTGTATCCGCTGCCCGATCGATAGCCTTCCCACTGTAAGTATTGATAGAAGGGTAGCGCTGGGCCAAAGACTCCGGGAGCAAGGCATTGGGATGAACATCAAACTGCACCGTAGTGCCATCCGGCAATGGCAAGGTCAATACACTGGCGAGATGCCCGGGTTCAAAAGGCTTGTCAGGAACCACCACTCTGACCTTTTCAGCTCGCACATCATAGACCCCTCCCCTTTCCAAGTTTTCATCCATGAAGGTCCACTGTGGTTCTGCTGCAACCTGAACAGACAAACTGGTGATAATCACCGCAATGCCATGCTTCATAGAGCCTCCTTGCCCTACCTTGGTGACAACAAGTATGGTGCAGCGTCAATTGACGATCTGCGTGACAGACAGAAAAGAAAATTCGCACAAAACTTCTGTCACGCTGAAAAATCGTGCTACACCCGCGCTCCCCATCTCAGGCAATACAGACTGGCCCCATTCAACAACGGAAAAAGTGAAGGCGCCATTGGCGCCTTCACGGATAGATAGGGGGATGAATATCCCCTCCATTTGGATTGGTTCGTTGGTTTATTACTGCTTGCCAGCGCCCGATGCTATTGGGCAATGAATCACCATACGCTGGTTATACTCGCTGGCGTAAGCGCTCAACTTGGCATGTATCTCTTGCTGACCGGGCCTTATCACATCGCCCAATCCATCCAGATAGCGCTTGCCACAGCGCCCCTTGGCCTCTGCCTGCTGTTCGGCTGCAATACCGGGGGCGAACTCTCCCCGCCCTGCTATCACTATCAGGCGGTAATCCTGCCTGGCGAGGTTTGCACTCAGCTCCTGTTCCAGCGTGCTGGCATCGGCCTGACAACCGCCGAGCATGACAAGCAGCAACAGAGGGACTCCCTTCATGTACGCCTCCGTTGCCAGCCGAGCAGTGCCAGAGCCAGCGTCCACAATCCGAGCGCCCCGCCACCACCGCCGCCACCTGAAGTCGAGCCACCTTGCACCAGAGGCAATTTGAGGGGACTGATGGCAAAGAAGATATTGTCGCTGCATGCCACTTTCAGCCTGACGCTGCTGGTGAGATCGGCAGGCAACGTTACCGTTGCTGCGCCGTTATTGGGTTGTCCGGCGGCAAGCATTGTCCAGCTTACGCCCTCATCCTGAGTCACCGAGATGTCCACCTTGCTGCAACTGATCGGCGCCACAGTTGTGCCCGCCACATCCCATGCTACGGCCTGACTGGCCCCCGGAGTGAGAGTCACCCCGTAAAACGGATTGGTGATGCGAAATGCCGCGCCGGTATTGATCACTTGCACTTTCATGTCATCACTGGCAACGCCACCCTGACCATCACGCACCGTCAGTCTGAAATTGAGATCCCGGTTGGTAGTCGGCCAGGCCTCTCCTTTGGCAAGCGTGCCGGAGAGCAGGGATGGCAAACTCGGCAGGATCCGCTCCGGCGATGCAGTGGGAGAGACAAAACGAAACAGCGGCCGGGAGCCATCGTCAATCATGGTAGCGGCACTGCTCGATTCAGTACCCAGATCGATCTGCTCCCAGTTGTAGAGCAGAGAATCATTATCCAGATCTCCACCAGCCCCTTTTAACATAAAGGCCGTATTGGCTGGGATCACATAGCCCCCCCCTGCAGCTGCCTGCGGGGCATTATTGCTCAACGCGAGTGTGGTTCCACAAGTCGATACGGTCGCCATGTGCGCACGCATCTGCTCGATGGACTTGCTATGAAAATAGGGGTCGCTGTGAGTCTGGATATTCTCATCACCACAAATACCGGCATAGGCCATGATGGAGCTGCCACTACCTGGCTCATAGGCTTTATTCGCAACCCGGGTACCAGCACCGCAACTCCCGGTAGTGCCGTTGAAGGTATGATCGGCACCAAACTGGTGGCCAATTTCATGAGCCACATAGTCAACGAAGAAGGCGTCTCCCACCGGTGTGGGTGAACCCGACATCCCGCCAGACTTCTGATTGGTGCAGAGCACTGCCAAACCGGCCAGACCACCGCTACCGGTATTGAGTACATGGCCGATATCAAAATTACCGAGCTGCATATTGGTAAAGTAATAAGCCTGTACCCCGATATTGGTCTGCGCATCCGAATTATCATTGGCAAACAAGTCGCTGGCCGGATCGGTAAAGATCAAGTTGTCATTGCCACTGGCCAGCACGAATTCGGCGCCCACATCCCGTTGATAGACCTGATTGACGCGGTTGAGCAAGGTCGCAATCGCCGCCATGGTAAGCGCTCTGGAGCCACCGTGGTATTGAGTAAATTCTCCTGTCGCCGAAATGGCAATGACGTAGCGCTTGCGAACATTGCCATCCACTTGCACCTTGCGCACCAGTTTGCTGAGCTTGGGCCCTATCACCTCATCTGCCGCTTCTTCCAATCGACTATGGGCATCCTGCTGGTAATAGACGGCGTAGCCTTCGGCATTGCGCAGCGGATCGACAAACACCATCCTGCCCTGATGGCTGAACATGGCGTGGAAACCTTGCGGCCCCAGATCGAAGCGCCCTGTCTCTATCGGATGCGCCGGGTTGTGACCCTTGAAGGTGCGGATCTGCGGATACTTGGCGGCGAGATCTGCAGGCAGCAAGTCGTAGGCTTCCAGAGCAAAGGTGACCTCCCCCCCATCGGGCAACGGCAGGGTCAGCTCACTCGCCCCAGCTTGCAGCCCGGCAAAATAGTCGAGCGGCACCTTGGCCACCCGAAACTGATTGGCCCGCACCTCATAACCTTGCTCCGCAGTCGCTCTGGCGGCTACCGTGCTCCACTCGCTGGCCATCAGGCTGGTTGACCCCAACAAACTGGCCACCAACAGGGCCAACGAACACTTACTGGTCACATGCATCTTTGTCATCCTTGTAGTCATGCACTTTTTTGAACCATTACCGGCATCATTATCCCGCCGAATCAAAAAGCCCGGCGCCACTGTTTCAGCCACTCACCCATGGGGAGTGTTGCGCCAACCCCGTCTAACCCCTATCATTGCGCGGATTTGTCAATTTTAGAACTGCCCCTCTTCACAAAGGTGCGGTTCATCTTTATCTGGCCAAGGTTAATCTCATGCTCAAATCCCCACTGTTGCCCCGTTTCGGGGATCTGGTCGTTGCCATTGTTGACGATGTGCTCGGTCAGGGTCTTACCCTCGACCGCGCCTATGCCCGTCACTTCTCCGGCATCGAACTCAAACCGCAAGAACAGGCAAGGATTGCCCTGGTCACCGGCGACCTGCTGCGCCGTCTCAGCCTCTATTGTTTCCTCACCGGTATTCAGGTGCGTCAGGCCGAAAAGAATGTCTGGCCGCTGCTGCACAGCTGGCACGCATTCCACAAAATTGCCCAGCCCAACCACCCGACCCTGGATCGCTTCAATGAAGAAGCATTCCGCCGCCGTCTGACCGAGGCGAAGAAGAACCCGGTATTGATGGATGGTTGCCCGAGCTGGCTGGAGAAACTGGGCAGCGAGCAACTGGGTGAAGCCTGGCCTGCCGAGCGTGCAGCCCTGGCCTGGATGCCCAAGCGCTACCTGCGGGTCAACACCCTCAAGTGCACCCGTGATGAGCTGCAAGCCATGCTGGCCAAAGAGCATGTCACCACCATTCCGGTTGAAGGTGTGGAGACTGCCCTGCAGGTCACCTCTGATGCAGCCCTGTTCCGTACCAAGGCCTTTGCCGATGGTTGCTTCGAACAGCAGGACGCTGGCTCCCAGCTGGTTGCTGCCGCTTTGGAAGTTGCCCCAGGCATGCGCGTTATCGACGCCTGCGCAGGTGCCGGTGGCAAGACCCTGCACATCGCCGCCATGATGCAGGGCAAAGGCCGTCTGCTGGCAATGGATGTGGAAGAGTGGAAGCTGGAGAACCTCAAGCAACGCGCTCGTCGCGCCGGAGCCCACAACGTGGAGACCCGGGTCATCACCAGCAGCAAGACCGTCAAGCGCCTCAAAGAGAGCGCCGACCGTGTACTGCTGGACGTGCCCTGCTCAGGTCTTGGCGTACTCAAGCGCAATCCGGATGCCAAGTGGCGTGATACCGTCGAGCGTCTGCCGGTGCTGGTCGCGCTGCAAGAAGAGATCCTGCAGCGTTACAGCCAGATGGTGAAAGTCCGCGGCCTGCTGGTCTATGCAACCTGCTCCATCCTGCCCGAGGAGAACCGCCAGCAGGTGGACAAGTTCCTCGCCGCCAACGAGCACTTCCGTCTGCGTGACGATCACACCGTGAGCCCGTCCGAGACCGGCTTCGACGGCTTCTACATGGCTCGTATCGAACGGATCGCCTGATCCAGAATGACCTGCTCCTTGCGCCCTTATCGCGCACGGCGGGTTCGATAAAAAAAGAGCGGAAGCCCTCGGGCTGCCGCTCTTTTTATTGATAAGGATCGCCGCGTCAGGACTCCAGCGCAGCAATCGCCTCTATCTCGATCTTCACATCCTTCGGCAAGCGGGCCACTTCCACGCAGGAGCGAGCCGGATACATGGCATCGTGCTCGGTGAAGAAGTCGTTGTAGACCCGGTTGACCGCAGCAAAGTCGTTCAAATCCGAGACGAACACAGTGGTCTTGAAGATATTGCGCACCTCACCGCCTGCCGCCTCGACAATCGCCTTGACGTTTTGCAGGGAGCGCAGGGTTTGCGCTTCGATACCCTCTGCAATGTCACCGCTCACCGGGTCCAGCGGGATCTGGCCGGAGGTGTAGAGGATGTTGCCAATCCGGGTGGCCTGCACATAGGGGCCGATGGCGCCTGGCGCCGCTTTGGTAGTGATAACCTGTCGCATCTGTTACTTCCTCGTGCTGACAAACAAAAAGTAGGCCCGGAGCAAGCCTGCTCACCCCGGGCATGAGAGTTACATCATGTTGGTGAAGGTTCTGGAGATGACGTCCTGCTGCTGCTCGCGGGTCAGGGCGTTGAAGCGCACCGCATAGCCGGAGACCCGGATGGTCAGGCTGGGGTACTTGTCCGGATTCTCGATGGCATCCAGCAGCATCTCGCGGTTCATTACGTTGACGTTGAGGTGCTGGCCTCCTTCCACATCCCGCTCATGATGGAAGTAGCCATCCATCAGCCCCACCAGATTGTTCTCGCGATTGGCGGGTTCCTTGCCGAGCGCTCCCGGCACGATGGAGAAGGTGTAGGAGATCCCGTCCTTGGCATATTTGAACGGCAGCTTGGCTACCGAGGCGAGCGAAGCGACCGCCCCCTTGCGATCCCGACCGTGCATCGGGTTTGCCCCCGGTGCAAACGGCGCACCGGCGCGGCGGCCATCCGGGGTGTTGCCGGTCTTCTGGCCATAGACCACGTTGGAGGTGATGGTCAGGATCGACTGGGTCGGCACCGCATTGCGGTAGGTCGGCAGCGCCTGGATCTTCTTCATGAAGCGCTCGACCAGATCGCAGGCGATAGAGTCGGCCCGCTCGTCATTGTTGCCGTACTGGGGATACTCCCCCTCAATCACGAAATCGACCGCCAGCCCGTCAGCATCACGCACCGGCTTGACCCGGGCGTACTTGATGGCCGCCAGCGAATCGACCGCTACCGACAGACCGGCAATGCCGCAGGCCATGGTGCGATAGACGTCGCGATCGTGCAGCGCCATCAGGGAAGCCTCGTAGCTGTACTTGTCGTGCATGTAGTGAATAAGGTTGAGCGCGCTGATGTACTGCACCGCCAGCCAGTCCATAAAGCTGTCGAGGCTCGCCATGACAGTGGCGTAATCCAGCACCTCGTCCATGATGGGCGCCACTTTCGGACCAACCTGGATCTTCAGCTTCTCGTCCACCCCGCCGTTGATGCAGTAGAGCAGGGTCTTGGCCAGATTGGCACGGGCCCCAAAGAACTGCATCTGCTTGCCGATCACCATGGGGCTCACGCAGCAGGCGATGGCGTAGTCATCGCTCTCGAAGTCGTTGCGCATCAGGTCATCGTTTTCATACTGCAGGGATGAGGTATCGATGGAGACGCGGGCCGCATAGGTCTTGAAGGCCCGCGGCAATCCTTCCGCCCAAAGGATGGTGAGGTTGGGCTCGGGCGCCGGCCCCATGGTCTTGAGGGTGTGGAGGTAGCGGAAGGAGTTCTTGGTCACCAGAGTACGACCATCCAGCCCCATGCCACCAATCACCTCGGTCGCCCAGATGGGATCGCCGGAGAAGAGGGAGTCAAACTCGGGGGTACGCAAGAAGCGTACCATGCGGATCTTCATGATGAAGTGATCGACCAGCTCCTGGGCATCCTGTTCGCTGATAAGCCCCGCTTTCAGATCCCGTTCGATATAGATGTCGAGGAAGGTGGCGGTACGACCGAGGGACATGGCCCCGCCATTTTGCGACTTCACCGCCGCCAGATAGGCAAAGTAGAGCCACTGGAGTGCCTGCTGCGCCGTGCGCGCCGGCCCGGAGATGTCAAAGCCATAGCTGGCCGCCATCTGCTTGATCTGCACCAGTGCCCGCTTGTGCTCGGCCAGCTCCTCGCGCTGACGGATCACCTGCTCGAGATTCTCGCCACGCTCGAGGGCCGGTTGCAGATCGGCAAACTGCAGCTCCCGCTCATGGATTAGATAATCTATGCCATAGAGCGCGACCCGACGATAATCTCCGATAATGCGACCACGGCCGTAACCATCCGGCAAACCGGTCAAAATTCCCGATTTTCGGCAGCGCAACATCTCGGGAGAGTAGACGTCGAACACCCCCTGGTTATGGGTTTTGCGCAATTCGCTGAAGGTATATTCAAATTCGGGATCCATCTCCCGGCCATATGCTTCAAAAGAGCTGCGGATCATATTTACGCCGCCAAACGGGTGCAGCGCTCTTTTAAGGGGCTTGTCGGTTTGCAGGCCAACAATCTTTTCCAGCCCCTGTTCGATATAACCAGGCCCATGGGCAGTAATGGTCGTGGCAATATTCGCATCAAAATCGACCGGTGCGTGGGTGGCATTCTCGATACGGATCCCCTCCATCACCTTGTTCCACAAGGTGGTGGTCGCTTCGGTCGCATCTGCTAAAAACTGTTCGTCACCTTCATAGGGGGTGTAGTTCTGCTGGATAAAATCACGGACGTTGATCTCGTGCTTCCAGTTTTCACCGGCAAACCCTTGCCATGCCTGACGGAATTTATCCTGATCCAATTGCATATCAACTTTCATCAAATAAACCTCATTCACTACTCATGACACAAGAGTGGAAGATGTCAGACGCACTCGGCCTGACGAACCAGCTGCCCCAGACGAATGGCATCCAGCGCGATCATTTTCTCTTCATTGGTGGGAATAACCGCCGCCAGTACCATGGATTCTGCCGCCGAAATTACCCGGCAGCCCTCGCTATTGGGACGCTGGTTAAACGGCTCGCTGATCGCTACGCCAAATACCTGAAGTCGTTCGCATACCAGCTTTCTGATAAAGGCCGAGTTCTCGCCGATCCCGCCGGTGAAAATAACGGCATCCAGTCGGCACAATGAGGTGGCATGGCCGCCGATATGGCGGGCAATACGATGGACAAAAGCGTGAATGGCCAATTTTGCCCCGGGATGTCCTTCGTGATAGGCAGCTTCCAATACCCGCATATCGGAGGAGAGCCCCGAAATACCCAACAGGCCGGAGTGCTTGTTCAATACCCGCTCGATATCCTCGATGGATTGCCCCGTCTTGCTGGCAATATAGGCCAGCGCGCCAAAATCGATATCGCCGCTGCGGCTGCCCATGATCAGCCCCTCCAGCGGCGTCATCCCCATCGAGGTATCGACGCTCTTGCCATCCTGCACCGCGCAAATAGAGGCGCCATTGCCCAGATGAGCGATGACCAGACCGGCATGTTGCTCATCCAGCCCCATAAATACGCAAGCCTGCTCGGCAACATAGCGATGGGAGGTGCCATGGAAGCCATAACGGCGCACGCCGTAATCCTGCAAATATTGGTAAGGCAGCCCATAGATATAGGCTTCCGGCTTCAGGGTCTGGTGAAAACCGGTATCAAATACCGCAATTTGGGGTTGTGTGGGAAATAGCTGACGAGCAGCCATCACGCCGCTCAAATTGGCGTGATTGTGCAGGGGAGCCAAGGGGGACACCTGCTTTATTTTGGCCAATACATGTTCATCAATGATCACGGCTTCGCTAAATTCACTACCACCATGAGCAATTCGATGACCCACCAGTGCAATGGCATCCAGCAGATCCCTTTTTTTCAATTCCGCCGCGATGGCAGCCAATGCACAGGTGTGGTTATTTTCAGGTAATGACATAGCGGGCTCTTTACCCACTTGCAATTGGGGATGGGCCGTCTCAATACCATCCGCCATACCGGATATCACCACCTCACAGGATTGACTCTCCAGTACCGAGAATTTGACCGATGAGGAGCCGCAATTGATAACCAGAACCAACGAATCAAACTTCATTACATCGCCTCGAGATTAATAGTGTCAAGTCACTGCAGTCAGGGCATTTCGCCATAAACAGAAAGTCAAAAAACGGCAAGCCTTACCCAGGGCCCACATAATTGCGGCCAACGAAGAACCGGTTATTGCTCATGTCTGACTGCACCATCCAGACCCCGCCAGGGGGGCCTGAATGGTTGATGACTTGCAGAAAAGGTTTTCAGAACAGCTTGGAAACTATATTCAGGATGGTCAGCACACCGATGATAGTGACAAACAGGTTGCTGGCCTGACCTTTATATTTTGCAAGTGCCGGTGTCTTGCTCACCGCATACATCGGCAGCAGACAGAGCAGGGATGCGATGATTGGCGCCCCCATTGCCTCAATCAGGTCGAGGATGTTGGGGTTCACATAAGCGACCAGCCAGGTCGAACCCATGATGAACAACATACTGACCATGTTGAGTTTTTTACTGGAAACCTTGCTCTTGTCGCCCTGGTAGCCAAAGCGGAGGATAAGGCCGTTCAACCCTTCCAGCGTCCCCAGATAGTGGCCAAAGAAGGATTTGAAGATGGCAACCAGCGCAATGATGGACGCCGCATACTCCAAAGTGGTGGCAAACGCAGACTTGCTGCCCGTCATTGAGGAGAAGTGGTTGGCCAGATAGGAGAGCACCGGAATGTTCTGGGCTTTGGCTTCCGCCATATTTTGCGGTGACAGGGTAAAGAGGCAGCTGAAGGCAAAGAACATCACCACGGCCACCATCAGCATGCTGGCACCGGAGATAATCTTCGAGCAGCGCTTCTCGGTAAAATCACGACCGAACTCCTGCTCATACTCTTCCCGTTTGGAGACGATGAAAGAGGAGACAATCGGCGAGAAGTTGAAGGAGAAGACCATGATGGAGATCCCCAGCCAGACGGTAACCAGAATACCATCGTGACCAAACATCGATATCTCGCTCAGATTGACCTGATCAAAGACGGCACTGTTCCAGTACGGGACGAGGGAGAGAGATATAACGATCAGACTGGCAATAAAGGGAAAGACCAGATAGCTCATCACCTTGACCATCAGATCTTTACCGAAGTAGATCACGAATGCCATCAACATCAACAATGCCAGTGCAACCACACCTCGATTAAGCGGAACCAACTGTAGTTGATGCTCCCAAAATGCCATAAAGGTATTGGTGATCGTCACACCATATATCCACAGCAGTGGGCAGATGGCAAAGAAATAGAGGAAGGTAATTACTACTCCACCCATCTTGCCAAAATGCTCCTCAACGGTCTCGGTAATATTTGCCGATTGATTACTGCCAGAAAGACATAATCTGGCCAACGCCCTGTGGCAATAAAATGCAATGGGGTAAGCCAGCACCAGCATGATTAATATTGGGATCAGGCCACCATATCCGGCCCGGATTGGAAAGAACAAGACCCCCGCCCCGATAGCAGTACCGAACAGACCTAATCCCCATGTGGTATCCGATTTACGCCATGCACGCGTATTCTCTTTACTGCCGGTGACAACACTGTCTAATATCATGACTGCATTCCTTACAGGCTAAATTGACGAATATTGTTCTGTTCGATAATTTCGGCGATCCGGGTCAGATCAATATTGCCACCCGAAATAATGCTGACGGTCTTTTTACCTTCGACATAATGTTTCAGCTTGCCACTGAGCAGCGCTGCCGAGGCCAGAGCTCCCGCCCCTTCGGTAATCACCTTGTTGCGCTGAATAAGGTCAACCATGCTATGACGAATATCATCCTCGGTGACCAGTACAATATCATCCACCAATTGTTTGACGATTTCGAAGGTCAGTGAACCGGGTCTTGCCACATCACAGCCATCGGCCAGCGTGCTGCTGGTTCTGTGATTGGTCATGGTACCGGCATAGAAAGAGGCCGCCATACCGTGCACATTCTCGGATTGCACACCAATCACCTTGATGGTCGGATTAATAGATTTGATAGCCATTGCAACACCAGCAATCAAACCACCGCCACCGATCGGCACTATGATGTTATCGACATCATACAAATCTTCGATAATTTCCAGGCCAATGGTGCCCTGGCCGGAAATTACTTTTGCATCGTCGAAGGGGGGGATAAATACGCGGCCTTCCATCTCCACGATTTCGCTGACTTTGGCAATGGTGTCATTGAAGCTATTTCCATGGAGGATCACTTTGGCTGAATAGTCACTGGTTGCAGCAATTTTTGATTTGGGGGCACAGCAAGGCATGACCACCTTGGCATCAATTCCCAGCATAGCACTGGAGAGTGATACACCTTGGGCATGATTACCCGCCGAGCAGGCGACAACACCTTTTTGTCGGTCTTCCAGACTTAATGAACTGAGCTTGTTGAAGGCGCCACGAATTTTAAAAGAGCCTGTACGTTGCATGTTTTCAAGCTTGAGGTAAACCTCGCCATGGCAACGTTCGCTGATGTAGTTAGAGGGTAGTTGCGCGGTCTTGTATATATGATTGGTCAGTCTTTTTTTGGCTTCAGTAATATCATGAAGACCAATGGGCAGATTGCTATACATCTTCATCGCAAATCTCTTTTTATTTATTAATTTGTAGGGTTTTATTTCACAGGGCGAAGCGATACTAGGTTCTATCACTTGCAATTAATGTGAGCATAAACACAAAAAAATCTACAAAGAGACTGCATTACGGTGAAATTATCAAAAAATGTGATGGCAGCAACACTTGAATCCAAATGGATTAAAAAAAGTAATCAAATATTGGAAAAGAATATAATTAACAACTCCAAAACAAAGCCGCAAAGATTAGATTTTTCAGGGCAATTGCGTTGCTTTTTGCAACCGGCAATCAGTTGCTTGCCTGCCAGAACCGGGACAATAAAAAAGGGAGCCTATAAGGCTCCCTCTCGACAACGCAGAACCGATTACTCGGCTGCAGCATCATCTTTCTTGTACTTGGCAGCAGTCTCTTTGATCAGAGCCTGCAACTCGCCAGCCTGGAACATCTCGATCATGATGTCACAGCCACCGATCAGCTCACCTTCAACCCACAGTTGGGGGAAGGTCGGCCAGTTGGCGAATTTTGGCAATTCGGCGCGGATATCCGGATTTTGCAGGATATCAACGTAGGCAAACGGCTCGCCGCAGGACATCAGAGCCTGGGAGGCCTGGGCAGAGAAGCCACAGCTGGGTAGCTTGGGGGAGCCCTTCATGTAGATGATGATGGGGTTGTCAGCCAGCTGCTGCTTAATCTTTTCAATAGTTTCCATAGGTGCCTCACTAGAGCGATTTCGGCGGCCATTCTACTGCAATCTTGCCCGAGCACAAACTGACAAAGGGGTGACCCGGCTCGAATTGCGCAAAGAACCCACACAGGATTGATCACGATCATGGCGCCAATCAAGAGTTGTTAGGCCATCTTTGATACTGCTACAATCCCTTGGCTTTGGGCTACCCAGCCCCATCATTTTAAAAACAACTCTTTTCACATATAGAAAAGAGTACGCAATGTCTTGCAACCGTCGCCTTCGCACGGTCCAGCCAATGGAGAGTAGAAAATGGCATTCGAACTTCCCGCTCTGCCCTATGCAATCAACGCTCTGGAACCGCACATCTCCCAGGAAACTCTGGAATACCACCACGGCAAGCACCACAACACCTACGTGGTCAACCTGAACAATCTGGTGCCGGGTACCGAGTTTGAAGGCAAGTCTCTGGAAGAGATCATCAAGACCTCCAACGGCGGCATCTTTAACAACGCCGCCCAGATCTGGAACCACACCTTCTACTGGCACTGCCTCTCCCCGAATGGCGGTGGCGAGCCGACTGGCGCCCTGGCTGATGCCATCAACAAGGCATTCGGCTCCTTCGCCGAGTTCAAAGATGCCTTCACCAAATCAGCCATCGGCAACTTCGGTTCCAGCTGGACTTGGCTGGTGAAGAAAGCTGACGGCTCTCTGGCTATCGTCAACACCTCCAACGCCGGTTGCCCGCTGACTGAAGCCGGTACCACCCCGCTGCTGACCGTTGACCTGTGGGAGCACGCCTACTACATCGACTTCCGCAACCTGCGTCCGAAGTACATGGAAACCTTCTGGGCTCTGGTTAACTGGGAATTCGTGGCCAAGAATCTGGCTGCCTAATCAGCCTCGCTTGCCAAAACGCCCCGCACTGCGGGGCGTTTTTTTGTCTCGAGATGGCTGCGTAAATGAATAAGGCGCCCGCAGGCGCCTTTTACATATCGAGATAGCCCGTTTACTGGTCCAGCTCGTCCATGTATTCATCTAGATTGGCGTCGTCAGCCTGCTCTTGCCGAGACGCTTTCAGCTCGGTCTGCTTGCCCGTCACCTTGCCCTGGTTATATTGCAGGTAGAAGTCCTTGGTCAGCGCATAAGGATCGAGGGAGTTGTCGATGATCCGCTCCTGATCGATCAGCTTGGCACGTGTGCCCAAGCCATCCAGTGCCCAGTGTGCAACCTTCATCGGGAAGGTTAACAGGGCATAGGGGAAGTAGAAGCTGTCAATCGCATCACCAACCAGCTCCCGGGTGGTAGTCGGGCCGTAGACAGGCACCATGATGTAGGCACCATTACCGATATCGGCCCTGCCCAGCACGGTATCCATCTCCAGCTTGTTGCGCTCGAGGCCGGCATGTTTGGCCACATCGAAGATACCCAGCAGACCGACCGTGGTGTTGAGGGTAAAGCGCCCCAGGTTGGTGCCTGCCCCTTTCAAATCACCGGTGATCAGATGGTTCACCATGCTGCTTGGCTCATCAAAGTTGGCAACAAAGTTGGCAATGCCATCCTTCACCCCTACCGGAATGTAGCGGGCATAGGCATGTACCACAGGACGTGCCACATAGGGCTCCAGCACATCATAGTTGACCGCCCACATGGCCCGGTTGGCCCCCTGGAAGGGATCGCGCGGATCGGCCGCCGTACTGGTGGCACCCGGATTATTCATGCCGGGATTGAGATCCAGACTCTCTGGGCCAGGCTTGGGTGGGCCACCGGCACAGCCAGCCAGCAAGAGGGCTGCCAGTATGGCCCCTGAACGAAGATACATATGATTGTCCTGACGTTTTATTTTGATTTATCAGAAGTATAGATAACCCGGCCCCTATCCAGGGGCCGGGTTATCCAAAGGCATATTAGAGGGCGTGATCGATGCGGATGTCAATCGGAGCAGCAGGGATCTCGGCCGTCTTGACCGGCACGGATACTCCTTCGAAGGCTCCTTCCTTGTTCATCACATTGCCACCGCGTGAGAGACGCGCCTTGAACTGCAGCTCCGGATAGGCCGCCAGCTTGCTGCCTTCCATCATGGCATCGCCATCCCCGAGTGACAGGGTAACTGGCAGGGTTGGCCCTGCGATACGCTTCACAGCGATGGGCATGGGCGGCCCGTTGGGCACCACGGCAAAGACGAAGAGATGGGCATCTTCCGGCATCTGAATGCCCGCCGCCAACGTGACGTGGATGGGGAATTCCCCCTCCTTCACCGCTAGCGGTTGTCCCTCAACTGCGCCCGCTTTGGCTGCGCCTGAATTCGTCACCTCGATGCCGCGCTGCTTGAGCTGCGCGCGGGCATACTCCATGGAGCGCTCGACCATCACGTAACGGGGGGTACCTTTCTCCATCAGTGGCAACATCGCCTGCCAGCGAGCCAGCGCGGTCTGGAAGTCCTCTTTTTGCAGCGCCATAAAGGCATAGACGGAACGCGCCTCGATATTGTCCGGATCCTGCGCGATAGCAGCCTGCAACAGGGCATCCGCTTGCGCCTCATCCCCCGTCATCATCAGCGCCTGCGCATAGGGCACCGCCACCAGCGATTTCTGGGGGGCAAGCGTGTAGGCCCGCTCCAGGGCCTCGCTGGCCATCTCGGGATCATTGCCATCCAGCGCCAAGCGTCCCAGCAGCAGCCAGCCGCGGTAGTCGTTCGGTTCATCCTTGAGGCGGGTACGCAGTGCCAGCGTGAAATCCAGCAGATCCTGCTCGGTCACCTGGGCATCGCGTTCCACCAGAATGCGGTTGCTCAACTCGCCAAGACGGCTGCTGGCATCTTGCCAGCGACTCACCTCTTGCCAGGAGCCCAACTTGTAGTAGAGCCCCAGACTCACCACCAACAGCACCAGCACACCCGGGATCCAGATCAGACTCTTGCCACTGCGGGCAGTCTGCTCCACATCAGGGATATCATCCAAGAGACTTCGTTGCAGCTCGACCAGCGAGTCGGACTCCTCAGCCAGGACACCCTGCTCGCGCTCTTCGCCAATTTCCAGCAGCCGCTGGCGATAGAGCTGTTTGTTGAGCGCCGAGCGACTGATGCTCTGTTTGCCTTCACCACGCCACAGCGGCACGACGAGCGCCAGACTCACCAGCACCAGCAAGCCCGCAATAACTATCCAAAAAGCGGTCATTGTTTCTCTTCCTCTTTGAGCAGCTCGGCCAGTCGGCGCAGCTCCTCCTCGCTCAAGGCGTTATCCAGTTGTTTTTTCACCGCAGGGGGCCGGCGGCTGCGCATCACGACCACGGCACCACCGATCAGGATCACCAACAGCGGGCCGAGCCAGAGGATCAGGGTGGAGGCCATCAGGGGCGGGTTATAGAGGATAAAGTTGCCGTAGCGGGCCACCATGTAATCCACGATCTCCTCTTTATCCTTGCCCTCACGCACCATCTGGTAGGTCTTGTCGCGCAGATCCTTGGCCAGCCCTGCATTGGAGTCAGCGATATCCTGGTTCTGACACTTGGGGCAGCGCAGCTCCTTGGTCAGTTCGCGAAAGACCTGCTCCTGATTGTCGTTGTCGAAGGTGTAGACATCGATAGCGGCCATGGCGGGTGCTTGCACCACCCATCCCAGCAACAGCAGCAGGGAAGCAATAAATACTCTCATCAAGACTCCCCTCACTTCATGGCATCAAAGATGGGTTTGAGGGTCGACGCCCAGTTCTCGGGGTTGATATCCCCCACGTGGCGATACCGGATGATCCCCTTGCTGTCGATAAAGAAGGTCTCCGGCGCGCCATATACCCCGAGATCCAGCCCCAGCATGCCGTCCGGATCATAGAGGTTGACCTGATAGGGGTTGCCCAGCTCCGCCAGCCATTTGATCGCCTTGTCACGCTCATCCTTGTAGTTCATGCCGATGATGGGAATGCCCTGCCCTGCCAGCTGTTTGAGGTAGGTGTGCTCGCCATAGCAGGTCGGACACCAGGTAGCCCAGACGTTGAGCAGCATGGGGCGACCGGTCAGGATACTGCGATCGTGCTGCTTGTTCAGATCGTAAATGTCCTGCAGGATGAACACCGGCACCTCTTTGCCCACCATCACGGACTCAAGCTTGGTGGGATCGGAGTAGAGCCCTTTGAACAGGAACACCGCCCCCAGCAAAAAGACGATAAAGGGGATTAAAAACAACCAGGTCTTTTTGTTCATGCCTTGGCCTCCTCCTCACGACGGCCGAAACGGTAACGCTTGTCCAGCATCGCCAGCACGCCACCAATAGCCATAAAGACGCCGCCGAACCAGATCCAGCGCACGAACGGCTTGTAGTAGATCCGCACCGCCCAGGCACCGTTGTCGAGCTGTTCCCCAAGCGCCGCATAGAGATCGCGGGTGATGCCGGCATCGATGGCCGCTTCGGTCATCGGCATCCGGCTCACCTTGTACATCCGCTTCTCGGGCTTGAGCAGGGCGACCTGCTTGCCATTTTTGTGCACTTCCAGCACGCCCTTGAAGCCATCGTAGTTGGGGCCGTTCTTCTCTTTTATCCCGGCAAAGACGAACTCGTAATCGGCAAAGTGCACCCGATCACCCGCCTGCATCCGCAGATCCTTCTCGATGCTGTAATTCTGGGTGCAGGCGATACCTATGATGCTGACTGCCAGCCCCACATGGCCGAGGATCATGGCCCAGTGGCTGTTGCCAAGCTTGCGCACACCGACTGCAAAGCTGTGCTTGTGGGTCGCTCGCGCCCAGGTCTCCTGCACGCTGGTGACGATGATCCAAGCCCCCAGACCAATCCCTACCGCCGCCCACGGCTTGAAGGTTTCGGCAAAGAGCAGCGGCAACAGCAAGGCTGCGGCCAGACTCAGCACCAGTGCCACGATCACCTTGCTTTTGAGTTCCCCCAGCTCCTGACGACGCCAGCGAAACAGCGGGCCAACCCCCAGCAGCAGGGCAAACGGGATGATCAGCCAGCTGTAGATGTGGTTGAAGAAGGGAGTACCGATGGAAATGCTCCCCAGCCCCAGCTCCTTGTGCACCAGCGGCAGCAAGGTACCGAGCAGCACGGTCAGCAGACCTGCAACCAGCATGATGTTGTTGCAAAGCAGCAGGGTCTCGCGGCTCCACAGCTCGTGTTTGCCGTGGCTCTTCACCTGCGAGCCTTTGAAGGCAAACAGCAGCAAGGATGAGCCGATCACCGCCAGCAGGAAGCCGAGAATAAACAGGCCGCGGGTCGGATCGGAGGCAAACGCATGAACCGACACCAACACGCCGGAGCGTACCAGGAAGGTACCCAGCAGGCTCAGCGAGAAGGCAGAGAGGGCCAGCAGCACGGTCCACGCCTTGAAGGTGGCGCGCTTCTCGCTCACCGCCAGCGAGTGCAGTAGAGCAGTACCCGCCAGCCAAGGCATAAACGAGGCGTTTTCTACCGGATCCCAGAACCACCAGCCGCCCCAACCAAGCTCGTAGTAAGCCCACCAGGAGCCGAGCACGATGCCAAGGGTCAGGAATACCCAGGCCGCCATGGTCCAGGGGCGCGACCAGCGGGCCCAGGTTGCATCGAGACGGCCGGTCATCAGCGAAGCAATGGCAAAGGCAAACGCCACCGAGAAGCCCACATAACCCATGTAGAGCATCGGCGGATGGAAGATAAGACCCGGATCCTGCAGCAGCGGATTGAGGTCACGACCATCTACCGGGAAATAGGGCAAGGTGCGGGTGAAGGGATCGGAGGTGAACAGCACGAACGCGGTGAAGCCGACCGAGATCAGCCCCAGCACGCCGAGTACCCGCGCGACAGCATCAAGCGGCAGACGGCGGCTGAACATGGCTACCGCTGCAGTCCAGCCCCCTAAGGTCAGAACCCACAGCAGCAGGGAACCTTCGTGGGCGCCCCACACAGCCGAGATGCGATAGGCCAGCGGCAGCAGGCTATTGGAGTTAGTGGCCACATACTGCACGGTGAAATCGTTGTCGATAAAGGCCCAGGTCAGGCAGAGAAACGACAGCAGCAGCAGCAAGAACTGGGCATAAGCGAGCGGACGGGCAGCCGACATCATGCCAAGACGCCCCCAACTGGCGCCCAGCAGCGGGTAGCTCCCCAGCAGCAGGGCGGTGGCAAAGGCCAGGATCAGCGCAAACTGACCTAATTCCGGGATCATGAAGGCATTCCTTTCAATTGAACGGTGACAACAGCCGCACCACGCACGGCAGGCAAAGCGGAAAAGGCAAACACCACAGGGATCACTGCTTGGCTCCCTTCAACTGCGCCTCGGTATACTCCGGCTTGAAGTGCATACCGTTGGTGGCATCGGCCACTTCCGGCGGCATGTAGTTCTCATCGTGCTTGGCCAGCACCTCGAACGCCTCTACGGTCGTGGCATCCTTGAGGGTGCCCTGGGCAACAATCCCCTGCCCTTCACGGAACAGATCCGGCAGGATGCCGTCAAACTCAACCTTCACCAGATGACCGCCGTTATCCACCAGCTTGAAGGCAACCTTGAGGCTCTGGGGATCCCGCTGTACCGATCCCGGCACGACCAATCCACCGATGCGCAGGCGCTGCCCCTCTTCCGGCTTGATCTTGTCCGGCCCCTTCCCCTCCACCAGCTCGCTCGGGGTGTAGAAGAGGTCGATATTCTGACTGAGGGCGTAGAGCACCAGCCCGCTGACTGTCGCCAGACCCAGGGTAATGGCGAGAATGATGGTGAGGCGTTTTTTGCGTCTCGGATTCATAGGGTGTTCTCCATCTGCTGGGCCGCCTTGCGACGGGCCTCACGCGCCTGCTTGCTGCGCAACTCACCGAGCAGGCTGCGGGTTTTCATGCGGGTAGAAATGATGATGCCGACCAGACACACCAACGTCAGGCCAAAAGAGAGCCAGACATAGAAGGCGTAACCGCCCATCGCCATAAAATCACTGAAAGAGGCAAAGTGCATGCTTACTTCTCCTGCTCTGCAATCTCTTTGACCCAGGGGCGATGCCACTCCCGCATCAGGAGTTCATTGCGAAAACGCATCAGGGTCAGGGCACCGAGAAACGAGGCAAATGCCAGGATCATGATCAGCAGCGGCCAGAGCATCTCGGGTGAAATGGAGGGTTTGTCAAATTTGGTGATGGTGGCCCCCTGATGCAGGGTGTTCCACCACTCCACCGAGTAGTGAATGATGGGCAGGTTGATCACCCCGACCAGTGCAAGAATGCCGGCGGCACGGCCAGCGACCACCTTGTCACTGAAGGCGTTGTAGAGGGCTATCACGCCGAGGTAGAGAAACAGCAGGATCAGTTCAGAGGTGAGTCGCGCATCCCACACCCACCAGGTTCCCCACATCGGCTTGCCCCAGGCGGCACCGGTAAAGAGGGCAATAAAGGTAAATACGGCGCCGACCGGCGCAATGGCTGCAACCGTCATGTCCGCCATCCGCAATTGCCACACCAGGCCGATAAAGGCGGCTACCGCCATGGTGGAGTAGGCCCCCATGGAGAGAATGGCGGAAGGCACGTGGATATAGATGATCCGGAACGAATCTCCCTGCTGGTAATCTGCCGGAGCAAATGCGAGGCCCCAGACAGTACCGATCACAAACGAGAGCAGACTAATCACCGCAAACCAGGGCAACAGCGTGCCTGCCAGCTGATAGGCACGCTCCGGTTTGGCATAAGGGTGCAACCATTTCCACATAGCTCACAAAACCTTTTTGTTATTAATCGTTTGGCGAGGCCTACCATACCGACCGCAGGGCAGCATCAAATACCCCGAAAGCAATAAGCGGCACTCTCCTTGATCCATCGCAACATTATTTTTTGCAAAAAGACTCCGTTCGGAGCCAAATCCGGTTCAGCTCACGGCCATCAGTTGAGGCTGACCCGCAACGCCGCCGACACAGCCAGCGGCGTCAGTGTCAAAGCCCCCACCAGCATGGCGGCCAGAATGGCAAGCTGCCCGCCATAGGGCAAGCTCATCCCCGCGGCATCGATGGCTGAGGTGGCAAAAATCAGTACCGGAATATAGAGCGGCAGGATCAGCAGACTGAGCAGAACCCCGCCTTTGCGCAATCCCACCGTCAACGCAACCCCGACCGCGCCGAGCAGACTCAATACAGGAGTGCCCAGTGCCAGCGTCGCGACGACAGCCAGATAAGTGTTCATATCCAGCGACAGCAAAATCGCCAGCAAGGGAGAGATCAGCAGCAGCGGCAAGCCGGTCAGCAGCCAGTGAGCGACCACTTTCGCCAGCGCCAGCAAGCCCAGCGGGTGCGGCATCAGCATCATCTGCTCCAGCGCGCCATCGGCAAAGTCGTCGCGAAACAGTCGCTCCAGCGACAGCATGGCCGCCAATAGCGCCGCCACCCAGATGATCCCCGGGGCAATACGGGCCAGCAGTTTGGGCTCCGGGCCAATGCCTAACGGAAACAGGGTGATGACGATGAGGAAAAACCAGAGCGGATTGAGAATATCGGAACGCTGGCGCAGAGCCATCAGCAGTTCACGGTGAATAAGGTGCATAACAGCGCGCAACATGGCGTTACTCCTGCAATGTCGATGCGAAGGGGGTCAACGAGATAGTCTTCAGCCGTCCCTGCATCAGGGTCAGATCCTGATGAGTGGTGAGGATCACCATGCCGCCCCGCTCGGCGTGGGCCAGAAAGAGCTGCTCGAGCACCTTGACCCCTTGCTTGTCGATGGCGGTAAAGGGTTCATCGAGGATCCAGAGTGCCGGTTTCTGTGACAGCCAGAGTCTGGCCAGAGCCACCCGGCGTTGCTGGCCGGCAGAGAGTTGCCCGGTCGGGTTCTCTTCAAACCCGGCCAGCCCTACCCGGGCCAATATCTGCCACAAGTCGATCTCTGTTTGCTGCGGGTGATGCAACTGCTGGTAGAACTTCAGGTTTTCAAAAGGGGTCAGCGCCGCTTTGACACCGGGCTGGTGACCGAGATAGAGCAGATTGGCATGATACTCATCGCGACAGTGACGAATATTCTCCCCATTCCAGCACACTTCACCGGCAAACGGCTGCGACAGCCCGGTCAACAATCGCAACAGGCTGGTCTTGCCGACCCCGTTGGGCCCTTCAATTTGCACAAGATCGCCGGGCGCAACAGAGAAAGAGAGGTGTTCAAACAGAGTGCGATCTTCGCGCACGCAGCTCAGATTGTTAACTTGAAGCAGCATGGGGATTTTTTCAGAGAAAATGAAGCGGTCTGCATCTTAACACAGTATTGGAATACGTCTTTTCAAAGATGCAACAATTGAACTGACTGGCGACCGGGATCACAAAGAAAATACGGTAGAAACCGCCTGCTCAACGCAGCTGGGGGACAAGCGGCTGCACGCCATAAAATTCAGGAAGGCAATTGCCTTCCTGAATCATCAAGAGCGACCTTTTCGCAACGATATCAAGAGCTCGGCCTCTGCCTTTGGCAACTCGCACTCACTCATGACTTCATCAAGATCGGCGCCCAGTTCGACCATCTTTGCCGCTCGGCTGTAGAGCCTGCGTTCGGGATCCTGCATGGTCAGCTCTTGCTGGCGCTCGTTGACCTGCTGCATAGCCCCTTCCACCGACTGCAGACGCTGCCCCATGCCAATGGCGCCGGTATGGAGTTCCATCATCTGCTTGCGCAAGCTTTCCAACTGACCTTGCAGGGTTGCCACACTGGCCTCGGACTCCTGCTTGCTGCGCTTGCTCTTGAACCAGATATAAGAGGCAAACGCCAAGGCAATCAGGGACACCCCCAAGGCAACCATCTCGATTATCAAAACATCACCTTACTTATCAGAGGGAACCGATATCTTCCCACTCTTCATCGGAGAGCAGCTTGTTCAAGTCAACCAGGATCAGCAGTTGCCCATCGCGGTTGCTCACCCCCTGAATAAACTTGGCGCTCTCTTCAGTACCGACCGCAGGTGCCGCATCGATTTCGGAAGAGCGCAGATAAACCACTTCCGCCACGCTGTCGACCATGATGCCGATCACCTGCTTCTCGGCCTCGATGATCACGATCCTGGAGTTTTCACTCACATCACCGGAAGGCAGACCGAAACGGGAACGGGTATCGATGACAGTCACCACATTGCCACGCAGGTTGATGATCCCCAGTACGTACTCAGGCGCACCCGGCACCGGTGCAATTTCGGTGTAGCGCAACACCTCCTGAACCTGCATCACATTGATGCCGTAGGTTTCGTTTTCCAGTTGGAAGGTTACCCATTGCAGCACTTCATCTTCGGCCAGATTCTGTGCAATATTGCGCTTTTCTGTCATGTTTTTATTCCTTTTATGAAAACGTCTACTGCTAAAACTAGCAATAAAACAGCTCGATTGCAGAAGTTATCAGCGACCTTCTATGTTAACCCCACGCTCCAGCAACAGGAGCAGTTCGCGGACATGTAACAGGGCACACATTTTTTCTTTGACCATGCCCGCCAACCAGGGGCGCTTGCCCTCCTGATGGCGCCATTTCACCTGGTCACGGTGTAACAATTCAGTCCCTTTGAGATGATGGCAGGCTAATCCCCACGGCGATTCACCAAGCATAATCAGATACTTGTAATCATCCATCTCGAGATGCTGACCCGGCATGACCCACTGGGCAGTATCGACCACATTCATCTTCTGCTCGCGAGAGGTCATGATCCCCTTGTACCAGCCAGGCTGGCCAAACAGGGAGGTGATCTCGCCCAGTTGATGAATACCACCCAGCTCGGTCAACGGCACCGCAAACGTCACGCCCGCGACTTCAAAGAAAAGGGCCTGAAACTCTTTACCGGTATCGATATTTTCCCAGGCGACCGGTTCACTGGCCTCTACCGGAGCAACCTCCAGCGCCGTTTCGGTCAGGATAGTAGTATGGGGTTCCGCAACCTCGGGAAGCAGAACCTCCGCAGGCCACTCAGGCTCCACCGGCAACAGTGACTCCTCCGCCACAATCTCCAGCGGTGCGGTGAGTGTTATCTCCTGGGTGAAGGCATCATTTTCGAACTGGACTTGTCCCACCTGAGCCAATAGCTCACCGAGCTGGGCAAGCCGTGGATCGCTTTCGAGGTATGGTGCGGCGACTACCTCGGGGACGCTTTGGGGCTGACGTTGCAACTGTAAAACAGGGGCAGATTGAACCTCTTCCACTTCATCCAGCACCAGTGGCTCATCGAGCAACAGGGAGTGGAAATAGTCATCCATCGCCCGAACTTGAATGGTATCTCTCATGCCGTCACCTCATGAACCCGTTGCCGCTCAAGGGCATCAAGATGGTTGAGCAGCGTTTCATATGCATAGGTTCCACGACTCCCGGGAGAATAGATAGACGGGGGAATATGCAGCAAGCTGGCATCCCGAAACTTGGTATCAATAGGGATCACCGCATTCCACACTGAATCTCCATATTGATCCTTGATCGACTTCAAGGTCATCAGAGAGGCACGGGTGCGCTTGTCGAACATGGTCGGGATCACGGTATAACGGAACTTGTCACGCTTGGAACGCTGCATGATCTCGAATGTTTTCATCATCCGCTCCAACCCCTTGAGGGCCAGAAATTCTGTCTGGACAGGCACCAGAATGCGATCGCAGGCAGCCAGCGCGTTGACCATCATCACCCCCAGTACTGGCGGGCAATCGATCAGCACGTAATCATATTGATCCTGAATGCGCAGCAGTGCCCGCTTCAGTACCAGTCCCATCCCCTCACGATTGCCCATCACCCGATCAAGGGTCGCCAAGGTAATAGATGCTGGCAGTAAGTTGATATTTTCGAACTTGGTCTTGAGCGTCAGTTTATTGACAAGCTCGGCTGTCGGTTTGACAGCTTGAAACAACTCATAGAGGGTTCCATCCAGGCGATCTGAATCAAAATCAAGATATGCAGTCAGCGAAGCATGGGGGTCGGTATCAATCAACAGCACCCGCTGGCCACGCTGGGCCAGGATCCCCGCAAGCGAGACCACTGTGGTGGTTTTACCCACACCACCTTTCTGGTTGGCAACCGTCCAAACAATCACTGTATCAATCCTGCCTTGTCGTTATGCGTATGCCACCACCGGGCAAGGTGATCACCTTTATCTCTCCTGCATCCACCGCCTGTTGTACAGCAGGAACCGGTTCAGCAACTACCTTCGGTGTTGCAACCACAGGTGCCGGCGGCACCCAGGCAAACTTGGAGATAGCGACCACAACCTTGCGATTCTGCAGTCTGCCCTGCTCGCTGCCGTTGTCAGCAAAGGGGGAAAACTCGCCATATGCCTCGAACGCCAGACGCTGGGGGGCGATCCCATCAGCAATCAAGCCATTGAGTACCGCTTCGGCCCGAGCAGCAGAAAGCGCCCAGTTAGAACGATAAATTTCAT
Organism: Aeromonas sp. 25-AL00135; assembly: GCF_054052385.1. Classification (NCBI taxonomy): domain Bacteria; kingdom Pseudomonadati; phylum Pseudomonadota; class Gammaproteobacteria; order Aeromonadales; family Aeromonadaceae; genus Aeromonas; species Aeromonas sp. 25-AL00135. Next base: position 284,817 of record NZ_JBSTYQ010000001.1, on the reverse strand, counting down.
TATTTATCTGTTGGTTATCGGTATAACCCCGAACCCTTACATAGTTATCGACCGGTTTGAGAATACTTGAAAGAGTATTAATGACCGGTGCAGCGTTTGGTCCCAAAAAGGCACTGCCGCTGCCAAACAACAAGCCTGAACTGAGTTCAACCGTCAGCCAGTTCTCATCCTGCGTCAGTTTGACGATACCGGCATCCACCAGCGAGCCCATGCTCTGTTGCAACTGCATATCGAGTTTTGCAAGTGTCGCGCCATCTTGCAGCACTGGCACACCAGAAATAGGAGCAAGTGAAGGAGAGGGGGATGCAGGGCTTTCCAGCAACGATGAAGAGGCAGATACCGCGTTATCCAGCAGGGAATTACCCTGCCCTTCAAGCAAGCCATTTCCGCCAGACTGCATGACACTGAACGCCTGGCTCATACCATCAATCACCGCGCGATACTTGTCCTTGTTCACCAGCGCAACAGAGTAGAGCACCACGAACAAGGCAAAGATCAGCGTCATATAATCGGCATAGGAGACCAGCCAGCGGTCAAGATGCTCGCGACCCTGCAAGTGCAACCGATAGCGCTTGCGCATGGCTACTCTCCTTTCAAATAGGCCCTGAGCCGGCGTTCAACCTGCAAGCCGTTTTCACCATGAGCGATAGCCAGCAGCCCTTCCAGGGTCATCTCCTGAAAGAGTGCATAGTGGTAGTGAAATGCGCGTAGTCGATTGGCGATAGGCAGGTAGATGAGATTGGCAAACCCCACTCCATAGATGGTCGCTACAAATGCCACTGCGATACCCGCCCCCAGCGTTGACGGGTCTTCGAGATGAAACATGGCCTGGATCAGGCCCAGCACGGCACCGATGATCCCGATGGTCGGACTGTACCCCCCCATGGCTTCAAATACCCTGGCGGCATGTTCATTGCGCTCCTGCTCGATATCGATATCGGCTTCGAGCAACATGCGAATATCCTCCGTGGAGACCCCATCGACAATCATGCCAAGCCCTTGGCGAGTAAAGTTGTCTTCCTCCTGCTCGGCCTGATTTTCAAGGGCCAGCAGCCCTTGCTGGCGCGCAAAGACGGCCCATGACTGCAACCGTTCGGCCTGGGTCGCGAGATCTTGGCGGGGAGGGGTAAAAATCCATAACAGCTGGCGCAACGCCAGCAAGATGTACTTGGCTGGAGTCTGCAACGTGACGGCGCCGACGGTACCACCCAGCACGATCAAAAAAGCGGGGCCGTCCACCAGCGTCAACAGGGAGCCGCCATGCCACAGTTGGGCAATGGCAATAGCCCCCAATGCCAGGAGCAGACCGAGCAAGCCCATGATTAGCGCCCCAACTCAACCAGAATACGCTGGGCCACCTTGTCCAGAGGGAGTGATTCGCTGGCAATCCCCGCTTTGGCTACTGCTTGGGGCATACCATATACCACGCAGGAAGCCTCATCCTGAGCCCAGATGGTTGATCCCTGCTCTTTCAGCAGTCTGGCGCCATCACGGCCATCTGCGCCCATACCGGTCAGCACAATCGCCAATACCTTGTCGGCATAGGTCTTGGCCGCAGAGGCAAAGGTGATGTCCACACAAGGCTTGTAATTTACCTTGTCGTTGCCATCAACAATGCGAATGCGGGCTCCTGCACCACGACCTTCCAGCAGCATCTGTTTGCCACCGGGAGCAAGGTAGGCATGTCCTGGTTTAAGCACATCGCCATCTTCCGCTTCCTTGACGCCAATCTGACATAACCCGTTGAGACGGGCAGCAAACGCGGCGGTAAAAGTGGCTGGCATATGCTGTATAAGCAGAATGGGATGGGGAAAATCTCCCGGCAACTTGGTCAGCACATTTTGCAAAGCAACAGGTCCGCCGGTAGAAGTCCCGATCGCCACCAACTGATAACTCTTGCCACTGCGCTTGAATGAGGCACTTGGCACAATACGTTGCAGGTCAGGCTGACGATCTGAAGTTCTGAGCGCAGTGCTACCCAGCGGAGCACGAGCAACCGGTTCAGGTGCTTTGGGGCGAGCAGCGGATGTCATCAGGAAGCGCTTGCGGGAGATCTCCTTTACCCGCTGTTGCAACAGTCTGACCGCTTCATCTTTGTCTCTGGCAATGTCCTCAAACTTCTTGGGCAAGAAGTCAAGGGCTCCGGCGTCCAGCGCATCCAGCGTAGCCTTGGCTCCTTCATGGGTCAGGGAGGAGAACATCAGAATGGGGGTTGGGCACTTGGCCATGATCTCCCGCACCGCACTTATGCCATCCATCACGGGCATCTCGATGTCCATGGTGATCACATCAGGGCGCAGCGACATCGCCTTGTCCACCGCCTCACGTCCATTCTGGGCCGTATCAATCACCGTCAGCATGGGATCCTGATTGATGATCTCGCTCACCCGACGGCGAAAGAAGCTCGAATCGTCGACAACTAATACCTTGACTGCCATTGTTGTTTTTCTAACTCCTTGGGCCTGAGCTATTAATGTCTACGCGCATATGCTTTGAGCAGACTCGGCACATCCAAAATAAGAGCAATTCCGCCATCACTGGTAATCGTCGCCCCAGCCATACCCGGCGTACCTTGCAGCAGGTTATCGAGTGGCTTGATCACCACCTCTTCCTGACCAATCAGGCTGTCTACCACAAACCCGATTTGCTGAGTGCCAATCTGCACGATCACCACATGTCCGGTATCCTGACGTGAACGTTTATTGGCGCCACGAATCAACCACTTGTGCAGATAGAAGAGCGGTATCGCCTTCTCGCGCACAATGATGGTGAGCTGGCCATCAACCATGTTGGCCTTTTTCAGATCCAGATGGAAAATCTCGTTCACACAGCCAAGGGGAAGCGCGAAGGTCTGCTCACCCACTTCCACCATCAGAGTCGGCAGAATGGCTAGCGTCAACGGAACCTTGATTTCGAGACGGGTACCTTTCCCCCAAGTGGAATCGATGTGCACTGACCCATTGAGGCTGACAATGCTGGTTTTAACCACGTCCATTCCGACACCACGGCCAGATATATCGGAGATCTCGGCCTTGGTTGAAAAGCCCGGGGCAAAGATCAGGTTATAGGCATCGTTGTCGCTCATGCGAGCGGCAGTATCTGCATCCAGAACACCGCGACTGATTGCGATGGACTTGAGTTTCTCCGGATCCATCCCAGCCCCATCATCCTCGATGCAAAGCAGGATATGATCGCCTTGCTGGGAGGCGCTAAGGGTGATCGTCCCTTGCCGCGGTTTGCCCGCTTTCTCACGAACATCAGGCATTTCGACCCCGTGATCGCATGAGTTGCGAACGAGGTGAACCAGAGGATCGGCGAGCGCCTCCACCAGGTTTTTATCCAGATCTGTCTCTTCGCCCACCATCACCAGCTCAATCTCTTTCTTAAGGGTTCGGGCCAGATCACGCACAACGCGCGGGAAACGACCAAACACCTTCTTGATTGGCTGCATGCGGGTTTTCATCACCGCACCTTGCAGGTCAGCCGTTACCACATCCAGATTGGCAACCGCCTTTGACATCTCTTCATCATTGCTGGCAATACCCAAGCTCACCAGACGGTTACGGACCAGTACCAACTCACCTACCATGTTCATGATGACATCGAGGGTCTTGGTATCCACCCGCACCGTCGTATCGCTTTGCACGGCACTGTTTTCTGCTGGCGCAGGTGCCGCCTTGGCGGCAGGCGCTGGTGTCTTGGCTGCTTCGGCAGGTTTTGCGGGGGCAGCCGGTGCTGGTTTGGCTACAGGAGTGGCCGGTTTGGGCGGAGTCACCGCAGCAGTTGCGGCAGTTACGGCAGTTGCGGCAGTTGCGGCAGTTGCGGCAGTTGCCAGAGTACTCTGAGGCCCTTGGCCACGGCCATGCAATTCATCAAGTAGACGCTCAAACTCATCATCATCGATAAGCTCGTCCACCTCTTTTTGCACCGACTTCAGAGGATTCACCTCTGGCGCCCCCATGTGCTGTCCCTGGCCATGGAGCTGGTCCAGCAAGGCCTCAAACTCATCATCGGTGATATCGCCAGAGCCACCCGCTATCGGGGTTGCTGCAGCCGTCTTGGTCGGAGCCCCACCCACGCCGTGGAGCTCGTCCAGCAAACGTTCAAATTCGTCTGCAGAAATTTCATCGATCGAGCCGCCGCCATTGACAGGAGCAGGCTCGCTGCTGATGGCTGCGGGTTCAACAACTTCTGGAGCAACTTCTTCAACAACTACCGGTGCTGCAGGTTCAGATTCTACAGCCGCAGCCGCACTGGTAGCCGTGCGCAGTTGCTCTTCCCCTTCTGGCTTGCACAACTCATGGAGGTCATGAAGCAAATCATCTGACGCAGGGCTGGGTGCTTCGCGATTTTGAACCTGGGCGAACATGACATTGATGGCATCCAGCGCTTGCAGGATCACATCCATCAGCTCCGCAGTAACGGTTCGCTTGCCATTACGCAAGATATCGAACACGTTTTCCGCACCGTGGCATACATCAACCAGTTCACCGAGCGACAGAAAACCTGCCCCCCCTTTCACGGTATGGAAACCGCGAAAGATGGCATTCAACAGGTTCTTGTCATCGGGCCGCTTTTCCAAGTCGACCAGTTGTTCAGACAACTGTTCCAATATTTCAGATGCTTCGACCAGAAAGTCTTGCAGTATGTCTTCATCAACTTCGAAGGCCATGCGTCACTCCATTAGAATCCCAAGCTAGACAGCAGATCGTCCACATCATCCTGACCATTGACCACATCGGCACGAGCCTCGGGGTTCATGATAGGGCCCTCTGCTTCAATCCCGTTGACAGGAATACTACGAGTTGAATGCTCAGCAGAAGCCTCACCAAACATGGTCAGCATTTCTATTAATTTTGTTTCAACTTCCTGAACAAGCTTGATGACCTTGCGGATCATCTGACCTGTCAAATCCTGAAAATCTTGTGCCATCAGGATTTCTGTCAGCAGTTGCCGTAATTTATCGGCATCAGACTCTGAAGCCTTAATAAAATCATCAAGTTGGTGACATAAGGATTTGAACTGTCCCACGCTCATGTCACGAGACATGAGGGCATTCCAGTTCGGCATCACCAGCTGGATATTGTCATTCAGGCGATCCGCTATCGGCAAACTGGCTTCCACCGCATCCATTGTGCGATTGGCCGCTTTGTCGGTCATATCGATAACGTAGCTCAAGCGCTCCCGAGCATCGGGAATATCATGAGTAGCCAAATCGGGAATACGGGGGTCGAGGCGAAATTCTTGAAGTGAATCATGCAGTTGTCGGGTCAGCTGACCTACTTTTTCAAACAGATCGGCTGCGTTGGGGGCACACACTTCGGCAAGCAGTTCATCGGCCAGCTCAAATTCGCCTTGCTCCAGATGATCAACAAGCATCCTTGCCTGGTCGAGCGAAATCATTGCTCTCGTTTTGGCCATCATCCCTGCAGCTCCTTAGCCAATTCGTTCGAAAATTTTGTCGAGTTTTTCTTTGAGCGTTGCTGCGGTGAAGGGCTTGACGATGTAACCGTTGACGCCAGCTTGTGCGGCTTCAATGATCTGCTCACGTTTGGCTTCAGCGGTTACCATCAGTACCGGCAGATGCTTGAGCTTCTCATCGACACGGATGGCTTTAAGCAGGTCAATACCTTGCATGCCAGGCATGTTCCAGTCGGTAACTACAAACTGAAAATCACCATTTTTCAGCATCGGCAGCGCTGTATTGCCGTCATCCGCCTCATGGGTATTGTTGAATCCCAAGTCGCGCAGCAAGTTCTTGATAATCCGGCGCATCGTTGAAAAATCGTCAACAATGAGGATTTTCATGTTCTTGTCCAAAATTCCCTCCTAAATAGCCACCAGAGTGGCTCACTTACATGATGCTAAAAACGGGTTGTGTCGTGCGGATTATGCCTTAGAGTTTCATCTCAGTGTAGCCAGTACAAACACTTATAGATGCCAATCTCTCAAACGAGCACGTAATCTGTGCATTGCCTGACTGTGGATCTGGCTCACACGCGACTCGCTGACATTCAAAACCTCGCCAATTTCGCGCAAATTCAGCTCTTCATCGTAGTAAAGAGAGAGAACCAAAGCTTCTCTCTCTGGTAGACGACCAATTTGCTCGGATAATTGAATCTGAAATCGCTCGGCAGCCAATTCATCGAATCCCGAACCTGAAGGGGCATCATCGGGGTTACCGATCACATCCTCGCTGACCCCCAAATCTTCAATGCCGATAATTTTGCCGCAAGAGACGTCTTGCAGCATCGCATGGTAATCAGCGATGGAGACCCCCATCTCGGCAGCAACCTCGGTATCTCGCGCGTCACGCCCGTGAGTCTGCTCGACATTCTCGATCGCTTCTGCAATAGCGCGACTGTTGCGATGCACTGAACGGGGCACCCAGTCACCACGCCGGATCTCATCCAGCATGGCGCCGCGGATGCGGATCCCGGCATACGTCTCGAAGCTTGCTCCCTTGCTACCGTCAAAGTTGCGGGAGGCTTCAAGCAGCCCAATCATACCTGCCTGGATCAGGTCATCCAGCAAGACACTGCTGGGCAGTCGAGCCAACAAATGCTGGGCAATTCGCTTGACCAGGGGAGCGTGACGCTCCACCAGCACATAGGAATCCTGATAACGCAAGTACGCTTGGGCTTTATTCACGGGAACCTTCCTGTGTTGTGGCCGGTTTCTGCAACAAATTTTCCAGGAAAAACTCCAGATGGCCGCCCGGCTGGTTGGGAACCGGCCAGCTCGCCGCCTTGTTGGCAAGGGCCCGGAACGCCAGTGCGGCCGGCGACTTGGGAAACGCCTCGACAATCAGCTTCTGCTTGCGCACGGCGGCACGCAGATTGGTGTCATAGGGTACACAGGCGACCAGTTCCAGCGAGGTGTCGAGGAAACGATCCGTGACCCGGGTCAGTTTGGCAAAGAGCTCCTGCCCTTCGCGCAGACTGCGTACCATATTGGCCACTACCTTGAAACGAAACACGCCGTGCTCCTTGGAGAGGATCTTGATGAGGGCGTAGGCATCGGTGATGGAGGTAGGCTCATCGCAGACCACCACCATGATGTCTTGAGCTGCTCGGGTGAAGCTCAGCACCATGTCGGAGATACCCGCAGCCGTATCCACCAGCAGGATGTCGACCTGGGTCTTCATCTCGCTGAAGGCACGGATAAGCTCGGCATGCTGCACCGGAGAAAGCTCGACCATGGACTGGGTGCCCGAGGTCGCAGGCACGATCATCATGCCGTAAGGGCCTTCGACAATGATATCGTCGATGGTGCATTCACCCGCCAGGACATGAGAGAGGTTGCGATGAACCCGCAGCCCAAGCATGACGTCGACGTTGGCCAGACCCAGGTCGGCATCCAGCACCATCACCCGCTTGCCTTGGGCGGCCATGGCTCCGGCCACGTTCAGGGTCACGTTGGTCTTGCCCACGCCACCTTTACCACCGGAAACGGCGATTACTTTTACTCGATTGTTTTGACGCATTTTGCGCAGACCACTCGCCTGATCCATATACATGTTACTCATAAAACTCCGAATCTTCGGCCTCGCCAAAGCCTGCGCCCCAGAAATAGGGCTCCTCTGTTTCTCGCTCCAGCGAGCCCATGGCAGCCCCGACGAGCTGCGCCGCATTGGCAACCTGAATATCTTCCGGAACCCTTTGTCCGTCAGTGATATAGCTGATGGGCAATGAATTCTGGATACACACGTTAATCACTTCGCCAAGATTCAGACTTTCATCCAATTTGGTAAGTATGCAGCCGCTTAATGGAATACGCCGGAAATGGTCAACCGCTTCCTGCATCACCCGACGCTGGGAAGTTGCCGACATCACCAGATAACTGCGGATCCGCACCTTGGCATTCTTGACCAGGGTATCGAGCTGCTCGGTCAACCGGATATCCCGTTGGCCCACCCCGGCCGTATCGATAAGTACCAGCCGACGGTGGCGGAACTGATAAAGGGCATTGGCCAACTCTTCGGCATCACGCACCTGCCGTACCGGGCAACCCATGATGCGGCCATAGGTCTGCAGCTGTTCATGGGCACCAATCCGGTAGTTGTCGGTGGTTATCAGCGCCACCTGCTCGGCGCCATACTTCATGGCGAAACGGGCAGCCAGCTTGGCGATGGTAGTGGTTTTGCCCACCCCGGTCGGACCAAGCAGCGCAACCGCGCCGCCCTGACGCATGATCTCGTCCTCACTGATCTTGAGCTGGGCCGTCAGCACCTCGGCCAACTGGGCCATCGCCTGATGGATGGACATATCTTCGGGGATCAGTCCCGCCAGTTGATCGGCAAACGCATCATCAAAGCCGAGTTTCTTGAGCTCCTTGATCAGCAGAGCCCGCATCGGTTCGCGACGCTCCACCTCTTGCCACATCAGCCCGGAGATCTGGTGCTCCAGCAATTTGCGGATGCTGGCCATCTCCTTGCGCATCCCCTCCATCTCCTGATCCCGCTGGGTAGGTTGAGGAGCACGCTGGCCGGACGCAACCCGGGCCTTGGGCTTGGCAGGTTCCGGGGCTGCGCCCCACTGCCCCTGCTCGGCCAATGTTCTGGGCGCTGCATTGGCAGCGGCCAGCCCGGCCGATTGGGTATTGCCCATTGGCGCCCCATTGCCCGGCTTGAGCTTCTGCTGGCGCGCCAGCAAGGCGGCCAAGGTATCGGCATAATGTTCGTTCTGCTCCTTCGCCGGCGTCGGCTCGGGGCGGATCATCTGCCGTGCAGCAGACGAAATATTGACGCTCTCATCGTTCAGCTGACGGCGAACCGGCGCATCTTTGGGCCCCGGGACCTGGGATTGATAATCGACTGCGGCGACTATCTCTACCCCTCCGGTGACCTTCTTGTTGGACATGATGACGGCGTCAGGCCCGAGAGTCTCCTTGACCTCGGCCAGAGCCGTTCGCATATCCTTGGCAAAAAACCGCTTAATCTTCACCCGTCGTCTCCGCTAACTAGTTCTGCCCTACCGCACTGACGATGCGGATCTGCTTGTCGTCGGGCACTTCCTGATAAGACAGAACGCGCAATCCAGGAATGGCATTCTTGACAAATTTTGCCAGGGTATTGCGCAAGATCCCCGATGTCAGAAGCACGGCCGGTTGGCCTTCCAATTCTTGTCGTTGAGTGGCTTCCACCAGCGAACGCTGCATCCGCTCCGCCAAGCCCGGTTCAATACCGGCACCATCACCGCCACCTGCCTGCAGGGATTGATGCAATATACGTTCCAATTCCGGCGCCAAGGTAATCACCGGCAGCTCGGGATCGGGGCCTGCAATCTCCTGCACAATCAGGCGACGCAGGGCAATCCGGCAAGCGGCCGTTAGCACTTCCGGATCCGGACTGCGCGGCGCGTATTCAACCAGGGTCTGCAGGATAGTGCGCATATCGCGGATTGGCACGCCTTCATTGAGCAAGTTCTGCAATACCTTCACAAGGTTACCCATGCTGATCACTTCCGGCACCAACCCTTCGACCAGCTTGCTCTGATGTTTGCCAATCATGTCGAGCAGCTGTTGTACTTCGTCATGGCCCAGCAGCAGAGCCGCATGGTTGGTCAGGATCTGGCTCAGATGGGTAGCCACCACGGTCGCGGTATCCACCACCGTATACCCCAGCGTCTGTGCCTGAGAGACCATCTCCTTGGCAACCCAGACCGCTTCCAGTCCGAAGGCGGGATCCCGGGTCGCTATCCCCTGGATCTGGCCGAACACCTGCCCCGGATTGATGGCCATCTCCTTATCATGGTAGACATTGGCCTCGCCGGTACTGACCCCCATCAAGGTGATGCGGTATTGGTTTGGCGCCAGATCCAGGTTGTCGCGAATGTGGACGGCCGGGACCAGAAAGCCCAGCTCTTGCGAGAGTTTCTTGCGCACCCCTTTGATCCGGTTGAGCAGTTCGCCACCCTGATTGCGATCCACCAGCGGGATCAGCTGATAACCCACTTCCAGCCCGATGATGTCCACCGGCATCACATCGTCCCAGCTCAGCTCTTTCTGCTCATGGGGTTGTTCGGCTGTGGCAGGCAGCAGCTCGCCCTTGGCCGCTTTGGCGGCCGCCAGTTTCTCGCGGCGCAGCAACCACCAGGCGCCAGCGGCGGCAAGAGCCCCCAGACTCAGGAAGGCGAAATGCGGCATCCCCGGCACCAGCCCCATCATCAGCAGAATCCCGGCCGAGATGATCAGCGCCTTGGGATTGTCAAACAGCTGGCCCAGTACTGCGGTCCCCATGTCCTGATCGGTATTCTGACGGGTCACTATGATGGCCGCAGCGATGGAGAGCAGCAGGGAGGGGATCTGCGCCACCAGACCGTCACCGATGGCCAACAGGGTATAGATCTCGGCAGATTCGCTGAAGGTCAGCTGGTGCTGCATCATCCCGATGATGAAGCCGCCGATGATGTTGATAAAGAGGATCATGATGCCCGCAATGGCATCCCCTTTGACAAACTTGGAGGCACCATCCATGGAGCCGTAGAAGTCAGCTTCCTGGGTTACATCCTGACGACGCTTCTTCGCCTCTTCCTGATTGATGAGACCGGCGTTCAAATCGGCATCTATGGCCATCTGTTTGCCCGGCATCGCATCAAGGGTAAAACGGGCACTCACTTCCGCGATCCGCCCGGCACCCTTGGTGATCACCACAAAGTTGATGATCATCAGGATGGTGAACACGATGATGCCGACCGCATAGTTGCCGCCGATCACCACGTTACCGAACGCCTCGATCACATGACCGGCCGCCGCACTACCATTATGACCTTCCAGCAACACCACCCGGGTCGATGCGACGTTCAACGCCAACCGCAGCAAGGTAGCGAGCAGCAGTACGGTCGGGAAGGCAGCAAATTCGAGGGGGCGGCGGGTATAGACGGATACCAGCAGCACCACGATGGAGAGAGCAATGTTGAAGGAGAAGAGCACGTCCAGCATCAGCGGCGGGATGGGTAACACCACCATACCGAGCGCGGCTAATACCAGCAGAGGGGTACCAAGGCCTTTGCCCAATACTCCCCGGTACTCTTTGAACTGGCCCAATACTGCCTTGAATTCCATCGCGCTTCTCAATTTCAACCTGCTGGTGCCAGATTAAAGCAAACATCAAGCCAACAATGCAAGCCGTTGAAATGCAATGAATTTATTTTGACTACGTCAGAACTTTGTCATTTGCGATATTCGGTCGGAATGGGCAGATCTTTAGCCAGCGGCTGGGGACGGCGCCCCTGACCACGACGGAATTTCTTGAGCTGGAAGACATAGGCGAGCACCTGGGCAACCGCCGCAAACAGCCCTTCCGGGATCTCGTGGCCCAGCTCGGTTGAGTGGTAAATAGCCCGGGTCAAAGCTGGTGACGGCATGATGGGAATCTCGTACTCTCTGGCGATCTCCCTGATCTTCATTGCAATTTCATCTGTTCCTTTGGCCACGACCTTGGGCGCGGCACCGGGTTTGCCCGCATCATACTTGAGCGCTACCGAGTAGTGGGTCGGGTTAGTGATCACCACATCAGCCTTGGGTACATCCCCCATCATCCGGCGCATCGCCATCTGCATCTGCAACTGACGGATCTTGCCCTTTACCTCTGGCTTGCCTTCGCTGTCCTTGAACTCGTCCTTGACCTCCTGTTTGGTCATCTTGAGCTGACGCATGTGGTTCCACTGCTGGAACGGCACGTCGATGGCAACGATGGGAAGCAGGGCACAGCAGAGGATGATCAACATCCAGAGAAACAGCTCCAGCGCATCGATAATGCCGCCGGGAAATCCCTCCATTGAGAGGTTGAGCAGGTGATTGAACTGACTGGACAGCATCCACCAGGCAAACAGGGTGATGAACACCACCTTGGCGATGGATTTGACCAGCTCAATCAGTGACTGCACCCCGAACATTCGCTTGAGGCCACTGAGCGGACTCAGCTTGCTCATCTTGGGCATCATAGCTTCGGTGGAGAAGTTCATCCCCCCCATCAGGGTGTTGCCGATAAAAGCGGCAATCGCCACCAGTGCAAACAACAGCCCCAGCGGAAGCACCAGTTCCCCCAGCAGCGCTGGCACCATGGCGATCATGGCATTGGGATCGAAAGCCTGCTCCCTGTCCAGGGTAAAGCCCATGGTGACAACCTTGACCATGGCGGTCGCCAGCGAGCCCTTGAGCATCAACAGGCCAAAGACCGCCGAGAGCAGAACGCTAGCGGTCCCCAGCTCTTTTGAACGTGCAATCTGCCCTTTTTCACGGGCCTGTTGCAGTCGTTTGCCCGTGGGTTGTTCGGTACGTTCCTGGTCGGTATCAGCCATGAGCGCCCCCGAAGCACTGGGTGTTGATCAGCTCGCAGCTGACCTCCTGCACCCGCTCCCACATGATGTCGAAGTGACCGAGGAACCCGCCGATAGTGAGCCAGAGGATCAGCAGACCCGACATCATGCTGACCGCAAAACCGATACTGAAAATGTTGAGCTGCGGCGCCGCCCGGGTCATGACACCAAAGGCGAAATTGATTAAGAGCAAGGCGACGATGGCTGAGAGCGACATCACCAAAGCAGCCTGATACATCACACCCAGAAACGCACTCAGGGTTTTCATGGATGAAACCGAGAGGCCGAGCTCGGAGACAGGCAGTGTCTCGAAACTAAGAATGACCAGCCGCAGCATCACCAGATGACCATCCAGTGCCAGAAACACCAGGGTCGCCAGCATCAGATAAAACTGCCCCACCACGGGGGCAGACTGGCCATTCATCGGGTCCACCAGGGTGGCAAAACCCAGACTGGTCTGCATAGCGATGACCTGACCGGCCATCACGAAGCTCTCCATCAGAAACTGGGTCATCAGGCCGAGGGCAATACCGATCAGCAACTGCTGGCCCAATACCAGAAAACTGCCGGCAGAGAAGAGCTCGATAGAGGGCATTTTCGGAAGCAGCGGGGCAATCAGAAAGGTGATGGCCAAAGCCAGCCCCATCCGTACCCGCGCAGGAGCGAGGCGGCTGCCGAATACCGCCATCACCATCAGCAGGCTGCTCACCCGCGCCAGCGGCCAGAGGATGGAAGACAACCACTCCATGATCAGAGCGGTTGTGTAGGTCATCCCACCACCTCAGGGATTTGATTGACCATCAGTATGAAGAAGTCCATCAGACTCTGCATTCCCCAGTGAGCACCAATTCCCAGGGCTAGCAGGGTCACGATAAGACGGGGCAGAAAACTCAGGGTCTGTTCGTTGATGGAGGTGGCCGCCTGAAAAATGGCTACCACCAGCCCGATAGCGAGGCTGGGCAGGATCACGGCGCTGACCATGATATTGACCAGCCAGAGCGCCTCGCGAAAGACGTCGACAAAGGTTTCAGGACTCATGTTCGGGCTCCTTGCGCTCGACCGGCTAACCGGCACCCAGTCCGAAACTGTTGGCCAATGACCCCAAAATGAGGTTCCAGCCATCCACCATCACGAACAGCATCAGCTTGAAGGGCAGCGAGACAATCATCGGCGAGAGCATCATCATCCCCATCGCCATCAGAATACTGGCGACCACCAGATCGATGACCAGGAACGGTAAGAACAGCATAAAACCAATCTGGAAGGCGGTTTTCAGCTCGCTGGTGACAAACGCCGGGATCAGCACCCGTAGCGGCACATCGGCAGGTTTCTCCACCTGCACGTTGGCAATCTCCATAAAAGTATTGAGATCCTTGATCCGGGTCTGGGCCAGCATGAACTGGTGGATGGGCAACTCAGCCCGCTCCAGCGCCTCTTTTGCCTGAATGGTTTCGGCCAGATAGGGCTGCAGCGCCTCATCATTGATGCGATCCAGCACCGGCGACATGATGAAGAACGACATAAACAGGGCTATGCCGATCAACACCTGGTTGGAGGGGCTCTGTTGCAGACCGATCGCCTGGCGCAAGATACCCAGCACCACTATGATGCGGGTAAACGAGGTCATCATGATCACCATGGCTGGCAAGAAGGAGAGCGCGGTCATCAGCGCCAGCACTTGCAGGGTCAGGCTGTACTCCTGAGAGCCATCCCCCATGGTCTTGACGGTCACCGCCGACATGGCGTCCTGTGCCAGCGCTGGCCAGGAGCAAAACAGTGGTATCAGCAGGCTGACCAGCAGCCCCTTTTTCAGCCATAAGCCGTTAGCTTTTTTCATGCTTGCCCATCAATTTGCCAAGCTGCTGGGAAAACGCCTGTGGCTGGTTTTCATCCAGCGGCTCCTCCAGCCGGTAGAGAAAGTTGACCTGCTGCGGTGTTACGCCGACCAGCAACTGCTGTTCGCCCACCTTGACCACCAGCAGCTTCTCTTTGTAACCCACCGGCAACGAGGCGATGACCCGCATCTGGCCGCCACCCATGGCGGTCGCCAGCTTGCTCTTCTTGAGCAGAAAGCCCAGCACCAGAATGAGACCAATCACCATCAGACTGGAGAGCAACCAGGAGCTCAGACTAGGCACGTTGGCAGATGCCGCTGTCTCGGCAAAGGCCGGAACAGGCAGCAATAACAACAGGAGGCGCATCATTTGAGCTTCTTGATCCGTTCAATCTGGCTGATGACGTCAGTCAGGCGGATACCGAACTTGTCGTTCACCACCACCACCTCGCCGTGAGCGATCAGGGTACCGTTGACCAATACATCCAGCGGCTCGCCTGCAACACGATCCAGCTCCACCACCGAGCCCTGGTTCAGCTGCAACAGGTTGCGGATGCTGATCTGGCTCCGGCCCACCTCCATGGCGATAGTGACCGGAATATCAAGAATGGTGTCGAGCTTGCGACGCTCCTCGGCACTGATGGGGGCATCATCTTTCAACTCTTCCAGCGGGGCTGGCTTGGCTTCCGCCGTCACCTGCTCCTCCAGAGCCGCAGCCCAGGCATCAGCCATCAGATCCTCTTCCTCAGTTCCGCTCATCTTGTTTCCTTATGCTACTTCGTGACCGTTTACCGTAATAAACCGTCAATTATCGCTGTTGATCTTCGATACTGCGCTCGAGCTCTTCCAGCTCGGCCTCGCCATCAATTCGTACCCCGCCCCGGGTCACCAGATGCATCTCCGTCTTGACCCCTTCCGGACGTTTGAGCTTGTCGGTGATCTTGAGCGCCACATTATCCTTGGTGCGGCCCATCTTGGCGTGGAAAGTGGGCAAGTCCTCCACAAAAACCAGCAGATTTTCCGGCATATCGACCGGAATGATATCGCCAGGTCGCAGCTCCATCAGTTCACGCAGGGTGAGTTCGGTCTCCAGCAGCTTGGCCCGCAGCTCCACCTTGACGTCCATGATCTCGTCACGCAGCGCCTTGCTCCAACGTACGTCGGTATCCCCCTTGTCACTCTGCACACCGGCATCCAGCAGCTCGCGGATCGGTTCCAGCATGGAATAAGGCATCGCCACGTGGAAGTCGCCGCCGCCACCATCGAGCTCGATGTGGAACGAGCTGACCACGATCACTTCGGTCGGGCTGACGATGTTGGCCATCGCCGGGTTCACTTCGGAGTCAAGATACTCGAACCCCACATCCATCACTGGCGCCCAGGCATCCTTGTAATCCTCAAACACCAGTTTGAGCAGCATCTGGATAATGCGCCGTTCGGTCGGCGTGAACTCGCGCCCTTCAATCTTGGCGTGATAACGGCCATCGCCACCGAAGAAGTTCTCTACCAGGATGAAGACCAGTCGGGCCTCCATGGTGATGAGCGCCGTCCCCTTGAGCGGGCGGAAGCGCACCATGTTGAGACTGGTCGGCACAAACAGGGTATGAACATACTCGCCAAACTTGAGCATCTGCACGCCGTTGATGGAGACCTCGGCGGTACGACGCATCATGTTGAACAGACTGATCCGCATATGGCGGGCGAAACGCTCATTCACCAGCTCCAGCGTCGGCATGCGACCACGGACGATGCGGTCCTGGGAGGAGAAGTCAAACTGGGCTACGCCGGGGTCTCCAGCGCCGCCTATCTCTTCCTCTTCGACATCATCGACACCGTGCAAGAGGGCATCAATTTCGTCCTGACTTAACAGATCGCTCACGCTTCACCTACTGCATTACAAAGCCGGTAAACAGCACTTGTTCGATAACGGGGGAAGAGACCAGGTCCTTGAGCACCCGACGGCACTCTTCCAGTGAATCCTTGCGCAGCTTCTCCTTGCCTTCAAAGGTCATCAGCTGTTCGGCACTGGCTGCGCTGAATACCCGCAGCAAGGTGCCTTCAATCAGGGGGATATTCTGTTTGGCCAGCGTCTCGTCGGCGGTACCGCGCACCATCAGCTGGATCTTGATCTGCACCAGTCGATCTCGCTGGGCACCTGCGACGTTGAAGACAAAGGGGCGCGGCATACCGACATAGAGGGAAGGTTTAGGCGCTTCCTCCTTGGGTGCGGCCTCGGCACCTTCCGCCGCTTCAGCGGGCGGTTTATCGGAGCCGGAGAGCATCAGGAAGGCGCCAACACCACCACCGCCCAGCAAAATTACCGCCAGGGCAATGATAATGATCAGCTTCTTTTTCTTGCCCGCAGCCGGGTCTTTTAGCGTCAACTCGTTATCGTCAGCCATCCCTTGTCCACCCTAGTCTCAAACTTGTTCGATATCATAAACTTACTCGGGATTGCATCAAGCATAGAAATCAATTCCGGAACCGTTTGTCGATTCCACCAGCAAACTGGGGTTGGAAGTGGTGAGTTCCCCTTCAACCAGCCCGTTACCGGACCGCTGCTGACCACTACTCTGACCTTGCTGCCCCTGCCCGTTAAAGGTGGGCTGGCCCTGTTGCTGCTGTTGTTGCGACTGCTGCTGCACCTGCGTCTGACCAAGCTGGATCCCCTGCCCTGCCAGCATGTCACGCAGCCGGGGCATCGCCTGCTCCAGCATCTCGCGGGTCTGTCCATGTTGTACCACAAAATGGACGTTGGCCTGGCTGTCAGCTCCCATCTGGATCTGGATCTTCATCTTGCCAAGGCCGAGTGGGTCGAGCTGAATTTCCGCCTGTTGCAGTTTTTCGGCCAGCATCACATTGACCTTCTGGTGCAATTCGGCAGGCGCTTCCTGACTGGCCAGTTTCAAATGGGGTAAATTCTGCGGCTCACGGCGCAGCGTCGTCTCAGCGGCGGGCGCCCGGCTATCGGCTACCTGTGGCTGAGTCTGGCTGTTCTGGCCATGCTGAACGGTCTGGCTCGGGCTGATCTCGCCGCTAGATGTCGTCGCAACCAGGCTCTTCTCCGCCTCACCGGCCTTCGGCTTTACCTCAAGCGAAACCGCTTTTCGCACCTCGTCGGTGCCCGTCACTTCCATCTGTTTGATGCCGGCTGAAATGGTCGACAACGGCGCTTGCGGCCCCTGAGATTCGGCCTGCGCCAACACCTGCTGCGGCGCCACCATCACTGGGGCGGCAGCACTATCGGTCTGAGCCGTCGCATTTGCCGTCACGCTGCCCTGGGCTGCGGCACTTGCTACGGCACTTTGCGCCGTCGTCACGGGCGCCGAACCTTGATTGGCGGCGGTGGCTGGTTGCTGGCTGCCTTCGGCGGCACCCTTTTCTGTCCCCTTGCCAGCTACCCCACTTCCATCCGCAGTTGCTGAAGTGGTTGCAGCGCCCGCTTCAGGCTGCTTGAGCCCCTCGCTGAAGACCTTGAGCGCAGCCCCCTGAGTCACGGCTTGCGTCGCCTGCCCCTTGTTAGTCAAAGCATTACTGGCGGCGAGATCGGATTTGCTGTCGCCAGCCTCTTTTGCAGCGAGAGACTCAGCGGATTTGGCGGTGCTTGCCGACTCATCGACCGGCAGCACCTTGGCCAGCTGGGCCATTCGCTCGGCCCCCGTGAGGGGCTTGGTCTGCTTGCCATCTGCTCCGAGGGTTTCGCCCTTGGCAGAGGCTTTCTCCCCGGTCTGCCCATCCGCAGTGGTGGCGGCATCTTCACCTTCAGAGGAGAGAACGGCAGCAGAGGCATCACCCTTCGCCACCACTCGCGCCGCTGAGGAGGATACGGTGGTTTCTGAAGCCGAATTGGCGGTCGTCGCCAGCGGCGACTGCGCCCCGGTCTGACCGGCAAGCTGGCTGGCAATCCTGGCAGCGGCAGGAGTCTGCTCGCCTTCATCAAGCGCAATCCCCTCCAACTCACCCTCTTGCGGCAACGGATTGCCGTCTACCGCAGTGGCGCTCTGTTGGGCCGCCACCGCCAGCTGGGGAGTCACTAGCGAGGTATCGAGCTTGAGGGAGTCTTGCAGGCGCAGCAGAAAGTCGGTGGCAGGGACCTCCTCCACCTTGTTGTCGGCGTCAGGATCCTGCTCCTTGCTGGTCTCCTCTTTGGGAGAGACGCTTTCGGTCGCCAAAGATTTGGCTGATCGGACATGGTTACCGCCCTGAGTGGCCTCAGCGGCGCCCTGTTCGCCGTTCCGGGCTTTGGCAATCAGGGTGGCGAAATCACCCTTGCTGTCGCTGCCGGTTCCCCCATCGATGCTTTTGCTCTCTACGGAACCGCTCAGAGGCGCTTTGTCCAACCCGTTGGCCGGAGCCGAAGGCGTTTGTGTCAACAGTGTCTGCATCATGATGGGATCCCTGAATTCTGGTGGCCCCCAAAGATATGGCCGCCGACAATGTCCATATCAAAGCAAGTTACAGGCCAGATTGATGAAAGCGTCGCAACATGGCGTACTCATCCAGCATCTTCTGCTCCTGACGCTGGGCTTTCTGCTGCTCGCGGCTCGCCTGCTTCTCCAGCAACAGCTCCACCGCCTTGCGCCGCTGCTGGGCAGCCAGCCACTCTTCACGGCGCTGTTCCAGCGCCTGACGCACCTGCAACACCCCTTCGTACTGCTGGGTCGCTGCCTGTTCGAGCTTGTTGATAAAGGCGTGATACTGGGTGTTTTGCTGGGGTGAAATCCCCTGCAGGCCGCGATCGGTCCACTGCTGGTGATAGATCTGGCGGTACTGGTTGAGGGCATTTTGCTGATCCATGAACAGCTTGAGATCCTGCTGCGCCTTCACCAGTGCCAGCGCACACTGCTGCTCCGCTTCCACCAGCCGATCGGCCAACAATACCAACCCTTTACTCATCGTCGACCTCTCTGTTACCGACCATCATCAGCGCATCAATGGCATCGCCACCATCTGCAAGGCTTGCAGGCCATCATCGTAGTGAATGACCTCGCGCATCCCCTGCTGCAAGAACTGATCCAGATAGGGTTTTTGAATGATGGCGCGGTCAATACGCGGATCGGCCCCCTGACTGTAGGCGCCGATGGTGATGAGATCCCGGTTCTGCTGATAGAGGGAGTAGAACTGCTTGAGGGTGCGCGCCAGATCCATATGTTCCGGCGAGGTGACCATAGGCATAACCCGGCTGATGGACTTCTCGATATCGATAGCCGGATAGTGGCCCGCATCGGCCAGCTCACGCGACAACACTATATGGCCATCGAGGATCGCCCGCGCCGCATCGGCAATGGGATCTTGCAGGTCATCCCCCTCGGTCAGTACGGTGAAGAAGGCGGTGATGGAGCCCTGGCCGTCACTGCCGTTACCCGCCCGCTCCACCAGCGCCGGTAATTTGGCAAATACCGACGGTGGATAGCCCTTGGTCGCTGGCGGCTCGCCCACCGCCAGCGCGATCTCACGCTGGGCCTGGGCATAACGGGTAAGAGAGTCCATCAAGAGCAACACGTTGAGCCCCTGATCGCGAAAATACTCGGCAATGGCCAGCGCCGTTTCACACCCCTTTAGCCGCATCAGCGGCGAGGCATCGGCGGGAGCCGCTACCACCACGGAGCGGGCTCGCCCCTCCTCTCCCAAAATGTCTTCGATAAACTCTTTCACCTCACGGCCCCGTTCACCGATGAGGCCGACCACTACAACATCCGCCACCGAGCCGCGGGTCATCATGCCCAGCAGCACCGATTTACCGACACCGGAACCGGCAAACAGCCCCATCCGCTGGCCCTGCCCCACCGTCAGCACGGCATTGATGGCGCGTACCCCCACGTCCATCGGCTGATGGATCGGGCGGCGAGAGAGCGGGTTGATGCGGTGCTGGGCAAACTGCACGGTCTGGGAGGAGAGAATGGGGCCGAGGCCATCGAGTGGCTGACCGATGCCGTCGATGACTCGACCTAGCAGGTTCATGCCGACCGGAATGCCGTGCTCTTCGGTGATGGGCACTACCCGGGCACCGGGGATCACCCCTTTGAGCTGCTCGCTCGGCATCAGATAGAGGCGATCGCCAGAAAAACCGACCACTTCAGCCTCCAGCGTCCCATCAAGAGTATCGATGCGACAGAGGGCACCAATGGCTGCGCGGCAGCCGATGGCTTCGAGGGTCAGCCCCACCACCCGGGTCAATTTGCCGGCGACCGGCGGTTTGGGGGCGCTGTCGCGTACCTTGTACCCTTGCAACCGGTTCAGTAGCGAGCCGCTCATCTGGCCTCCTGAGAGCTAAAAAGTGCAGCCGGACAGCAACGTCCGGCATCGGTTATGGGCGTGGATCCTGCGAAGCCGGTTTCTGCGACGCATTGTCCCGCAAGAAGTTGCGCAGCAACTGATCGATGCGCCCGGAGAGGGTCAGATCGATGCTGGAGAGCTCGGTAGCCAGTTGCAGATCGCCGGGGGAGAGGGTGGGATCGCTTTGCAATCGCCAGTGGCGCTTGGCGCACTCTTCGGCGCCAAATGCCTGCTCGATTCGCGCGATATCGTCGGGATGCAACATCAGAGTCACCCCCTGTTCGGCGGCAGGCAGCAAGGCCAGCCCCTCTTTAAGCGCCTCCAGCAGAATGCGGGGGGAGGTCTCCGCTTCGTGACGAATAAGCGCGCGGGCCAGTTGCATCACCAGCGAGACCAACTGCTGCTCCACCGCCTGATCCAGCTCGTTAAGCGGATTGGCAAGGCGGGCGGCGAGCCCCTGCCAGTGGGCGATCTCCTGCTCCACCAGCTCGCGCCCCATAGCCAGCCCCTCCTCGCGCCCCTGTTCGAGACCAGCGGAATGACCCTGTTGCAATCCTTCCAGCTTGCCCTCTTCCATACCCTTGGCATAACCGGACTCGCGCCCCTCGGCCATCCCCTCTTCCCAGGCGGCCTGACGGATCGCTTCAAGCTCTTCGGCGGTGATGCTGGGGGTCGGCTCCTGTTCGGGCTCCGGCTCCACCACCTCCTCTTCCTGCTGATACCAGTCAGGGGCCAGGCCAAGAGCATTGGTAGGCGCTCCCGCCTCTACCTCGACCTCCATCTCGGGCCAGCCCCAGGTCTCAACCCGGGCATCATCGCCCTCGGGGCGCACATAACCACGCAGTTTGTTGTTCATGCTTTGCGCGGCTCCTCACCACTGCCTGATGCGGGCTTGGCATCGCGGTTCTGTTTATGGGCCATGGCTTAGAGGAACTCCTCGCCGCCACCGGCACCCAACATGATTTCGCCAGCATCCGCCAGACGACGGGCGATGGAGAGGATCTCTTTCTGGGCAGCTTCCACTTCGGAGACCCGGATTGGCCCCATGGCCTCCAGATCGTCCGCCAACATTTCGGCCGCCCGTTTGGACATGTTCTTGAAGATCTTCTCGCGCATCTGATCGTCGGAGCCCTTGAGGGCGCGTTGCAGCAGATCCCCCGGCACTTCCCGCAGCATGGTCTGGATGCCGCGATCGTCCACATCGATGAGGTTTTCGAACACGAACATCAAATCCTGGATCTGCTGGCTCATCTCTTCGTCCGACTCGCGGATGGAGTCCATCAACTGGCCTTCGATATTGGTATCCAGATAGTTCATGATGTTGGCGGCTGCCTTCAGGCCGCCCATCTTGGCTGCCTGGGCACCGGCCGCACCGGCGAACTGTTTCTCCATGATGTCGTTCAACTCTTGCAGTGCCGCCGGTTGTACCTCTTCGAGGTTGGCGATACGCATCACCAGATCGAGGCGCACCTGCTCCGGGAACTGGCTCAGGATCTCGGCGGATTGCTCCGGCTCCAGATAGGAGAGCACGATAGTCTGGATCTGCGGGTGTTCGTTCTGGATGATGCTGGCCACCTGACGGGCATCCATCCACTTGAGCGAATCGAGGCCGCGGGCGCCGGAACCGAGAATGATCTGGTCCACCAGGTTGCTCGCCTTGTCCTCGCCAAGGGCCGCCACCAACGCCTTACGCACGAAGTCTTCGCTGCCGATACCGATGTTGGTGTACTTCTGGATATCGTCGATGAATTGACGGTGCACCGCCGCCACCCGATCGTGACTGAAGTCGGACATGGAGGCCATCGACATACCGAGCCGCTGCACCTGCTTGGGCTCGAGATGACGGAAGATCTGGGCGGCATCCTCTTCATTGAGGCTCAGCATCAGCACCGCAGCCATCTCCATCCCCGACATCTGGTCGAGGATCTGGCGCTGACTGTCGGTGATGTCATTGCCGGTGACTTGACTCTTCTTTTCTTCAGGCATCTTTGTTCGTTACCCATTCTTTAATGACCTGAGCGGCCAGATCCGGCTCGTTCGCCACCAGCGCACGTACCGCCTTGAGCAAGTCTTCGTCACGGTGCAGATCCGGCAGTTTCAGCTGGCCATCGCGGACACCAAATACCTGATCGTTCTCGACTTGTGCTGACAGCAGACTCAACTCGTCGTCGCCACCCAGTACGGTGTGGTTGTCGAAATCCACTTCCCCTTCCGGTTTGGCATCCGGATAGAGCAGTCGCTTGAGCATGGGGCGAACCACGGTGACGATCAAGACGATGATCACCAGTACCGAGGCGGCAATCCGCACCGCACGCCAGAACCAGGGCTGATCGTAGAGCGGCACTTCGGCCACGGTATCCAGCTCTGGGCGATTGAACGGAATCGCGACCACCTCAAGGGTATCACCCCGGGTCACATCAAAGCCAAGGCCACCGCTCAACAAACGACGCAATGTATCGAGTTCTGCCTGGGTGCGCGCCTCACGAGTCACGGCCCCGTCGGCACCGGGCACCGCTTTGTAATCCACGGCAACCGAGACGGTCATGCGGCGAATGCCTCCCATCTGGCGACGGGTATGGCTGACGGTGGTATCCAGCTCGAAGTTGCGGGTTGCCTCTTTGCGGGAACGGCCAGAAGCGGCAGCGCTGGCACCATCACCACCGGTCGCCTCCTCGGGAATATTGGAGGCGGCAGGGGGCTGGTTGGAGAGCGCGCCGGGCACCCCACCATTGCTGCCGCTGGCGCTGTTCTCTTCCATGGTCATTTCGGAGCGCACAGCAGGCAGGTCCGGGTTGTAAGTCTTGCGGGTCTGCTCCTGCTGGGAGAAGTCGAGGGAGAGATCCACTTCCGCCGTATAGTTGTCGGCCCCCAGCACCGGGATCAGGATGGCGTCAATTTTTTGTTTGTACTCCAGCTCCTGCTTCTGCTGCATGGCAAACTCTTTGCGAGTCTGGGCCGAGATCGGGTCTTGCGAGCCGGAGTTGAGCAGGCGGCCATTCTGGTCGGTGACGGTGACGCGGGTCGGCTCAAGGCCATGTACGGCGGAGGCAACCATATCGACGATGGAGTCCACCTCCCCCTGCCCCAGCGCCGCCCCTTTCAGGTTGAGCACCACGGTGGCACTGGGTTTGCGTTCGTTGCGGGCAAACACGTTGTCTTTCGGAATGGCCAGCAGCACCTGGGCCTTGGCCACATTCTGGAACTGCTCGATGGCGCTCGCCAGCTGGCGCTCGCGGCTCAGCTTCAGACGTTCGCTCTCCATTCGCTGGCTGACGCCGAAACTGGAATCTTTGAGCAGGATATCTTCACCACCGATGCTGCTATCGGTGGCATTGGCAAGACCGGCACGGGTCAGGGCCAGCTGGATAGTGGGGTAGCTTTCGGCGTTGACCAGCACGCTCTTACCATCCACCTCGTAGGGGATCTTCTGCTGATCGAGGAAATCGAGAGTCTTCACCAGCTCCTGGGTGGTGTAGGTGCCGAGGGGACGCATGTCCGGCTCCTTGCCCCACAGCAGGATAAACACCGCAATGGCCAGACAGATGGCAAGCCCCAGGATCAGGGTGATTTGCCGCAGCACATCGGTGTTGGACAGGAAGCCCAGCGCCGAACTCTTCTGCTCATTTTCATCGAGGGCGGCGGTGCCCTCATCGTTTATCAGCAGATCGCCGTTTTGGTCAGTAGCCACGATTTATGTCCTTATTGCTGACATGTTCATGATGTTCAGTCGTCATGGTTTATTGGCGTCGCTTATACCGGCATGTTCATGATGGTCTTGTAGGCATCGACCATCTTGTTGCGCACCTGTACCGTGGCTTCAAAGGCGATGGAGGATTTTTGGCCCGCGATCATCACCTCGGCCAGATCCACCGACTTGTCGCCCATATCGAAACGGGTACGCAGATCATTGGCGGCCCCTTGCAGCTCGTTGACGTTGCCAAGCGCCTGTTGCAGCAGCTGACCAAAGTCGGAGGTTACCTGACGACCGGGTTGTGCCAGCGGCGTTGCGCCTGCTTCGATCTTGAGCGCCTGCATCTCTTGCATCAGGCTGCTTGCACTAATTTCCATTTTCCATCCCCAGACAAATCATTGACGCTGGCATGCAATAAGCAATTAGAGTGCCAATGCGTTAAAAACGCGACGAGGATGAGTGGCCAGACCAGGCCGGACGGGTTCGACAACGGCAGGTGGCTCTGATTAAATCCGACTCTGACGCCCACTTTTGCTGGCTGGCAAGGAGTCCGCTCTGGATTATCGCAAACCCGTGTTCAAGGCGATGGACTACATCAGCCACCATCTGGATGACAATCCGGGCCTGGATGAGGTCGCAGCAGCGGCAGCCATCTCCACCTTCCACTTCCACCGTATTTTCAAGACGATGGTCGGCGAGACCATTGCCGGATTTACCCGGCGCCTGCGTATGGAACGCGCTGCTCGTCGCTTGCTCGCCTCCCCCCAGAGCGATATCACCACCCTCGCACTGGCCGCCGGGTTCTCCAGCTCGCAGAATTTCGCCAAGGCCTTTCGCCTGCACTTCGCCATGAGCCCCTCGGAATACCGCCAGCAGCAGGGGGGAAACTGGAAAAGCAAGATTGGAAACGATCCCCTTCCCTTTGACACCTATGATGGCCTGGTCATGCACCCGGTCACCGAACACCCGGGTCTGTTGCAGGGGGCAAGCGTCAGGCAGATGCCCGCCCGGCGCGTGGCGTACATGCGCCGCCTGGGCCCCTATGGCAAAGAGACCTGCGAGCAAGCTCATCGGGATTTGCTCGCGCTGTTCGCCTCAGACGAGGCGATGACACCGGCTGGTACCCTGAGTCTCTATTGGGATATCCCCGATATCACCGATGAGACCCGTTGTCGTACTGACGTCTGCATCGAGCTGGGGCCAGAGATCCCCGCAGGGCGCCAGTTAACCACCCAGACCATCGCCGAGGGCCCCTATGCGGTATGTCACTTTATCGCTCGCGGCGATCAACTGGTCGCCTGCTGGGAGACGGCATTTCGCTGGGTAGTGGGCCAAGGGCTGAACTGCGACGATCGCCCGTGTTACGAGCAATACCACGCAGGCACGGACCCCGACCGGGATCATTACGTGTTTGATATCTGTATCCCGCTGATCAACCGATAAGCCGATACCTCATTTCCATTTACCCACTTCGGTGCCTTCGGGCACCGAAGCGACGGAGTCATGCCCATGAATATCAAAACGCTGTTTCTCGCCAGCCTGCTGGTAACGCTTCCCGCTGCCACCAATGCCCAGTCACAGAGCCAGACACTGATCTTTGGCGGCACCATCTACAGTGGTGATCCGGCGAACCCTCACCCGGAAGCGGTCGGCATTGAAGGTAAAAAGATAGTGGCAGTCGGCAGCTATCAGGAGGTCAGCGCCCGTCTAGGCAACCATGCCAAGCGTCTTGATCTGAAAGGAAAGTACCTGATGCCGGGGCTCATCGACAGCCATGTTCATGCGGCATTTGCCGGTTTTCAGGGGATGACGGTTAACTTTCCTGACGCCATGAGTGAGGTTGAGCAGGTGCAGCAATTTCTGACCCGCAGCAAGGATGATCCCCGCCTGACACTGGGCGATGTAGAGCTATACAGCAATGTCTCCCTCGACTATTGGCATCAGCTTCCCCTGCTCGATCAGGTGTTCAATGGCCCGCAATACCGGCAGATCCCGGTAGTGCTGGCAGGTTCGGATGCCCACACCGGTTGGGCCAATCAGGCCATGCTGCGCAAGGCTGGCATTGATGCCGACACCCTTGCCGGTCGTTATGCTCCGCTGAAAGGCAATTTTGGCCTCACCCCATCCGGCAAGCTCAATGGCTTTGCCTCGGAAGGCGGCTGGGATGCCATCCTCAAGGCGCTGCCCCCCGTCAGCGACGAGACGATTGCCAGTGCCATCATGACTGCCGCCAAACAGCTCAATCAGGTGGGCATTACCGCCTGGATGGACCCTATCAGCAACATTCGCCCCCTCGCCCCCATCTTCAACGCCGAGCCGGATCGCCGAGATACCGGCCTGCTGCCGGCGTACAGCATGCTCTCCCGGGAAGGCAAGCTGACCGGACATGTATCCGCACTGGCACTGGTGGGAATCCACGCATCACCCGCCATCATTGATGACGTATTGGCGCTGCAACAACAGTTTCAAGATGCCCCGGACGTGAAACTGGTGGGGATCAAGATCCTGCAGGATGGTGTCATCGAGTATCCATCCCAGACCGCCAAGTTGAGCGAATCCTACCTCAACCGTCCCGGTTACAGCGGCAAGGACGATCTGGACAAGCAGCGTTTCAACGAGCTGATCCGCACCGCGGATGCCCATCAACTTATCGCTCACTTTCATGCCATCGGCGATCGGGCCGTCCGTGAATCCCTCGATGCCATCGCCTATGCCCGGGCCCACAATCGGGATCACCGCTTGCTGCACAGCATCACCCATCTGGAGGTGGTGAGCCCGGCCAGCATTGCCCGTTTCAAACCGCTCAATGTGGCCGCATCGATGCAACTGTTGTGGGCCGGGAAAAACGTGGCGACCACCCTGCTGCTTGAAGGAAAAGTGCCTCCGGCACTGCTAGCCCGCCTCTATCCGGCAGGCAGCTTGCTGCAAAGCGGCGCAATTATCGCCGGTGCCAGTGACTGGCCGGTCTCCAGCCCCAACCCTTTCCTCGCCATGTATACCGCGATCACCCGTCAAGGGGAGCTTGGCTTGCTGCCCCCCGCCAGCGAGCAGATCAGCCGTCAGGCCATCTTGCAGGCCTATACCCTCAACGCCGCCAAGGTAATTGGACGGGAGAAGGAGATTGGCTCCATCAGCGCGGGCAAGAGTGCTGACCTGATCTTGCTGGATCGCAATCTGGAACAGGTTGCAAGCGAAGAGCTCAAGGAGACCAAGGTGCTCTGGACCATGTTCAAGGGCAAGCAGGTCTATTCAGCCCACTGACACCGAGAGAACAAACAGGCCCGCACTGCGGGCCTGTTGGCAAGATCACGACAAGCGCATGGCGTGCAGTGAGCAACCGATAACGGCGGGATTAGCGGCTCGTTTCAGTCAAGTCCTTGTCAATCCAGTACTTGGAGCCGGAGATATTGGCATCGAGCAGCAAGCCCTTCTCACCAATCTGGTAGATGGCCATGCCGCCATTGTATTTGGCGGTAAGCTCGGCGCTCTCCTTGCCGGCCACCACGCCCACTTCGGAGGTGGCTTCCCACCCCTTGGTCACGAAGGCATCGAATCTGGCCTTGTCTTCAAACAGGATCACCTGCTGATAAAACTTGCCACCAATCCCGGCCGCCAGACCTGCGCCAAACATCTTCATATAGGTGTGCTTGCCGGTTTTGCGATTGACCGCCACCCCGGCCCCCTGATTGGTATGCAGCATCAGGGAGAACTTGCGCGAATCGAACACTGCATAGCCATAAGCCTTGTCAAACAACAACTTGGCTGATGGCTGCTCGTTGAACAACCGGATCAACGCAGTGTCGGCCATAGTATTGAGCGCAATCCTCGCCTCTTTCGCCGTCTTGGGGTTGAGCATCTCGTTGAGCTCCTTGTCGGCCGCCTTCAGCCACTCCTTGCCGGTGGCGATGCTCTTGTCGGTCCAGACCCCGGCGGAATTGAAGGCATCCTCCCCCCAGGCCGAGATGGAAGCCCAGCTCTTTTTGGAAAAATCGCTGACATCCTGCCACACCTCCTTGCTAGTCTCACTCACGGCGGTGCCGAGATCGGCGGCGGCAGCCTTCAGTTTCTCCCAGTCGGCATGGCTGGGTGACACCACCAACGTCAGTGACAGGGCCAGCAACCAGTTACGCTTGTTCATTTTTTCACTCCCGTATTGTCGAGTGTCTGGGTTACCCGGTGCGATCCCCTACAACGGGCTACCCGGTGAAAATCACTCCCGCATTATCGGAAGGGGAATCCGGTTAAGCAATCATTGAGTCCTGTTTATCCCGCCACAGCCCGACAGCGGTTAACAAAAAGGCTGCTCATCAAAGAGGAGCAGCCTTTTTAAGCACAGTAAAACCGAACGGGCTTATTCGACCATCATCACCTTGCAGGTGTTGGTACTACCCACGGTTTCCATCTTGTCACCGTGAGTCAGCAGCACCATGTCACCACTCTGCAGCAGCCCCTTCTCCTTGAGCACGGCCAGCGCGTCGCGGCACACTTCGTAGACCGGTTTGGTCTCGTCACCGTCAAACATCACCGGAGTGACGCCACGGTAGAGGTTGGTCCAGGCCAGGGTCTTGTTGTGGGGAGACATGGCGAAGATCGGCAGACCGGAGCTGATACGGGACATCAGCAGCGGAGTGGTGCCGGACTCGGTCAACGCCACGATCGCCTTGACCCCTTCCAGGTGGTTGGCCGCATACATGGTGGACATGGCCACCGCCTCTTCTACCGAGGTGAAGGTGTAGCTCATGCGGTGGTTGGAGACGTTCAGGCTCGGGTGCTTCTCGGCACCGACACAGACGCTCGCCATGGAGGTCACGGTCTCGATGGGGAACTGACCGGCAGCAGTCTCGGCGGAGAGCATCACCGCATCGGTACCATCCAGCACGGCGTTGGCCACGTCCATGACCTCTGCACGAGTCGGCAGCGGCGCATTGATCATCGACTCCATCATCTGGGTAGCGGTGATCACCACGCGGTTCAGGCGACGGGAGTGGCGGATCAGCTTCTTCTGTACGCCAACCAGCTCGGGGTCACCGATCTCGACACCCAGATCGCCACGGGCGACCATCACAGCATCGGAACCGAGGATGATGTCTTCCATCGCCTCATCAGTGGCGACGGTTTCGGCGCGCTCAACCTTGGCCACGATCTTGGCATTGGAACCGGCTTCGCGGGCCAGCTCGCGGGCGTAGCGCAGATCATCGCCACAGCGAGGGAAAGATACCGCCAGATAGTCCACATTCATGCGGGCAGCGGTCTTGATGTCTTCCTTGTCTTTCTCGGTCAGGGCCGGAGCGGAGAGACCGCCCCCTTTCTTGTTGATGCCCTTGTTGTTGGAGAGCGGCCCGGCCACGGTCACCGTGGTGTGAATGCGGGTGCCTTCAACCTGCTCGACCTTCAGCTGCACACGGCCATCGTCCAGCAGCAGGATGTCGCCCTGTACCACATCGTCTGGCAGGCTCTTGTAATCGATACCGACCTGCTCCTGACAACCTTCACCCTTGCCGAGTGCCGCGTCGAGAATGAACTTGTCACCGATGGCCAGATAGATTTTGCCATCCTTGAAAGTGGAAACACGGATTTTCGGGCCTTGCAGATCACCCATGATGGCGACGTGACGACCGAGCTTGGCAGCAATGTCACGCACCTGATTGGCGCGCAGGATATGGTCTTCAGCAGTGCCGTGAGAGAAGTTCATCCGCACCATGTCGGCCCCGGCGCGGATGATCCCTTCGAGGATCCCTTCGCGGTCGGTAGCCGGACCGAGTGTGGTTACAATCTTTGTACGTCTAGGCATGAAAGACTCCAATATGAAGTTGATATGACTTGAGATTCTGCCCCCATCAAGCCCATGGCTCGATGCACCCGTTTACAAACCATCTGGGTGGTTTTTGTTATTAAATTACAATACTACACCAAGGCGGGTGGCATAGACAGTCGGGGGCCTGAGCCCCCGACGGTTCAGGAAGAGTGCGGGGTTTCGAAGCGGGATTCGCGCAATCCCTCTTTTACTTTCTTCAGATTTTCGCGAAATTTCATCCCCCGGCGCAGGGTAAAACCGGTCGCCAGCACATCCACCAGCGCCAGCTGGGCGATGCGGGATGCCATCGGCATATAGACATCGGTATCTTCCGGCACATCCATGGATAGCACCAGATTGCACTCGCGGGCCAGCGGGGAGTCCTTGGCGGTCATGCCGATCACGGTGGCGTCGTTTTCGCGGGCCAGCGCGGCGATTTCGACCAGCGCCTTGGTGCGGCCGGTGTGGGAGATCAGCACCACCACATCCCCTTCGCTGCTGTTGATGCAGCTCATGCGCATCATGACGATATCGTCAAAGCTCACTACCGGAATGTTGAAGCGAAAGAATTTGTTCTGGGCATCGCGGGCAACGGCGGAGGAGGCGCCAAGGCCGAAGAAGCTGATCTTCTTGGACTGGGTCAGGATATCGACGCAGCGGTTGATGGCAGAGATATCCAGGCTGTTTTTGGCGGCATCCAGACAAGCCATGGTGGATTCGAAGATCTTGGCGGTGTAGGTATCCGGTCCATCTTCCGCTTCCACATGACGATTTACGTAAGGGGTGCCATTGGCCAGGCTCTGGGCCAGATGGAGTTTGAAATCAGGAAAGCCCTTGGTATCGAGACGGCGGCAAAAGCGGTTGACGGTCGGTTCACTGACATCGGCCATCTTGGCCAGAGCGGCGATGCTGGAGTGGATGGCGGTCTGGGGAGACGCCAGGATCACCTCGGCAACCTTGCGTTCTGATTTACTGAAACTTTCCAAGTTGTTCGTAATTTTATCAAGGGTATTCATCATCACCACCAGGCGTTTTTGTAATTTAGCTTCAGTGTCTTTGCACTCAATCTACGGCTAAGCAAGTTTCCATTCAAGCTAAGGACTATACAAGACAAGCGGTTATCGCAACTAACGCCTGCCATACAAAGTATGACTCATCTCTAATTATTTCGTACTTTTCGTTACAAAACGTCACCTAGCCATGAAAGCGCTTACAAATGTTGCAAAGCAACAACACTGTGAGCAGGCGCACGTTTGTATCGATCCGGCGGGTGAGCAAGCCTGAGCTCGGATAGAATGAGCCGTCATAATCCAACAATAATCTCGGGACACCAGAGTCGTCCCCATCCTGTAACGAAGGAGTTGTTATGCAGCATACCCATGCGCTGGTCGGCGATGTCGGCGGCACCAATGCGCGTCTGGCCCTGTGTGAGCTGGCCACCGGTACTATCTCTCAGGCAAAGACCTACTCAGGTCTGGCCCATCCCAGCCTTGAAGCCGTGGTACGCCTCTATCTGGAGGAACACAAGGTTCAGGTGGCTGAAGCCTGCATCGCCATCGCCTGCCCCATCAACGGTGACTGGGTCGCTATGACCAACCACAGCTGGGAGTTCTCCATCAGCGAGATGCAGAGCAATCTCGGGCTGGCACGCCTGCAAGTGATCAACGACTTTACTGCGGTCTCGATGGCGGTTCCGGTGTTGGCTGAATCGGATCGCATCCAGCTTGGCGGCGCCGCGCCGGTAGCGGGCAAGCCCATCGCCATCTATGGTGCGGGCACCGGCCTTGGGGTCGCCCATCTGGTCAAGGCGGGTGAGCAGTGGCTGAGCCTGCCGGGTGAAGGTGGTCATGTGGATTTTGCTGCCAACACCGAAGAGGAAGATGCGGTACTGCAAGTAATGCGAGGCGAATTGGGCCATGTCTCGGCAGAGCGTTTCCTCTCCGGCCCGGGTCTGGTCAATCTCTATCGCGGGCTGGTGAAATCCGATGGTCGTGAGCCAGAGCCGTTCGCCCCCAAAGACATTACCGAGCGCGCACTGGCGGGTGAGTGCCTCGATTGCCGTCGCACCCTGAGCCTGTTCTGCGTGCTGATGGGCCGCTTTGCCGGCAATCTGGCCCTCAATATGGGTACCTTTGGCGGCGTCTATATCGCAGGTGGCATAGTGCCGCGCTTCCAGGAGTTCTTTACCGGTTCCGGTTTCCGGGTCGCCTTTGAAGACAAGGGGCGCTTCAAGTCCTACCTCAAGGAGATCCCGGTGTTTCTGATCACCCATGAAGGGCCGGGGCTGCTCGGTGCGGGCGCTTACTTGCGCCAGTCAATGGGGATCACTATCTGATTGAAGAGGGGAACGAAGCGGGATCATCCATGGTTCAGCCTCGATTCAGTGTGAATGGCATAAAGTAGCCGCACGTAACCAAGAGTGTTGTACTTCACAAGGAGTGGAAAGCGACTCTCATCCGCTGGATACGTTTGTCACCTGACAAGCCTGAACTGTTTCAACCGGCCTTTTGGCCGGTTTTTTTTATGTCTGACATCCGGGATTACTGGGCCAGCGCCTTCAGCTGCACCTTGTCGGGAGGATTGTTCCAGTCGATGGGGCCGTGGGTAAAACGGTACTGCAACCGTGGCAGGCTGGTCTCCAGCCACTCTTCCCGAAAATAGGCATAACCCTGATCCCAATCCGGATCATTGGCCCAACCGCTCTGGAGGAAGTAGAGGCGAGTACCCTGCCCTTCCGGCACAAAGCGCAGGCAAACCTGGGTCTTTTGCTGGCGGATATGGGGCAGGCTGGGCGGGAAATTCCAGCTGAAACTGAGCAAGTCATAGGGCATGACGGCCATGACCCGGCACCCTTCGCTGCCACGTTCACCCAGCGGGGCATCAGGCCTGAAGTAGATCTCGAAAGGACCATTCGGTTCGGCCACCATCAAACATTCGGGAGCCAGAAAACTGCGCAGACCGCTTTCGGTAGTCCAGGCGTGCCAGACATCGTCTATGTGCGCCGGAACAAAAATGTTGCCTTCAATCAGTTTATTGTCCATAAATCAGCGATCCTCAAGCCATCCATACAAGGGACTCCGGCAGTATAGCCCCATGGCAAATACAATGGACAGTGCTTAATCACACCCTTGTCATTTGCATCGATTAACCTGCCTCTGTGCAACTGCCTCAATGAACATTGGCTTGATCCGAGAGGGCATCATGATCCGGCTCATGGAAGAACACGACATTCCCCAACTGGCCCGGCTGTTTTTAAAGAGCCGCCGCCACACCTTTCACTGGGTCGATCCCGCCCGTTTCCAACTCGAGGATTTCGAGGAACAGACCAAAGGTGAACAGGTGTGGGTAGCCGAACAGGGGGGCAATATCTGCGGCTTTATCGCCATCTGGCAGCCCGATCACTTCGTCCATCACCTCTATGTGTCAAGCGACTGGCACGGTCAGGGGATAGGGCGCGCCCTGCTGGAGCGGGGCCTCGCTGATTCGCCGCACGGCTCGCTCAAGGTTGCGACCCGCAACACGGCGGCAGTAGCCTTCTACCATCGGCTGGGCTGGCAAAACAGTGATGAGACAGGCCACTGCGAGGTCACCGGCCCCTGGTGCAAATTGCTTAGAAACTAGCGGGACGCCCAGCACCTGCGCTTTGCGGCTGAACAGGCACCAGCGGTGCTGGGGGGAAGAACCAGCGGTAGAGATCGAACCAGCCATCTCGCTGGGCAATCACGACCTCGTGCACCGGATCGCGCTGGAAGATCGCCACCTTGTTTTCAGTCAGCGGCACCCAGGCATAGTTGACCAGCGCATATTGCGACTGGATCAGGTTGTACTCATTGAGATAGGAATCATCGTTACCCGATTCGTGCAGTTGGGTACGACTGTCGATGAGGTAAACAAGCTGGTTGAAGAAGGTCAGTTGAAAACCGGTCACTCGCCACTTCTCCCTGGTCGCCTCCTCCTCTTCGATCACAGTGATTTTGCCCCAGCGGCACACCCCGTGATAGTTGACTCCATTGGCCGACATTTTCAGGTCGTAATGGCAGCCCAGACTGTTGATAAACATCCCGACCACAAACAGCAGCACGACAAGCAGTGGCAACAGCAGCAAGGTATTTTTCAGCGTTCGTTTCATCAGAGATCCCTTACAGCGTTTTTTCGAGCTCTTTATAGGAGAGCACGCGAACCTGGTGGCCGGAGACCAGCACCAGCGATGCTGGTTTGACTGGTGGCACATCGCTCCGTGCCTCCATCTGGCAAACAACGCCGGTCGGCGAGTCGGTGCAGTGCACATGGAGCCACTCGAAATGGAGATAGCTGGCGACAAACGCCACCAGCACAGCCAGTAGCAGATTGACGTACATCAGGCCCCTTGCCAGCATTGGCCGCCCGATACCGCTGAGAAAGGCAAGTTTGGCGCGCTCACCAAAAGAACGGGGAGCTGCAGGCTCTTTGATGACCTCGTGGTCGGAGCTTGGTGATGTCGACGGTGGCTGCGCAGCCGCTGCAGGCGTGGGCTCGCTCATCGGCTCGGGCAAGGGCTCACTCTCTGTTGGCAGTGCCTTGCCGTAATAGCTCTTCATCTTGCAGTTAAGATGCAGGGAGTACCCTTTTTTCGGGGTACTTCTGATATCCAGCGTCTGGGGGAATGAAGCGAAGTGGCGACGAATATTGGCGATGGCCACGTTCAGGGAGTTGGGGCTGATGGGGCGACCCAACCAGCCGATTTCGAGCAACAGATCCTTGTCGCACACCTCGTCATGGTGATCGAGCAGATAGCTGAAAATGAGGCTCTCTGCCGATGACAAACGCACCACCCGGGCGCTTTGCAAGTTGTCCTTGTCGGCACAGAAGATCAGCTCTCGCCTTTTGACATCAAAGACATAATCACCGAAGTGATAGGCTGATATGTTATTGCCTGGCGCAACCCCCGTCATACCAACCACCTGTTATTTGCATTCATCATGAAGAAGATGGGATTCCACACCTGATAAAGCCAGATGGCGGCTCAGGACTCGCTGTAATTAAACGAAATTCTAAAGGGTCGAGATCAGCGGCACAATAGATGCAGGCAGGCATGAGCGGGGAAAATGAAAATATGCGTCCAGCGCTGTCGGACTGCGTATCGGGCAGAGCATGATGCTGCGAGTTTCGCGTATCACGATCACGCCAATCTCAGCTGAACAGTGACATGGGCATGACGAAAAGCGCTGCAGGACAAGGCCCCTTGCCCCTCACTACATCTCGCCGCGCCTCAAAATAATGGGAACCGGCCTGCCCCGCAGGATGATCCAACGGGGCGAAGTGAACTGACTAGACCCGAAACTGCTTGAGCAGGGTGTCGAGTTGGGCCGACAGCTGCCGCAGATCGCTGCTGGCCTCGGCAACCTTTGCCACTCTGGCCGCACTCTCGCTGTTGAGGGTCGCAATCCGGTTGACGCTGTGGCTGACCGCTTCCGCCACCGAGTGTTGTTCTTCCGATGCCTGGGCGATATACATGTTCATCTCGCGGATCAGGCTGACCTGATTTTTAATTTTCTCCACCGATATCTGCACATCTGCCGCCTCGATGCCGGCGCGGGATGCCTTCTCCTGACTCTGTTGCATGCCGGCACCGACATTTTGGGTCGCTTGCTGCAACCGCTTGATACTGGCGCTGATCTCCTCCGTCGACTGGCGAGTACGGCCCGACAAGGTGCGCACCTCATCCGCCACCACCGCAAAACCGCGCCCCTGATCACCCGCCCGCGCCGCCTCGATGGCCGCATTGAGGGCAAGCAAATTGGTCTGCTCGGCAATGCCGTTGATCACCTCGATGATGGTGCCAATGCTGCTGCTCTCGGTCGAAAGGGTGCGCATCAGGGTGGCGACCCGCTCCACCTCCCCCACCAGTTGATGGATGGCCTCATTGGCATGGCCCGCCAGATTGTAACCCTGCTCCACATAGAGGTTGGCCTCATCGGTAGCGCCAGAGGTTTTCACCGCGTTACCAGCCACTTCCTGCACTGCCTGACTCATTTCGGTAATGGCAGTAGCGACCTGATCCAGCTCGGATTGCTGGGCGTCACTGCCTACCCGGGTATCTGCCGAGAGGGAGTCACAGAGTTCGGCGGTTTGCAACACACCGGCAGAGAGCTCGTTGATCTCCGCCACCATCTCCTGCAACTTGGCAATAAAGTGGTTGATGTTGGTGGCCAGCGCGCCCATCTCATCCTGACGGCTGATCTTCAGACGCCGGGTCAGATCCCCCTCTCCTTTGGCCAGATCGAACACCGCCTGATTCATCTGGTGAAGCGGCCTGAGCACATTGCGATGAATCAGCACCATCAACAGGGCGATGATGCAGAGATCGAGCACCAGGATCTGCCAGACGGTGGTGATCAATTGCTGCCGCAATTGGGCCTGAATGGCGGCATCACTGGTTTGCACCAGTAATCGAGCCACGGTGTTTTTCTGGCCGCTGTCGTCATAGACCAGATCATATCCCCCATAGGCAGCAGTATCGGCAGGCATGGCTGTCACGGGGGCAATGCTCCCCGCCGTGTCACGGGCAAACCCGGCCACCAGCTTGTCCTTGTTGACCACCAGCAAAGCACTCAGGATATCGGCCGCCAGCTCGGACTTGAGCGATGCCTCGATGAAGGCCGATTCATAATTCCACAGCGGGCCGGGCAGGGAAAGCTGCAGCCGGCCGATGGCCTGTTCGACCAGCGCACTCTGTTTGCTGTAGCTCTCCGCCCTGACCGCGTTGTAGTTGTAAGCGCCAAACAACACCAGTAGCAGACTCACCGACAGGGAGGTCAACACGGCAATCCTGAACGTCAGACTTTTCCAATCCATGGTTTCCTCCCGGTTTTACGGCAGCCGGCGCAGTGCCATTGAGCGGCACTTGCTATTGGTACTGTTACTGGTACTTGGCATTGATCTTGTCGATGGTGCCATCCGCCTTCATGGCAGCGAGGATCTCGTTAAGCTTGGTGATGAGCTCATCGGGCGTGTCCTTGTTAAACGCCAAGCTCATCTGGGTTTCCTTGAACACGAAGACCGGCTTGGGTGAGGCCACCTTCTCCTTGCTGGCCAGATAGGGGGCCAGATACTGGCCGGTAGCCCAGAGATCGATGCGGCCCGCCTCCAGTTTCTTCACGTTGGCGGTGTCGTTGGCCGCCAGCTGCAACTTGGCAAATCCCTGGGCTTTGAGATACTCGGCGGCCGCATCGCCGTTATAGCCACCCACCGAATACTGCTTGGCATCTTCCAGCGACTTGACCGTGATATTGGCGGTCGAGCTGGAGAAAAACACCCAGTTGTTATTGACCAGCGGCCCGACCCACTTGAACAGTGCTTCCCGCTCAGGAGTGCGGGTCGTGGAGTAGAGGGCGGTATTGGGAGTACCGAGGGTATCTTCGTACGCCCGCTTCCAGGGCATCAGGGTCAGCTTGTATTCGACCCCGGCACGCTTGAACAGCTCTTCGACCACCTCGGTCGACAGCCCGACAATTTTGCCCCCCTCCCCCTGCATGTTGAATGGCGGGTAATCCTCGGTCATCACGTTCAGTGGCGCAGCCTGAACAGCGCTTATCGCCATCATGGAAGAGACTGAAAAAATTGCACTTTTCCACAGCAGTTGATAGTTCATTGCAACCTCGCTTTGCTTGCCATTCATCCCTGAACATCCGCCATTATCGATGGCGGTGCACGTCTGACCCGCTGGGGTCATGCCGGCTTTCACGGCTCGCCGCCCACCCATGTGCAGCAGCAAACAGATCCGGATTTTGCCTGTGCGCAACGAAACGCAACCGGCGAGGGAGGCTCACAACAAATCGAGGTGGATACATGCCAGGGCAGCATAAGGGGAGTGCGGAGTGGGGCGGATAAGCCTCTGCCATACAACAGCGCCGTGGCAAAGAAAAAGCGCATCGTTTTATGACAGGGGTCTGGGAGAGAAATGATAGAAAACGCCAACATCCATTTTCCCATACTGCTCGAGGAGACCTCAGAGCCAAACCTGTCCTTTAGCTAAGGTCACGAAAAGAGATACGTCAAATGAGAATGCTAACCCCCTCATCTGCTTCCAAATTAGATTCCAGATGAGCTCCGTCGAGCCACAAAGTGGCGCTAGATACCCGAAAAACAGAAGGCCACCGCGAGGTGGCCTTCTCCAAATCAACAATGAACGTCTGGTGAAACTCAGTCCTTGGCCGCGTCCATCACACCTTCTTCGGAGTGCGCAGGCAGGATCAGGTTGAGCAGGATGGCGGCAACAGAGGCCAGGCCAACACCGGCTAGCGCGAAGTCGCCAATCTTCATCTCAAGCGCACCGACACCGACGGTCAGAGTCACGGCGACGATGGCGATATTGCGTGACAGTCCCAGATCCACCTTGGATTCCACCAGCGTCTTGAGACCGATGGCAGCGATGGATCCGAACAGCAGCAGCATGATACCGCCCATCACCGGCATCGGGATGGAGGTGAGCAGCGCATTGAACTTGCCAAAGAAGGCCAGAATGATGGCAAACACCGCAGCCCAGGTCATGGTGACCGGATTGAAGTTGCGAGTGATCATCACGGCACCTGTCACTTCGGCGTAGGTGGTCACGGGTGGGCCACCGATGAAACCGGCGAAGCAGACGCCGATACCGTCACCGGCCAGCGTACGGTGCAAACCCGGATCCTTGGTGTAATCCTTGCCAGTCACGCCACCAATCGCCAACACGCCACCGATATGCTCGATACAGGGGGCGATGGCTACCGGCAACATGAACAACGCAGCAGCCCAGTTGATCTCCGGGGTTTCGAAGTGGGGCAGCGCCAGCCAGGGGGCGTTCACCATACCATCGAAACTCACCTGGCCCATGAATACCGCCGAGACATAACCGGCAATCACACCGCACAGGATGGGGATCAGCTTGATCCACCCCTTGCAGAACACAGCTGCAATCAGGGTGACCGCCAGCGAGATACCGGCCAGCGTCAGCGCAGTCCCCGCAGGGACTACCTGCTCACTACCGGCGCGGCCCATCGCCATGTTGCAGGCAACCTGCGCCACAGAAAGACCGATCACCATGATCACCGGGCCAATCACCACCGGGGGCAACAATTTGTGCACAAACCCCATCCCTTTTGCCCGGATCAGCGCAGCCAGAATGAAATACATGAAACCGGCGGCAAACAGGCCAAACATGGTGGATGGCAATCCCCAGGTCTGGGTGGCGTAGATGATGGGGGCGATGAAGGCAAAGCTGGAACCGAGGAAAATCGGGACCTGGCGGCGGGTGCAGAGCTGGAACAACAGGGTGCCCACACCGGCGCCAAGCAGGGCCATGGAGGGGTTCAATCCGGTGAGCAGGGGCACCAGAACCATGGCACCGAAGGCGACAAACAGGATTTGCAGCCCGGCGACACTTTGCTTGACTAAGGAAAACATGGATGTCCTTAATTTTTTGATAACTGATGGGGATATTTATCACTTTTCAGTTATCACAAGACTTTTCCAAGGCACAAAATGAACACAAATACGTCACTTGTTGCCTTTTACTGCTTGGGAAGGGCATGAAACTGGCTTTTTAGGCGGGATTCGTTGCTACAAGCATCGAGTATGCGATTTTACGCATTATTGTGACGAACGCCAATCGTTTTTCCATCATGTTTATTGTGTTCATAGTCAAAAATGCCGCCGCTTGGGGGCGCTCTATACTGGATCCTGTGAATCAAGATGGACAAGGAGTCCCCATGTCACAGCCCCCATTCAAGGCCAGCCAGCGCAGATTGCTTATTGGCTCGGCCATCGCACTCGCCCTGTTTGCGAACCCGTTCAGTTATGATTTTGCCCACAATGAGTGGCAAATGAATCAGGCCTATGCCAAGTCCTGCTTTATCGCCGGCACTCGCATCACGATGGCCGATGGTTCCACCCGTCTCATAGAGACGCTTCGGGTCGGTGAACGGGTGCTGGATCAGCACGGCGGCAGTAACCGGATCCTGGCGGTCGAACGGGTCATACTGGGCAAGCGCAGACTCTACGGGATCAATGATCTGCCCCCGTTCTTTACCGCAGAGCACCCTCTGCTGACCACGCGGGGCTGGGCGGCCATCTCACCGGCCATGACCCGAACCGAAAACCCGCAACTGGCGGTGCTGCCGCTATTTACCGGCATGCAGATAATGTGTCGCCCGGCACCTGTCATGGTGGCGGGCAATCTGGCCCTGCAACCCCAGCCGGAATTACTGCTGGTTGAGTCACTTTGCTGGATCGAGGCGTCTCCCACTACCGCACTCTTCAATCTGCTGCTCGATGGCAGCCACAGCTACATCGCCAATGAACTGATCGTTCACAACAAAGATGGCGGTGGTAGCAGCAGTGGTGGTGGCGACAGCGGTGGAGGCAGCGACAGCGGCGGTGGCAGCGACAGCGACGGAGGCAGCAACAGCGGTGGTGGCAGCAACAGCGGCGGTGGCAGCAACAGCGGTGGTGGCAGCAACAGCGGTGGTGGCAGCAACAGCGGCGGAGGCAGCAACAGCGGCGGCGGCAGCAACAGCGGCGGTGGCAGCAACAGCGGCGGTGGCAGCAACAGCGGCGGTGGCAGCAACAGCGGTGGGGGCAGCAACAGCGGTGGTGGCAGCGACAGCGGCGGAGGCAGCGACAGCGGCGGTGGCAGCGACAGCGATGGG
This sequence comes from Aeromonas sp. 25-AL00135, assembly GCF_054052385.1. Taxonomy (NCBI): domain Bacteria; kingdom Pseudomonadati; phylum Pseudomonadota; class Gammaproteobacteria; order Aeromonadales; family Aeromonadaceae; genus Aeromonas; species Aeromonas sp. 25-AL00135. The sequence goes on along the minus strand of NZ_JBSTYQ010000001.1, from coordinate 244,238 downwards.
GGCAGCGACAGCGATGGGGGCAGCGATGACAGTGGCGGCCAAGGCGAGCATGCCGGCGGAGAGCAGCATGGTGGAGGTGAACGGCATGCTGGTGGAGAAAAACATGCAGGGGGAGAACGCCATGGGGGTGGCCGCGGATTTGGCAATGGCGTTGATGACAACGGTGTGGATGCCGTCGATGCCAACGGGAACAAGCTCAGAGGTGACGGCACGGTCGATGACAACGGCGTGGATGCCGTAGATGCCAACGGCAACAAGCTCAGGGGTGATGGCACCATCGATGACAACGGTATGGATGCCGTCGATGCCAATGGCAACAAACTCAGGGGCGATGGCACGGTCGATGACAACGGCGTGGATGCCGTTGATGCCAACGGCAACAAGCTCAGGGGTGATGGAACCATCGATGACAACGGCGTGGATGCCGTCGATGCCAACGGCAACAAACTAAGAGGTGATGGCACGGTCGATGATCGCCAGCAAGTACTTACCGATGAGCAGGAGCGGGCGCTGCTCAACAACGGCTTTCGCCAACAGGGGCAACCATGATGCGTTATCTGCTAACACTCCTCCTGCTCGGCCTCGCTGGCTGCGCCACGGTCGACACTCCGCCGCTTTACCATCAAATGGATAAGGCAGATGTTCAACTGGCCAATCAGGCTCTCGCCAAGGCGCTGGAAACCCGTACCAAAGGCCAAAGCCTCACCTGGTTCAATCCAGCTAACCGTCACTCGGGTAGCGTCACCCCGCTGCGCACCTTCCGCCATACCAGCGGGGAGTGGTGTCGCGACTATCGCGAGCAACTCTATATCGGCAAGGCGAGCCAGCAGTGGCAGGATACCGCCTGTCGCAATCAGCAAGGGCGCTGGCGGCCATTGCGAACTTAGTGAATGCCACGGGGTAAACGAAAGGGGGTAGCAGCGCTACCCCCTTGTCATCTTTACCGACCCGTTATCCGGGCGGTGAATATGCGGTTATACCCGACGATAGGGCAGGTAAACCGGCTCCCACATGTGGTTGAGGATATGCTGCTGCAGATCCTGCCCGATCAGCGGGTGGGACGGATCCCGGCGCACGATATCCTTGAGCACGGCGGTGGCCACATGCACCGAGATGCTGCGCAGCTCGCGAATGCGGGGATAAACGGCCCCTTTCGCCAAGTCAACCTCACTCACGCACTCAGCCAGTGCAAAGGCGGCGGTAGTGAAGACATCGGGTGTGATCTCGCGGATCTGGCTGACGATGGCCGCCAGACCTACACCGGGGAAGATAAAGACGTTATTGCCCTGCCCGACCCTGAACTCCTGCCCCTCGTAGCTCACATCCTTGAACGGACTACCGGTCGCAACGATCGCCTTGCCCTTGCTCCAGCGGTAGATATCCTCCGGCAGCGCTTCACAGTTGGCGGTCGGGTTGGAGAGCGGGAACACCATGGGGCGCTCGCAATGCTGCAGCATCAGCTGGATATGCTCTTCCAGGAAGGCGCCGCCCGAGCCGCTGGTACCCAGCAACACGGTAATGGGCACATGACGCAGCACATCGGCCAGATTGGCCTTGCCGGGCACCTCGGTATCCCAGCCCGCCAGCAGCAGCCCCGGCTTGGCATAGCGGCGCTTGTACTCGTCGAGCCCATCCCGGTTGTCGCACACCAGCCCCTGGGTATCCAGGATGTAGATGCGATCGCGGGCCGCCTGCGGATCCATCCCCTCGCGGATCATCCCCGCGCAGATCTGATCCGCGACCCCAACCCCGCCGGCGCCAGCGCCATAGACCAGATAGTTCTGCTGGCCCAGGGTCTCCCCCTTGACCTTGACCGCGCCGATAATACCGGCCAGCACCACGGCACCGGTGCCCTGAATGTCATCGTTGAATGACGGCAGTGCCTGCTGGTAGCGGGCCAGATTGTTGAAGGCATTGGATTTGCTGAAGTCTTCCCACTGCAGCACGGCGTTGGGGAAGTGGCGCTTGACCCCCTGCACGAACTTGTCGATGAACTCTTCATACTCCTTGCCGCGAATACGCTTGTGCGGGCGGCCCAGATACATGGGATCATCGAGCAGTTTCTGATTGTCGGTGCCCACATCCAGCGCGATGGGCATGCAGCAGGCGGGGTGAATACCGGCCCCCAGGGTATAGAGCGCCAGCTTGCCGATAGGGATCCCCATGCCGCCAACACCCTGGTCGCCGATCCCCAGAATGCCCTGGCTGTCGGTGACGACTATGATGCGGATCGATTTGGCATCGAAGTGACGGGCCTGACTGCCCATGTCATCCACGTTGTCCGGGGTGATGTAGAGGCCGCGCGGCTTCTGGAAGCGGTGGCTGAACTCCTGGCACGCCTTGCCCACGGTCGGGGTATAGATGTAGGGAGTCATCTCCTCTACATGGCGTGACAACAGGGCATAGAAGAGAGTCTCGTTGCGATCCTGCAGGGCACGCAGGTTCTGGTACTTCTCGATATCGCTGCAAGCGCTCTTGAACCCCTCATACACTCGCTCGAGCTGGGCTTCAAAAGTTTGCACCTGAGGAGGCAGCAAACCATCGAGATCAAAATCGGCCCGCTCCTGTTCGGTAAAGGCCGTGCCCTTGTTGAGGTATCGATTGTTAAGCAGATCAGTGCCGGTCAGTGCAACGGGGCGAAAATCCTGTCCCTGTGCATCTTTCCACAGCAGATATTGTCCGGTAGCCATAGTCATTCTCTTTGATTTACGTGAAATTGCCGTTCGGCAGGAGAGCAAGACTCATAATGAAATCAATCATATGACGTTTACTCGATCGGTTTTGTGAGCTTGGGCATACCCTGCGGCCAAAATAGGCGCCCGGCGGCCCCGACGAGACAAATATCCACGGCAAGGAATGAGACTCATGTTAGCATTGCGGGCAACCCAGCCCCTTTCACCGCATCACAGCCGGGAGTGACCTGATGCCCTCGCCTCTGCCAGCCTGCGTCCCCTTCTTTCTGCCATGCGCCTGATCCCGCTGCTTGCTCTATGGCTATTTCTGACCTGCCAGTCGGCTCTCGCCGCACCGGGCCGGGTGCTCAACATCATCGTGGGTGAATGGCCTCCTTTCGTCTCCGAGCAATCAAAACAGCACGGTCCAGTGGCCCACCTCATCAGCGATCTGTTCAAGGAGGCGGGCTATGAGGTGAAGTTCCACTTCGCCCCCTGGGGTCGGGTCTATTCGCTGGCGGCCAACAGCCAGCTCTACGACGCCACCGCCGTCTGGATGCACAAACCGGAGCGGGAGCAGGATTTTCTGTTCAGCGAAGCGGTGCTGCAGGAGCAGTTTGTCTTCTTCTCCCTCAAATCACGGCAGCTGCAAGCCGAGCGCCTTGAGCAGATCATCGGCATGCGGTTGGGGGGCGATATCGCCTATAGCTACGGGCCCGAGCTGGACAAGATGGTGGCTGATGGCGAGGTAACCCAACAGAAAGTCACCGACGTGAAACAGAATTTCGGCAAGCTGCTGCGCGGGCGGATTGACCTCTATCCGCAAGAGCTGCGAGTCGGTCTGGCCGAGTTGCAGAGCCAGCTCGACCCCGCCAGCGCGGCACTCATCACCCACAGTCATACCCCTTTTCTGCGCAACGACAGCTTCGTGATGTTCCCGCGCAAGATGCCGGATTCAGCCAAACTGCGGGATCAGTTCAATCAGCAGTTGCAGCAGGCCATCGCCAGCGGACGTTATCAGCGCTACTTCGAGCGGCTGGCCCGGGGGGAATATTGACCTTGGCGAGGCAAAAACAGAGGGGATAAAACAACGGTGGCGGCCCTTTGTGGCCACCACCTCTGTGATGCTTGTCAGCGGTCGGCATTAGCCGCTGATGCCCACCTCCAGCTTGAACGACGTCTTGGCCTTGCTGCTCTCGGCAGCCCCCATCTGGTAGACCCGAATGGTATAAGTGCCCTTGGCGGGCAGGGTCGCCTCAAAGTTGTTCCCGTCACGAGAGCCAACAAAAATCGCTTCCCCCTTGCTGCCCGGCGGCAAAATATTGAAGTAGGGCTTGCCGGTCAGGATCACCACCATGCTCTGCCCCTTGTTGGCCGTCAGCTTGTAATCGAGGGTCTGGCTACCCTGAATGGTGCCGTTGATGGTTGCCCCTGACTCCCCCTTCTTGAACTGCACCTGCTGGGTCTTGATCCCGTCAGCCGCCTGCGCCACGCCCGCAATACCACCGAATAGCGCAGATGCACATACCGCTGCCAGCCATGCTTTTCTCATCATTTGTCATCCCTTGTGTGAATGGAACCCCTGTTACTGTTGCTCAAGGTGGCCCAAAAAACCATCGCCGTTTGCGGCATCGCTCAATCAATTTGCCATCACGATCGACCCGCCATCAAAAGGGGCGCCGCAGCGCCCCTTCTCTTTATTCTTTGTCGACCATCAGCTTGATTTGCCCGCCTTGGGCTCATCAAGGGTATGCTTCACCTCTTCATACCAGAGGTCGTGGTGCTCCTTGGCCCAAGTCTCGTCCACCTCGCCGGTCACCATCCCCTCCAGCGCCCCTTCCAGCTGGAACAGGCCCATGTAGATATGGAAGATAAAGCCGCAGATAAGGATCAAGGCGCCTACGATATGGATGAAACTGGCCCACTCCATCTGGCGGCGCAGCTGGCCGAAGATGGGGAAGTCGAGGAACAGCCCGGTCGCCACCACAATGCCGCCAAACCAGATCAGCAGCCAGAAGATCGCCTTCTCGCCGCCGTTGGAGAAGCCCGCCGAAGGATGGCTTCCCTTGTGCTTGCCGAGCATGCCGCCAAACTTCATGAACCACTGCACATCCACCATGTTGACGATGTTGTGGCGGAACCACTTGATGAGCACCCCCATCAGGCAGAGGAAGAAGAGCGGCCCCACATAGTTGTGGAACACCTTGGCAAACCAGATCCAGTTCTCCCACACCCCGAGGCTCACCACCGGCTTGATGAAGTACTTGCCGTAGATGATGGCCAGCCCCGACCCGGACAGGGTCAGAAACATGGCCGCCGTGGTCCAGTGCAGCGCCCGATCCAGCCGGCTCCAGCGCTTGAGCTTGCGCCCGGTGCGCGGCTTGGAGAGCTTGGTCTGCCCCACCACCAGATACATCAGGCCGCACATGGCGAGCGACCCAAAGATAGCGATGGCGCCGAGCGGCGACACCCACTTGGTCTTCACCTCGAACCAGAGCTGGCCCGGCACCGAGATCAGCACCCCGTGCTCCGGCGAGCGGGAGGTGGTCACCCCCTCCTGCCCATCCTTCACCGCCCGCCAGTAATCGGCGCCGGCAAAGCCGACCGCCTCTTTCTCGGCGTCGGCGAAACTTGCGGTACTCACCAGCAGCAGGGCAGCAAACAGGGCCATTAGCCAGGTTTTCATGCCGACCCTCCCTGCTTGTTCAGCTTGCTGGCGTCGTGAAACAGCTCATCGCCATTACCCCAGGCCGCATCCTTGGCGCCGCGATAGGCAACCCGCTCGCGGAAGATATCGGAGATAACCTGCGCATCCCCCGCCAGCAGCGCCTTGGTGGAGCAGAGCTCGGCACACATGGGCAGCTTGCCCTCGGCGATGCGGTTGGCTCCGTACTTCTGGCGCTCCGCCTCGCTGTGATCCTCTTCCGGGCCACCGGCACAGAAGGTGCACTTGTCCATCTTGCCCCGATCGCCAAAAGCGGCGGTCTTAGGGAACTGGGGAGCCCCGAACGGGCAGGCAAACAGGCAGTAGCCGCAACCGATGCAGAGATCCTTGTTGTGCAGCACTATGCCGTCGTCGGTGTGATAGAAGCAGTCGGCCGGGCAGACCGCCATGCAGGGAGCGTCGGTGCAGTGCATGCAGGCGACCGAGATGGAGGTCTCCCCCGGCAGGCCGTCGTTAAGGGTCACCACCCGGCGGCGCTGGATGCCCCACTCCAGGGCATCGTCGTTCTCGTTCTTGCACGCCGTCACACAGCCGTTGCACTCGATGCAGCGCTTGGTGTCACACATGAATTTCATTCTGGCCATGGGATCAGGCTCCTACTTTACGAAAACGGCACAGGGTGACCTTGGTCTCCTGCATCTGGGTAACCGGGTCATAGCCATAGGTGGTGACTATGTTGACCGACTCCCCCAGCACATAGGGATCAGACCCTTCCGGATATTTGGATCGCAGATCCTTGCCCTCGAAGTGGCCGCCGAAGTGGAACGGCATAAAGGCGAGCCCCGGCTTGACCCGCGGGGTCACCAGCGCCTTCACCTTGACCCTGCCCCCTTCCGGCCCCTCGACCCACACATCCTGACCGTCGCGCACGCCGACGTCGTTGGCATCAGCCGGGTTCATCTCGACGAACATCTCCTGCTGCAATTCAGCCAGCCAGGGGTTGGAGCGGGTCTCGTCGCCGCCCCCCTCGTACTCCACCAAACGGCCGGAGGTGAGGATGATCGGGAACTCCTTGCTGACGTCCTTCTCCTGCACCGAGGCATACTGGGTCGGCAGGCGCCACAGGCTCTTGGCATCGGGCCAGGTGGCGTAGTCGGCCAAGAGATCCCGGCGCGGGGTGTAGAGCGGCTCGCGGTGCTTGGGCACCTGATCCGGGAAGGTCCACACCACGCAGCGCGCCTTGGCGTTACCGTAAGGGACGAAGCCGTGCTTGATGGCGACCCGCTGGATACCGCCGGAGAGGTCGGTTTTCCAGTTCTTGCCCTCGGCTTCCTTCTTCTCGGCCTCGGTCAGCTCATCCCACCAGCCGAGCTGCTTCATCAGGTCGGCGGTGATCTCGGGATAGCCGTCTTCCACCTCGCTCCCCTTCGGCCAGGAGTCTTCGGCGAGCAGCGAGACGCCCTGATACTCGATGCCGAAGCGGGCGCGGAAACCGCCGCCCCCTTCCGAAACCGGAATGCTGGTGTCGTAGAGGATGTGGCTGCCGGGGTGCTTCATCTCAGGGGTGCCCCAGCAGGGCCACGGCAGACCATACACTTCGCCGCTGACCGGGCCGCCTTCGGCCTTGAGGTTGGTCTTGTGGAAGGTGTGCCAGTTCTGCTGGTGCGCCTTGAGCCGCTCCGGGCTCTGGCCGGTGTAGCCCACGCTCCACATGCCGCGGTTGTATTCACGGGTGATGTCTTCCAGCAGTGGCTGGTTGTTCTCCACCTTGATGTGTTTGAACAGCTGGTCGGCAAAGCCGAGCTTCTTGCTCAGGAGATACATGATCTCATGGTCGACCTTGGATTCGAACAGGGGCTCAATCACCTTGTCGCGCCACTGCATGGAGCGGTTGGTGGCGGTGACGGAACCATAGGTCTCGAACTGGGTGGTGGCCGGCAGCAGGTAGACGCCGTCGGTACGATCGTTCATGACGGCAGCGACTGTGGGGTAAGGGTCGACAATCACCATCATGTCGAGCTTTTGCATCGCCTTCTTCATCTCGGGGCCGCGGGTCTGGGAGTTGACCGCATGACCCCAGTAGAACATGGCGCGGATGTTGGAGCCCTGCTCGATGAGATCAGCGTTCTCCAGCACCCCGTCCACCCAGCGGGAGACCGGAATGCCGTTGTTGTTCATCGGCAACTTGCCGTTGTAGGCCTTGTTGTCGAAGCGGGCCTTGATCCACTCGTAATCGACATCCCACACCCGGGCCCAGTGCTTCCAGGAGCCCTCTTCCAGCCCGTAGTAGCCGGGCAGAGAGTCGGAGGTGACGCCAAAGTCGGTGGCGCCCTGCACGTTGTCGTGACCGCGGAAGATGTTGGTGCCCGCCCCGCTCTTGCCCACGTTGCCGAGGGCCAGTTCGAGGATGCAGTAAGCGCGGGTATTGTTGTTGCCGGTGGTGTGCTGGGTACCGCCCATGCACCAGACCACGCAGCCGGGGCGGTTGTCGGCCAGCAGTTTGGCCGCGCCATAGACCTGCTGTTCGTTGAGGCCGGTCACCCGCTCCACTTCGGCCGGAGTCCAGCGCGCCACCTCTTTTTGCACCTCGTCCATGCCGTAGACGCGGGTGCGGATGAACTCCTTGTCTTCCCAGCCGTTCTTGAAGATGTGCCAGAGCATGCCCCAGATAAAGGCGACGTCGGTGCCCGGGCGCAGGGAGAGGTACATGTCCGCCTTGGCGGCGGTACGGGTGCGACGCGGGTCGACCACCAGGATCTTGCAGCCGTTGCGCTCTTTGGCCAGCAGGATGTGCTGCATGGCGACCGGGTGGGCTTCCGCCGGGTTGGAGCCGATGAACATGATCGACTTGCTGTTGTGCATGTCGTTCAGGCTGTTGGTCATGGCGCCGTAGCCCCAGGTGTTGGCTACGCCAGCGACCGTGGTGGAGTGGCAGATCCGCGCCTGGTGATCCACGTTGTTGGTGCCCCACAGAGACGCCATCTTGCGAAACAGGTAGGCCTGCTCGTTGGAGTGCTTGGCGGAGCCGAGCCAGTAGACGCTGTCGGGGCCGGACTCCTTGCGAAGGCGCAGCACCTCGTTGCCCACCTCTTCGATAGCCTGATCCCAACTGATGCGCTGCCACTTGCCGCCCACCAGCTTCATCGGGTACTTGAGGCGACGCTCACCGTGGCCGTGCTCGCGCAGGGCCGCCCCTTTGGCACAGTGACCGCCAAGGTTGAAGGGGTGATCAAATGCCGGCTCCTGGCCGGTCCAGACGCCGTTTTGCACCTCGGCATAAACGCCGCAGCCCACCGAGCAGTGGGAACAGATGGTGCGCTTCACCTCGACCGGCACCTCGGCCGCCACGGTTTTGGCCTCGGCCCGCTGCATCATGGCTGGCGCCAGCCAACCGGCGGCCACGGCGCCACCGGCCACCAGACCGGAATTGACCATAAAGGCGCGGCGGGTCAGCCCCTGACCGCGAATGGCCTCATTGCCCTGCTCGCCCGCCTGGGGCTGCTCGGCACGTTTTGTCAGTTTCATGAGTTCTCCTTCACTGATCCGGCTCAGTCGGTGCCGCGCAGGGTGCGATAAAAGTCGTGAACATGGGGGGTCTCCCGATAGCCCTTGTCAGGCTTGGTGTCGTGGGTCAGCACCTCTTTGCCCACCACCCGACCGGTGGCACCGGCCAGTACGCCTATGGTGGCGACCACGCCAACTCCCTTGATCAGATTGCGGCGGGACGGGTCTTTCAGCTGTTCATCGCTCATTCTTGTGACCTCTGTTTTTGTAATGTCCGGCGCCTGCGCGCCAGCTTCGCGTCCAATGGGATATCTCGTCTGCTCGTTTATGCGCAGCTCTTGTTATGCGCAGATAGGGGCGTTCAGCCCGGCACCACGCAGGCGCCAAACGGCAGGCGCAATTCGTTTTCCAGCTTGAAGAAATCTTCGGCAAGGGCGCCGACCGCCCGGTAGAAGCTCCCCCCTTTCGCCTGTTGCTGATCGCGGCTGCAGGCGAGTACCCAGGGGGCAAGGTGGCGCTCATAGAAGCGGTTGCGCTCCGGATGCTGCTCGCCAATCAGTACCGCCATCACCTCACAGAGGGCGGCGAGATGATCTTCCGGCTCGCACACTCCGCTCTGGCGCTCAAAACCGAGGGACTGCAGATCTGCACGCAGCACCGCCAGCGGCAGCTCCATCAAAGAGCCGGTGAGATACCAGGAAGCAAACGGCACAATCTCTCCGCGCCCCAGCCCGATAAAGAGATCCTGATACTCCTCGGCAAGCTCGTTTTCGTGGTGGCTGCTGGCCGCCAGCTGCACCAGTCCCAGCCCTCTGGCAAAGGGGCCGGGCATGGCCTGCAACCCTTGCAGCCAGGCGAGCTGTTCACCACGGGGGGCGGCGCGCCAGAGGCTTGCCAGCAGGGCGTAGAGATCGGCGCTGCTCTGTTCCAGTTCGGTCATGGTCAGTTCGCCAGCCTCTTCGTTATGTTGTTCACTCATCACTGGCCCCTCACACCTTGAGCTGGGAGACGGGATCCGCCGCCAGCGCTGCAAATACATCCTTGACCCGACACTCCTCGCACATCAGCAGCCGCTGGGCGGCCTCGTTCTGGAAGTGGGAGTGACCGGCCAGTTTTTGCTGGATGCGGCGGATCATCGAGGCGGGCGCGAACGGCTTGCCGCAGCGAATGCAGCAGGCAGCCTCTTCAGCTTTCAGGCTCTGGACGGCGCGGCGCGCCTCGGGCACCGGCTGCAGGCGGGGCGTGAGCACGATGGCCTGCTCGGGGCACGCCTTTTCGCACATGCCGCACTGGATGCAATCCTGCTCAATAAAGTTGAGGCCCGGCGCATGGCCCACCGCATGCAGGGCGCGGCTCGGGCAGACCGCCACGCAGCCCATGCAGAGGGTGCAGTCAGCGTCTTTCAGCTCCACGCTGCCGTATGGGGCACCATGAGGCACCGCCAGCGGCTCGCGGCTCCCTTCGTTGGCCTGCCAGAGGGCGTCGAAGGCGGCAAACAGGTTCTTCCGTTTGTCCCCTTTGAGCGGCTTCTCCAGCAGGGCTACGGCTGGCTGGCCGGAAACAGGCTCACCAGCATCTATGTCAAACAGAGCAATGCGATCGGCAGCGAGACCGGCGCCCGCCAACAGCACAGCGGCGCTCGCCAGCTCCCGCTCAACCAGCGCACGGACGCTTGCGGGGGCATCATCGCACAGCGCAATGCGCACCGCGCTGGCGCCATAGGCGAGGGCGGCAAACCAGCTCTCGATGCCTAAGCTTGCGCTCTCCTCCACCCAGACTGGCAGCCAGTTGGCGGGCAGGCGGGTGAGTTCGGCTTCCACCCATTCGCGCTCGTTTTCACCGGCGATCAGCAGTCGAGGCGCTTCGCCGCCCGCCTCCCGGTAGTGCTTGAACAATCGGAACAGGTAGTCGCCGCTGGTGTTGGCATCGGGCTGATGATAGGCAATCGCCCCGGTCGGACAGGCAGAGGCGCAGCTGCCAAAGCCCTGACAGAGATGGGGATCGATCTGGATGCGACCATTGATGGGCTTGAGGGCATCGGTCGGGCAGACATCGAGACAGCGGCTGCAACCGGGCACGCCGCGGGCGGTAAAGGCGCAGGCCTCGGGGTCGAGGCGAAAATAGCGCGGTTTATCGAAAATACCGGTCAGTGCACAGAGCTCGGCGAGCCGTTCAGCCAAGTCTGTGTCATCAGCCAGATGCAGATAACCGACCGGCGGGCGCTCCAGCGCAAAGAGCGGGGCGCGGCCCAGATCGGCCACCAGATCGAAGCGAGGCTCGCGTGGCTGTTCACTAACAACAGCCGCTTGTTGTGGGAAGCAAAGCGCCGCCAGATTTACCCGCTCACCCTGCCCATTGAGGCCGGTGAGCTGAAATTGGCCAAGATACCCTGTCAGGCTCGAATCGCGCAGGGTCAGGGCTGCGAGGGATGCGGTGGCATCGAAAATGGTTTCGAGATCGGCCGCCTCGGCATCAAAAACGGATTCGGTCACCAGCAGGGTAGGCTTCACCCCGGCGGGCAGCAGGCTGGCGGCGCGGCGAATGCGATCTTCCGGGCCGACCAGCAGCAGGCGCCCCTGACTCTGGTAAGAGACAGTGGCCGGGATCAGGTTGTCGGTCTTGACCGTATGCTGCAGGGCATAGGCGCGAGCGCGCGCGTTATGCTCGGCAGCCCCCGCCTCGCGGGCTAGATTTGGGGCCAGATTTGGGGTCAGATTTGGCAATGTTTGTTCAGTGCTCACATACGCTCCTGTGCGCACCACCTCATGGGATGGGCGCTTGTTGGTAAGCCGAGAGAGCAAGAGGCGAGCCAACTCCCCCGGAAAAAAAGTGACTGACAGGGAGTCAGGATCCTGAGGGTTCCATTCCCTCACCTTTGGTTGGGACATTTTGTCCACCAGAGGAAACCAAAATGTCCCGATCGTCGGTGTGGGTTTGAGAATAGTTATCAGCCAGCTCGTCGGCGGCAGGTTCGCTGGCAACCGCCAGCGCTTCAGCGGATCCGTTGGCCGGGTTGGCCGATTCGCTCTCCGGCGCGGTTACCTGATCCACCAACCAGTTGCGCAGCCCGGCGGTCAGGGCTGCGGGCAGCAATTCGGGCTGGCTGAAATCCTGGGTGTAGTCGTCGAGCCCATCCGGCTTGTGGCTGCGAAACATGGCCCGCAGCGCCTCCTTGTCGGGGAGTTTGGCCTTGCTCGGCTGGGCTGTTGTCAGCGGCGGTTCGCCACTCCCGGCCCCCTCAACGGCAAGAAGTTCACAGCTCCCCTTGTCAGTGCTGACTACGGGGCTATCCAGCGCAGTATCTGGAGTTTCAGCTTCGCCACTGCCTTCGATGGGGGCGGCAACCGCCTCGGGGCTAACCTCTTCCCTCGGCTGCAATACCTGATGCTTGCGCGCCTCACTCTTGCGCGACGACCAGCGCTTGAGGAACTCACTCATGGGCGCGATTTCCGCTGTCACTGCCACGCTCGCGGCCATCGGGGCCGGTGGCCTTGACGGCGCCACAGCTGGCTTGATCTAACGTATCTCTTGATGTCGCTACAGCCGTATCGAGGCCCAGCTGATCCTGTGCCCGTCCCTTGCCCTTTTTGCCCTTGCGACGGGCCTCCAGCAGCTCGCCGTGACGGCCGATAAAGGCCTCCACCCAGGCTTGCAGCGCCTCGGGCAGCGGGCAGGAGAGCACCTGCCGCTCGCCATCCATATAGGCGGCGGCCACGGTCTGGCTCAGGGTCAGACCATCGGCCACAAAGCCATTGTCCACGCGGCTTCCGGTCACAAAGAGGCGGGGCGAGCCGGAGCTCAGATTGAAGCGATAATCCCCCCGCTCATCGCGAAACAGGGTAAGGGGCAAGGCACCGGCAGCCTCGGGTTCGGCGGGATGGAGCGCCGCAATCTCGAAACGGCGGCTCTGCCAGCGGCCAACCTGGCTGTCGATGGCCTTTAACTCCAGTTGCAGCCAGCGCTGCGGGGGCAAGGTATTGGTTGTCTCTTGCACTGTCACGGCTCCCATCAGAAGGTCTCTGCCGGGCCACCCTCCCCCTTTAACCACCCCGTTCGGGGCAGATCAGAGCAGGAGATTTATGGCGGCCACAGCCATCAATGGGATAAGACTTAGCAAGAGTGGGGCCAAGGCAGGTTTGGTGGTTGATTGGGGCTTTGATGCGGGTTGGGACGTCGTGCGGGATATGGGTTGGCGCGGGCGTAGGTTGGCGCTAAGCGCAGCGAAGCCCAACATGTAAAGAAAAACCAGTACTCCCACATCCCAATCCAGCTTAATGTTGGCAATAACCGAATAACCAGATAATTGCCTACATCAACAAGATCTCGCAGTAAACGTTGGGATGTTCTTCGCTCAACACCAACCTACGATTTAGCCAAACATATGAGATAGATAGGTTGGTTTCTACCACAATATCAATTAGGAGAATTAAGTGATAGCATTGAGTTTGTAACCAAGATGTCTATATGACCAACTTAATGTGGCAATAAAATGAGAAATACAAAGATTATAGTTATGGTTGTCATCATTTTAATTTTAATCTCTCTACCTGCCGTCATATATTACATAAGATGGGGAATAGGCTTATGGGATAGACATGAAGACTGGGCAATCATGGCCAATTATTTTAATGGCTTTTATGGTCCAATTTTAACTGCGCTATCAATTGGGACTATTGCATATCAGATAAAGGCAACATCAACTAGCAATGAAGTAAATAGATTGTCGGATGATTTTGCAAGGTTATGCACCAATTTAAAAGACCAAATAATTGAAATTAACCGCTATGACATAGAAGATGTTTATAATGAAGTTAGACTATCAAAAACTAACGAATCAGAACCAAACCTTGGCCCCCTAAGCTACCCTTTTTTTATTAAGAGAACTCAACTCATGCACTCTGTAATAGGAATAGACCTAACATTGCGCAGACTCAAGAATATTGACGAAAAGAAATTCAAATCATTGAGAGCTAATTTATTCTCAGATATTAACAGAGACATTTTCAGACAACTTATACATATAGCAATTGGGTTTAAAACAATACCAAACGACGATATATTAAAATAGATGCGTAGGTTCGAATAGCGGAGCGTATTCGGACAATCGCGTAGCCGAGTGTTCGTAAATTGGTATGGACAGAAATTCCAACGAATCGACGATAAATTCATTAATCGGTTACTTAAATTCCTAAAACATCTGGTCCACACCCATCCAGCAGGTATATGCCACCTCCATACATGTAGCGTAATGATAGAAGGGGATAATAAGGACACTTGGCCATCCCCTTTTCCTTTTCGTAACCGAAAAACCAAGCATAGCGTCACGATCCGGCAATATATGCACCTGTTCAAGATCGTAAATCTCGCGATAGTCCGAATACGCTCCGCTATTCGAACCTACTCAACCGCATAGAGAGAATCTCGCCCAAAGTAATCTGGAACAAAACTTGCTGTGTCCCTCCCCTTAGATCCCGGCAACCGGTCGCGAGGGGCCCATGACACCGACCTTTATCAAAAGCAATGCAGCAGCCCAGCTCACCATGGCCGTCGAGGTGATGGATGAGCAGGGCACAATGAACACCCGCCAAATCGCCTGTGAGCGGCCACTGACGGTCTACCTCAACTGGAAGGAGATAGTAACCCTGATGACGCTGGGTGCCCGCCCCGAGGCGCTGGTGCTGGGTTATCTGAAAAATCAGGGCTTTATCGAGGATATCTCGGGCATCGAGTCGGTGATCGTCGACTGGGAGAGCGAGGCCGCCGCCGTGGTGAGCAGCCAGCAGGCCGAAGATCTCGACAAATCGCTGGAGAAGAAGACGGTCACCTCCGGCTGCGGTCAGGGCACCATGTATGGCAGCGTGATGAAGAAGCTCGAAGGGGTGGTCTTGGCGGCGCCTGAGCTTAAACAGAGCACCCTCTACGCCCTGCTCAAGGCGCTGTCGGCCCATAACGAAACCTACAAGATGGCCGGTGCCGTCCATGGCTGCGCCATCTGTCGCGGCAGCGAAATCCTCTCCTTTGTCGAAGATGTGGGGCGCCACAATGCGGTGGATACTTTGGCGGGCGAGCTCTGGATGCGCGGCGAGAGTGGCCACGACAAGATCTTCTACACCACAGGGCGGCTCACCTCGGAGATGGTGATCAAGGTGGCGCAGATGGGCATTCCGGTGCTGCTGTCGCGCTCCGGCGTCACCCAGATGGGGCTGGATCTCGCCCGCCAGCTCGGCATCACCATGATTGCCCGCGCCAAGGGGCGCCACTTCGAGGTATTCAGCGGTCACGACCATATGGTGCTGGACGAGAAGCCGCCGGTGCTGGCGCCCAGTCCGGCCGGTCGCGGGATGCGGGACTAAGCCATGAATGAGTTTATGAACGTGAAGCAGGTGGCGGAATACCTCGATCTCAACGAGAAGAAGGTCTACCAGCTCGCCAACGAGGCGCGTATCCCCGCCACCAAGGCGACCGGCAAGTGGCTGTTTCCCCGCTCCCTGCTCGACCGCTGGCTGCTCGGCAGTTGCCACGAGGGGGTGATGAACGACCGGCTGCTGCTGGCAGGCTCGGACGATGTGCTGCTCCACTACGCCAGCAGCCGCTTGGCACAGCAGCTCGGCACCCAGGCACTGGTGGGCTACACCCCGTGCGGCACCCGTCAGGGGCTGGCGATGCTGGCGCGCGGCCATGTGGATCTCTGCGCCATCCACTGGGGGCAGGCCGAGGAGGCGCACCTGCGCCACCCGGCGCTGGTGCAGCAGTATCAGGGCCACCGGCAATGGGTGATCGTTCATGGATTCAGGCGGGTGCAGGGGCTGGTGCTGCGGCAAGGGCTGCAACCCAAGGAGGCGAAAGAGGCGCTCGACTGGCGCTGGGCCATGCGCCAAGAAGGGGCTGGCAGCCAGCGCGCCCTGCAGGAGTGGCTGCAAACCCAGGGGGAGTCGCTGACCCGGCTGGAGCGCACCCTCGAGGTCAACAGCGAGCGGGAGCTGGCCGCCGCCATCAGCCGTGGCGATGCGGATGTCGGGCCCGGCGCCCAGAGCACAGCCACCGAGTTTGGCCTCGGCTTTATGCCCTTGTCGCAGGAGTGCTTCGATCTGGTGATGCCGCAGGGGGTCTTCTTTCGCACCCTGCTGCAACAGCTGATCGGCTGGCTGCAATCCCCCGAGGGGCGCGAGCTGGCGGCCCGCCTCGGCGGCTATGACCTGACCCAGAGCGGCAAGCTGGTGTGGAGCCCGCAGTAAATAACCACTCACCCACCGACAAAACAGCCCGTCAACCATGTTGACGGGCTGTTTTTATCACGGGCCTTTTTATAACAGCATCAATCGCTTGTCTCACGCCCCTCGGCATTGAGGGCGATGCGCCACCCTTCCAGTTTCGCGGGCTCGCTGCCGCTGGGCAGCAGGGCGTGGCTGCGCAGCCGCACGGTAAAGCAGCTCCCCTGCCCCGGGGTGGAGTCCACCAAGAGCTCCCCACCCCAGCGACTGATGATGCGGTGGCTCAGGGCCAGCCCCAACCCGGTGCCGGTAGCGCGGGTGGTGAAGAAGGGGTCGAAGATCTTGTCGATAATCGCCGCCTCGATGCCGCTGCCGTTGTCGATCACCCGCACTTCTGCCCCGCGCAGCTGACCCAGTTCATCGACCCAGTCGCGACTCTCGACCCGGATCTCCCCCTGCTCTCCCAGCGCGTGGCTGGCGTTGACCAGCAGGTTGATCAGCACCTGCAACAGCTGCTGGCGATCCGCCTCGATGGGCTGCTGGGCCCTGAGATCGGCCACCAGCTCCACCTGCTGCTGGCGCAGGGCGGAGCGCACCAGCGTCAGGCTCTCCTCGATGATGGGATTGAGGTGCTGCCACACCGGCGCGGTCTCGTAATCGCCAGGGCGAGAGTATTGCAGCAAGCTGCGGGTGATGGCACGAATGCGCTCAATCTGGGCCAGCACCAGCGCCAGCTCCTCGCTGACCGGCTCGGCCGCCTCCCCCAGCTCCAGCTTCATCAGCTCCACATTGCCGAGGATCACCGCCAGCGGGTTGTTGATCTCGTGGGCCACCCCGGCGGAGAGCTCGCCAAGGGCCGCCAGCTTCTCGCTGATCAGCAACTGCTGGCGCGCCTCGGTCAGCATATGAATATGATCTTCCAGCTCGGCAGTCTTCTGCTCGAGGCTTTGGGTACGCTCGGCCACCTTCTGCTCCAGCTCATCGGCGCTGCGGGCCATCTGCTGCTGGTGCGCCTCCTGCCTGTCCAGCATGGCGTCGAACTGGCGACCGAGCTGGGCCAGCTCATGGTCGGGATCGAGGGCCAGCGGGCCGATTCGAGCGGACTCCCCGGCCTGCACCTGCCGCACCACCTTGTGCATCCGCTCGATGGGGGAGAAGAGATCCCGCGCGCCGCGATAGACCAGCAGGCCGGAGAGCAGCAACAGCAGCACCACGCCCGAGCCCAGCTCCACCAGATTGGTGAGGTAGGTGCGGATAATGGGCCACTCGAGAAAGCCCACATAGAGCATGCCGATCCGCTCGCCCCTGGCTCCCAACAGCGGCTCGTAGCCCGAGACATACCAGGCGTCGTGGACGAAGGCGCGGTCAACCCACATCTCCCCCCGCCCCAGCACCTGCTCGCGCACTGGCGGCGAGACCCGGGTGCCCACCGCCCGACCCACCTGACGGCTACTGCTGACCGGTACGTTGGTGCTCACCCGCAGATCGTCGAGAAACAGGGTGACAGTTCCGACGCTGCCATCCGGCAGGGTGTTTTTGGCAAACACCTGACCCTTGAGCTCATCCACCAGCCGGGTGCTGCCGTTGACAAGCTCGCCCCCCTCCAGCACGGCCCAAAGGGAGCCGTCGCGGCCCATCACCGGCGTCAGCGAGAGGCTGATCAGCCCCCTGCCCTCCACCACCCTTGTGCCATCCCGCTGCCACAACACAGCCCGCTTGGCCAGTTGCGGGGAGAGGGCGAGCATCTCCTGCTGCGACCAGACCACGAAGTGACTGACGCTGCGTCCGGCACTCAGGGTCGTCAGCTCCTGCGCCGTCAGAGCCTGAAGCTCGGCGCCGCTACGCAAGCGCAGAAAATCGAGACCATAATTGGCCGCCAGCGGCATCACCCAGTCATGCAGCTGATCCGGCGATTCCCGCAGCCGCAGCTGAAAGGCCCAGGCATCGCGCAGATGCTCGAGATGCTCGGTCTGGCGCTGCTGCTGCACCGTGATGGCGTGGTGGGCCACCCCGAGATCGCTGCGCACCGTGGTGAGCAGGTTCTGCCAGCTGTAGGTGAGAGTCCAGTAGAGGGTGAGCGCGATCATGCCCACCAGGGTGAGCATGATGGGCACCGAAGTAAGCAGCAGCAGGCGCCAGCGCACCTTGGTGCGAACGCAACGGGGCAACAGGGCGCGCATGCAGCGGGAGAGCAGGGTCAGTTTCATCGCCACCCCATCCAGTCAGCCTTCCTCATTCGATGGCCCACTCCTTGAACTTGCGATCCAGCGTCTTGCGCGCCACCCCGAGCACCCGGGAGGCGGCAGACTTGTTGCCATCATGGCTGGCCACCACTTGCAGGATGTGGGCTTTTTCTACCTCCGCCAGCGGCCATGCCAACGGATAACCCTCCTCGCTCGCCCCCGGTTCGGCCGGCTTGCTGCTCTGCCAGTAATCCGCCGGGGGCTTGCCCAGCAGCAGGCAGCGCTCGATAAGGTTGCGCAGCTCCCGCACGTTGCCGGGCCAGGGGTAGGCCTGCATCGCTACCACATCCTCGTGGGTCCAGCTCAAGGAGCCCATCCCCATCTCGGCGGTGAGCTGGCGGGTGAAGTGGTGTACCAGCGCGGGGATATCGTCGATCCGCTCCCGCAGCGGGGCGACCGGCAGCGCCACCACGTTGAGGCGATAGAAGAGATCTTCACGAAAGCGGCCCGCCTCCACCTCGGCCTTGAGGTTGCGGTTGGTGGCGGCGACGATGCGCACATCCACCGCCAATTCGCGCTCGGCACCGACCGGGCGGATGGCCTTCTGCTCCAGCGCTCGCAGCAGGGAGGCCTGCATGGCGAGCGGCATCTCACCGATCTCGTCGAGAAACAGGGTGCCCTGATGGGCGACCCGAAACAGGCCGTCGCGCCCCTTGCGGGCGCCGGTAAAGGCCCCCTGCACGTGGCCGAACAGCTCGCTTTCCAGCAGCTCCGGCGCGATAGAGGCGCAGTTGAGGGGCACAAAGGCCCCCATCCGGCCGGAGAGTTGATGCAGGGCACGGGCCACCAGCTCCTTGCCGGTGCCGGACTCCCCCTCCACCAGCACGGCGGCATTGGAGGGCGCCACTCTGGCGATGAGCGTCTTGAGCTCGCGGGTCTTGGCACTGTCGCCAATCAGGGTGGGCGGGAACAGCTTGCTCACCTCCCGGCGCAGCAGCAGGTTCTCCCGCTCCATCTGGCGGCGCTCGATGACTCTGTCCACCGCCTGCACCATCTGATCGAGGTTGAAGGGCTTGAGGATAAAGTCGCTGGCGCCGAGGCGCAGCGCCTTGAGGGCGGTCTCCATATCGCCAAAACCGGTCATGAAGATGATGTCGCTGCGGCGGGTGGCGGGGTCTATGGCCTCATGCCACTCGATGCCGGAGCGCCCCGGCAGCCGGATGTCGGCGATGATAAGGTCGAAGTGAAGGCGGCAGCGCAGGGCTTCCGCCTCCTCCACGCTGGCGGCAGTCTCAATCTGGGCAAAACGCTTGGCCAGCGCCTTGGCCAGAAAGCTGCGCATGCCGGGCTCATCGTCAACGATAAGCAGGGAGAGGGCAGACCAGAGACCGGGAGAGGCTGTCATGGAAAAAAGTACCTCGAATACAGGTAAGGTCGAAGAATGTCCCGATAACCGGAACCTTTGTGGGACATTTTGTCCTTACCGTATCAAAAGCACCAACACCAATTATTAAAAGCGATAACAAGCTCACCTAATTGATTTTAATAAGCTTCTGTTTTTAAACGGCAAACCGTGAATGCAGCGACAAAGGAACAGTTTGGCACCTTGCTTGCTTACTCTTGCCCTCCTCTCATCGTTCATGAAAAGTTGAATCAAGATGACGATTAAAACCAACCTCAAACGTTTTGCCCTCTCCCTCGCGGCCAGCCTGCTGATCGCCGGGGCCGCCCACGCCGAAGCGGATACTAATGCCACAAAAGCGCCGATCCGCCTCGCTACCACCACCAGCACCGAGCAGTCCGGTCTGCTGGGCTGGCTGCTGCCCCAGTTCACCAAGGAGACCGGTTATCCGGTGCAGGTGATGGCGGCCGGTACCGGCCAGAGCCTGAAGATGGGCGAGAATGGCGACGCGGATCTGGTGATGACCCACGCCCCCTCTGCCGAGAAGAAGTTTGTCGAGGCGGGCTTTGGCATCGAGCCGGTGCACCTGATGTACAACGACTTCGTTATCGTCGGCCCGGCCAAAGATCCGGCGGATCTCGGTAAGCTGCACGATGCGGCCAAGGGGCTGCAGGCCATCAAGGAGCAAGGCCAGACCTTTATCTCCCGCGGTGACGAGTCCGGCACCCACATCAAGGAGAAGACCCTGTGGCAGGCCGCTGACGTCAAACCCGAGTTTGCCGGTTACAAATCCATCGGCCAGGGGATGGGCCCGACCCTGACCATGGCCTCGGAGCTCGGTGCCTACACCCTGACCGACCGCGGCACCTGGCTCGCCTACCAGAGCAAGCTGGATCTCGCCGTACTGCTGGAGGGTGACAAGCGCCTGTTCAACCCCTATCAGGTGATCCTGGTCAACCCCAAGCGCTACCCGGATCTCAACACCGAAGGGGCCCGCACCCTGAAGAACTGGCTGGTCTCAGAGCATGGCCAGAAGTTGATCGGCGACTTCAAGGTAGCCGGTCAGGCGTTGTTTGTGGCGGATGCCAACGGGAAATAATGGCAACCCTGACCCCTGCGATGACCTTGCTGGCCCTCACCCGGTTCGCTGAGGGAGGCGCCTGATGCCGACATTGATCGACACGACATTAGCGGCCCTCACCCTGCTGTTCAGTGGTGACACCGAACTGTGGCAGGTGGTGGGGGTCTCCTTCTCCGTCTCCGGCATCGCCCTGCTGCTGGTGTTGCTGCCCGCCTTGCTGCTGGGCTTTGCCCTGGCCTATCTGCCGCTGCCCGGCCGCTGGCTCTGGCTCTCCTGCATCAATACCCTGCAATCGGTGCCGACCGTGGTGATTGGCCTCTTGCTCTATATGCTGCTGTCGCGGGCCGGCCCCTTTGGCGACTGGAAGCTGCTCTTTACCCAGCAGGCGATGGTGGTGGGGCAGATGCTGATCGCCTTCCCGGTGATCGCCACCATGGCTCACGCGGCGTTTGTCCAGAGTGACCGGCGCGCCTGGGAGACCGCCCTGACCCTGGGGGTCTCCTGGCCCAAGGCGCTGATCGGCCTGATGCACGAGTGCCGCTTTGGCCTGCTGGCCGCCATCATCGGCGCCTTCAGCCGCATCGTCACCGAGGTGGGCTGCTCCATGATGGTGGGGGGCAATATCCTGCACTTTACCCGCAATATCCCCACCGCCATCGCGCTGGAGACCCAGAAAGGGGCCTTCACCCAAGGGGTGGCGCTCGGCATCGTGCTGCTCACCCTCGCCCTCTTGCTCAACCTGCTGCTGACGGCCTGTCGCGGCCACAGCTATCTGAAGAACTGACCATGCCCCCACTGTGTACCAACAGGAGTACCCCATGGCCCTGACCGCCCACCAGCTAACGATGCGCTTTGGCGAGCGCCAGCTGTTCGAGATTGACCGGCTCGCCATCGCACCGGGGGATGCCATCTGGCTGCATGGAGCCAACGGGGTGGGCAAGACCACCTTGCTCAAGATCCTGGCGGGGCTGCTGGCCCCCACCCGCGGCCACACCAATCTGCCGGGGCGCTGGCAGCAGCGGCTCAACCGGTTGCTCAAGCGGGATCTGGGGCCGGGCCGGGTTACCTATCTGCACCAGACCCCCTATCTGTTCGATCGCACGGTGCACGACAACGTGGCCTGGGCGCTCGATAAACAGCTCGGCAGCGAGATCCGGGTGTTCGAGGCGCTGCGCCGGGTCGAGCTGGAGGGACTGGCGCGGGAGCACATCAGCATTTTGTCCGGTGGCGAACGGCAACGGCTGGCGATGGCGCGCGCCTGGGCGCTGCAACCGGCCTTTCTGCTGATGGACGAGCCCACCGCCAATCTCGACACACATTCGGTTGCCCTGATGGCCGCATTGGCGCAAGATCTGCGGGAACATGGCAGCGGCCTGGTCGTCATCAGCCACCAGAGCAACGCCCTGACCGACCTGTGCGAGCGGCAATGGACCCTCGCCCGTGGCCAGCTGCAAGAGACGACCCCTTTAAAAATCATCGAGCGACATGACTTCAAAAAGCGACAGCCACTCTGATCCCGTTGCCGTATCAGCTGTGATCCTGGCAGGAGGCCGCGCCACCCGGATGGGGGGTGAAGACAAGGGATGGGTAGCACTGGCGGGACGCCCTCTTATCGACCATGTTTTGGCGCGCCTGCGCCCCCAGGTGGATGAGGTACTGATCAACGCCAACCGCAGTCAGACCCGCTATCAGGCGCTGGCCCCGGTCATCAGCGATGACAACAACGACTATCTCGGCCCGCTGGCGGGCATGCAGGCAGGTCTTGCCGCCGCCCGTCACGACTGGGTGCTGTTTGTCCCCTGCGATGGCCCCGCCCTACCGCTGGATCTGATGAGCCGCTTTCGCGCCGCCCTGACCCCGGATACCGAGCTGGTAGTTGCCCACGACGGCGACTGGCTGCAACCCGTGGTGGCCCTGCTGCACAAATCCCTGCTCCCCTCCCTCACCGCCGCACTGGCAGAGGGTGAGCGCAAAATCGATATCTGGTTTGCCCGCCACAACATGGTGGTGGTGAGCTTTGCCGATCAGCCGGATGCCTTTATCAATCTCAATAGCCCGGACGAGCTGGCCGCCTACGAGGCCCGTCTGCTTGCCTCGGCTATCGACCCCCAACAAGGAGTCACCTCATGACCCCGGCCCCCACTCTTCCCCTGCTCGGCTTCGCCGCCTGGAGCGGCACCGGCAAGACCACCTTGCTGGAGCAGTTGATCCCCCTGCTGGTGGATCGCGGCCTGCGCATTGGGGTGCTCAAGCACGCCCACCACGACTTTGATATCGACCAGCCGGGCAAGGACAGCTATCGCCTGCGCAAGGCGGGTGCCCAGCAGATAATGGTGGCTTCCCGCCGCCGTCATGCTCGCATCATTGAAACCGAGCTGGCCGAAGCCGATTTTCGCCAGCTGCTGGCCAGCTTCGATCAGACAGAGCTCGACCTGCTCTTGGTCGAGGGGTTCAAGCACGAGCACTTCCCGAAAATCGAGCTGCACCGCGCCGAGATTGGCAAGCCGCTGCTCTTCCCCGAAGACAGCGACATCATGGCGCTAGCCAGCGATCAGCCCGCAGAGACCACCCTGCCGCAACTCGATATCAACGATCTGGCGGCTATCGCCGACTTCGTCTGCCGCTGGCTTGACGGCTGCCAGAGCAAGGAGCCAGAGGCGGGCAAGGGCTTTCTCTCGGTCGAGGCGGCCCGCAACGCCATTCTGGCGGCCCTCACCCCGAGCACGGCCTGCAGCGACAAACCGCTGGCCCAGTGCCACGGCGCCGTGCTGGCCGCCGATCTGATAAGCCCCATCAATGTGCCGCCCCACGCCAACTCGGCGATGGACGGCATTGGCCTTCGCAGCGACGATCTCGCCGCCGGTCGCTGGCAACTGGTGGGTGAAGTGCTGGCGGGCCAGCAGCGCCACGAGCCTGTGCTGGCCGGTCAGGCTGTGCAGATCATGACCGGTGCCCCGCTGCCCCCCGGGGTCGATACCGTGGTGATGCGTGAAGAGACGCTGATTGAAGGTGAGTGGGTCACGGTCACTGCACCGATTCGCGCAGGGCAGAATGTGCGCCTCGCCGGGGAAGATCTCGCCAAAGGTGCGGTCGCCATCCCGGCCGGTACCTGGCTGGGTGCCCCCCAACTGGGGCTGGCGGCATCACTCGGTCAAGCCAGTCTCACAGTGCGCACCCCGCTGAAAGTGGCGCTGTTCAGTACCGGCGACGAGGTGCAGGCGCCGGGCGAGCAGCTCGCCCCCGGCCATATCTTCGACAGCAACCGCTTCACCCTGATGGCCCTTATCCGCGCCGCCGGTTGCGAGGTGATGGACCTTGGCATCATTCCCGATGACAAGACCATTCTGCGCCAGCAGCTGGAGCAGGCCGCCGCCAGCGCCGATCTGGTGCTGAGCTCCGGCGGGGTCTCGGTAGGCAACGCCGACTTTATCAAGCTGGTGCTGGCAGAGCTCGGCCAGATCGATTTCTGGCGCATCCAGATGCGGCCGGGCCGCCCGCTCGCCTTTGGCAAGCTGGGGCAGACCCCCTTCTTCGGCCTGCCGGGCAATCCGGTAGCGGCGATGATCTGCGTGCTGCAGTTTGTCGAGCCTGCCATCGCCCGCTTGCAAGGCAAGCGGTGGCAGCCGCTGCGCCTCTCGGCACTGGCGGACGAGCAGATGAAGAGCCGCCCGGGGCGCACCGAATTTCTGCGCGGCATCTTCCATCAGGACCGTAACGGCCAGTTGCGGGTGCGCACCACAGGGCCACAGGGCTCGGGTATTCTCAGCTCCATGGCCGAGGCCAACTGCCTGATTGAAATCGTACCGGATCAACCCGGGATCGCCGTTGGCGAACGTGTCTGGATCCACCCCCTGCAGGGACGACTGGCCTAAATCCCGACGGGGCGTTGGCCGGATGCACGGCGCCCCGTCCCCTACCTGACAGGAGGCAGACCGTGCGTCTTGATGCCCCCCTCTCCCGACTCGATCTGCTGGTCTATGGCCGCTACCGGATCGTCCATGGCCTGCGCATTGCGCTCGCCTTTATGCTCACCTTTCTGCTGACCCGCGAGCTGAAACTGCCGGAGAGCACCTGGCCGCTGATCACCCTGGTGGTGGTGATGGGCCCCATCTCGTTCTGGGGCAATGTGCTCTCCCGCGCCCTGCAGCGGGTGGTGGGCACCATCTTCGGCGCCAGTTGCGGGGTGGTAGCGCTCTATCTCGAGATCTACTCGCTACCGCTTACCCTGATCTGGTGCGGGTGCATCATGTTCCTCTGCGGCTATCTGGCCCTCGGCAAGCGCCCCTATGTGGGGCTGCTGATCGGCATCACCCTGGGAGTCACCATGGGGGCCATGCCGGGGGATATAGAGACGGCGCTGTGGCGCAGTGCCGACGTGATACTGGGCTCCCTGCTGGCGCTGCTCTTTTGCAGCATCTACCCCCAGCGGGCCTACAGCCACTGGCGGCTGCAACTGCACCAGATCCTGCAGCAGTCGGGGAGGCTCTATCACACTCACCTCTCCCCCAATGTGCTGGAGCGCCCGCGCCTCAAGCACAATCTCTCCCAGCTGTTGGCACAGACCGGCAAACTGCGGGCCCTGCTGGCCCCGGCGGCCAAGGAGACGCGCCACAGCGTCGCCCTGTTTGATGCGGTGCAGGTCACCATGCGCAACACCCTCTGCACTCTTGAGATGCTGGCCAACACCTACTGGAACGATCGGGAGAGCCACTTCCTGATGCAGAGCACGGCTGCGCTGCAAGCCTGCCATCTGGCCACCGAGGAGGCGATCAACCAGCTTGCCCTGATGATGCAAACCGGCGATGGTCGCGGCGCAGATGCCGCCATCGCCCGCCTGCACGAGGTGGCGACCCAGGTATCGCTGCCGCCCAACGCAGAGGCGGCCATCAATGGCTACCTCTGGCTCAACGTCCAGCTGACCGAGCAGCTCACCCACCTGCGCCGCCTGCTGGGGCTGATCCTCACCCCGCCCCATCGCAAGCAGCCCGACTAGATCCAATGTAAAACGCCCCGCAGTGGCGGGGGCGTTTTGCTGTCTGACTGGCCGCTTGGGCCGTTGTTCAGCAACTCTTAACTGGCATTGGCCAGCGGCTGCTCGGCGGTGAGGTAGAGGGAGAAATCCTGAATGCCCGCCTGCAGGGCGGCAAAACAGTCGGGGTCTATTGCGGTGCCCAGATTCTCCGCCATCATCTCCAGCGCCTGCGGCACAGGGATGGCGCCGCGATAGGGGCGCTTGGCGGTGATGGCATCGAAGATGTCGGCTGTGGTGATGATGCGCGTCTCAAGGGTAATCTCGTTCCCCTTCAGCCCCTTGGGGTAGCCCTTGCCATCGAGCCGCTCATGGTGGGCGCCCGCCACTTGTGCCAGCTCCTCGAAGGCGCCCATACGGCTCAGGATCTCCTCGGTATAGGCGGCATGCATCTGCACCGCCGCCCACTCCTGCGCATCGAGTTTGCCCGGCTTGTCGAGAATGGCGTTGCTCACCCCGAGCTTGCCTACATCATGGAGCAGGGCGCCC
Source organism: Aeromonas sp. 25-AL00135 (assembly GCF_054052385.1). Lineage (NCBI taxonomy): Bacteria > Pseudomonadati > Pseudomonadota > Gammaproteobacteria > Aeromonadales > Aeromonadaceae > Aeromonas > Aeromonas sp. 25-AL00135. Next base: position 218,002 of record NZ_JBSTYQ010000001.1, on the reverse strand, counting down.
CGCTTGAGCCAGCGTCGACGCGGCTCGGACAACCCCATCTGGGTGGCAAGAATGTCGGTATAGAGCGCAACCCTGCCGCTGTGGCCCGCGGTGTAGGGACTTTTGGAGTCCACCACCTGCCCGAAGGCCGCCGCGATTTCGTCCAGATAATCCTCATCCAGCGCCACCTCCCCCTGTCCGGCAGGGTGGACCAGCACCCACTCGGTCAGTCGGGGATCGGCCAGCCCTTGCCAGAACGCCTCGTCGGCCAGCGCTTCAAATTCCCGAACCAGTGCCGGATCAAACCAGCTGCCGCTGCGCTCGCGCAGCTCCTTGAGCGCCGCATCCGGACCTGCGGCCGCGTGAAATACATCCACCACCTGACAGAGCAGGGCAATGCGGGAGAAGAGCGGGATCGCCTCGCCTGCCAGTTGCAGGGGCCGACCTTTGCCATTCCAGTGTTCATCAAGGGAGAGGATGCCATCGGCTACATCATCACTGAAACGGAGCTGGCGAGCGATATCCGCCCCCCGATGACAACGGGTCTGGATCAGTTCGTTGGCAATCTGGTCACCGTTGCGAAAGATATGAAACAGGCTGCGAAAACGTCCCAGCAGGTCCGCCTGCAAGCCGGTGTGGCCCAGCACAAAGTTGACTACCTCGGAGAGGGAGCCATCCACCAGTTTGAAATCGCGTTTGAAGTGAAGATCGTCGGTGAGATAGAGCTCGCAGATGCGGGCGGCATTGCTGCTGCACCCAAGATCTTTAAGCAGGAGCGTGTAGTAGAGATCATGGCGCAGCCGGGCATCCAGTCCCAGCCGCTCCCCCAGACGGGAACCTATCCAGCAGCAGCGAATGCAGTGTCCTCTTGGTTGCCCCTCAGTCATATCGAGCGCATGACTGAGGGAACCAATCAACTCCGCCAATCGCAATCCATTCACCGTCATAGTCTACTCCCTTAGACATCATGGCGATTTTGCCAGCAGATTAGGTATACCCCATCTGAAGCTGGAACGATCTGGATTCAGTTGAATTTAGGCAGCAGCTTTGCCCTGATTAGCCCGCTCTTCCAGCTCTGCGCGGCTCAGGGTAGAGACAAAGCGGCCATCGAAGTAGATATCCATCAACTCGCCACGCTTTTCGCCACGCATCATGCTGCGGCGGCCATCCAGATAGTGCACCTCCATCTGGGCGGTATGCTCGTCCGGGTAGCTGATCTCCACCTCGCGCACCCCTTGTGGCAGCATGGCCAACGGCACCTTCTTGAGGGCCGGATCCAGATGCTGGTTCACCTTGATCACCGGATCGGCTCTCATGTCCACCACAGCCGGAGATTTGCCGGTGATGGGGTTTTTGCCAGACCAGAACTCGATGGTATTGAACACAAACAAGTCAGCGGTCGCGGCCAGACCGTAGACAGGGGAGAGCAGCATAAAGACCCCGGCACGAGCGTAGCGGTTATCCACCACGCTCAGGTTGCCCTTGGTGACCATGCCGGAAAGCCCCATCTGCCCCATACAGCCACCCAGACCCATGCTCGCGACCATAACCAGCAGGGCCATTGCCCGCCCCTTCTGTTGTAATGCCATCGTGTTCTGTTCCTGCTCGGAAATAAATGAGGCGGCAAGCCTAATCAAGGGGCCAGAAGAGGACAATTCACAATGGCGGGACGATACAGGAGGGGTTCAGATTGGCATATCAAGTGCGCAATAAATAAGCACCGATGGGATTATCATCCGATCGGTGCTTCATTCAACAATCAATAACCGTCAGGAGCCGATGGCCAGATTGGAGACTGTCTCGGTCACATTGATGGCGCCCTGCTCGATCTGTGACATCACGCCACTCACCTCGCCGATCTGCTCCTTGCCACGCTGGGCACTGGTGGCCACCTCATTGATGTTGCCGGTGATCTGGGCCGTCAGTTCGCGGTTTTTCTGAACCACGCTGGCGATCTCGCCGGTCGAGAGGGAGGTGCGCGCAGCCAGCTGACGTACCTCGTCGGCCACCACCGCAAAGCCGCGCCCCTGATCGCCGGCCCGGGCAGCCTCGATAGCTGCGTTAAGGGCCAGCAGATTGGTCTGCTCGGCAATACTGCTGATGGTCGAGACAATGGCTTCAATGCTTTTCGACTGCTCATTGAGCTGGCCAATCAGGCCGGAAGTGCGACTCACCTGTTCGGAAATGGCGCTGGAGATGGCAACCGATGCCGCCAGCAGTTCAGACCCGGTTTCGGCAAAGCGGGTGGTCTCCTGCGAAATGGTCTGGGCTATGTTGGCCGCCTCGCTCACTGCCTGGGAGCGCTTGATCCGCTCTGTCACCTCACTGGCAAACTTGATCACCTTGACCACCTTGCCGCTCTCATCCTTGATGGGGTTGTAGGTAGCCTCCAGCCAGATCTCGTTGCCGTGGCTGTCACGACGACTGAACAGCCCCGACTTGAGCTGGCCGTGGGCCAGATCGTCCCAGAAGTGGGGTTGCTCGCGATAGAAGCTCTCATCGCAAAACAGCCTGTGATGCTGCCCCTTGAGCTGCGAAAGGGAGTAACCGACGCAGGAGAGGAAATTCTGATTGGCCGTCACAATCTCCCCCTTGGGGGTGAACTCGATAATGGCGAGCGCCCGATCGAGTGCCGAGATGATCGCTTTCTGACGACTCAACTGCTGATAACTCTCGGTGATATCGGAGGCTATCTTGACGACCCTGACCACCTTGCCCTCAACCTTGACCGGGAAGTAAGTAGCCTCCAGCCACAACTCCCTGCCATGTTTGTCAATGCGCTGGTAGATGCCACTGTGGGAATGCCCCTGACGCAACTGTTCCCAAAACTGGGCATAGGAGGATGACTGGGCGTAGTGGGCATCACAAAAGATCCGGTGGTGTTTACCAATCACCTCCTGCTCGCTATAGCCCACCACACTCAGAAACAGCGGGTTCGCCTCGAGGATCTCGCCGCTTGGAGTGAAACTGATGGTAGCGACACCGACTTTTACTGCATCAATAAATGCCTGGGCCTGGGCCAACTGCATTTGACACGCTTGTAATTCCGCTTTGAGTTTGAAGTTGAACATCTTGCCCTGCCCCTCTGTTACCCGTTTACAACTACGTCACATCTGCATGAACTTTAGACGAGAAAGCAGAGGGATAACGGGGTCCCATCGATTAAGGTGCCAGATCCCACTCCAGATAGGCCGGATTGGCGACAAAGCCGATTCGCTCATAGAGAGGGCGCCCCTGCTCGCTGGCATGGAGCCACACCTTGCCCAGCTGACGCGATCTGGCGAAGGCTGTAATGGCATTGAGCAGCGCCGTGGCGATCCCCTGCTGGCGCCATTGCGGCCGCGTATACATGTTGAGCAGGTACCCCTCCACTCCCGCCAGATTGCCGGGATAGGGCGGCCGTTCAAACAATGCCAGCGTCCCTGCTGCCACGATCTGTTTGCAGCCCTCCTGCGTATCGGCCTCAGCCAGCCAGGATAAAGCACTCTCTTCACTTATCGCCCGGGTGAAATAGTCAAGGGTGGCCTGCCACAAGGCCGGGTCTGCCTGCGGCGTCACCAGCTCACCGACCTCACAAAACAGCTCCATGCGCAGCGCCACCAGTGCGGGAATATCTGCGGCCCTTGCCTGACGAATGATCATTGGCTGCTCCTTTTCTCTCATGGGAAATTTCGCCGGCCGTCATTATGACAAAGAGCGCCTTGTGGCGCTCTTTGTCATTGGGGAAATCACTGATAAATCAATGGCTGCGACGAGTCAGCCAATAATCCAGGCTCAGCACACCGCCGCCCCAGATGATCAGAGTCAGCAGCATCCAGCCCCACAGCTGGTGATCGTAAAAGCCGCCCGCCCAGAGGGTCGGATAGGAGATCACCGCCATGATATTGAAGCCAAACAGCAGCAAGGCAGCCGGGCGAGTAAAAAGCCCCGCCAGCAGGAAAAGCGGCAGCAACAACTCGGTCGCCGTCCCCAGATAGGCAGCCCACAACCAGGGCAGCAGGGGCACCTGATACTCGGATTCAAACAGATAGAGGGTGGAATCCCACGCTGTGAGCTTGAGCCAGCCTGAAGTGAAAAAAACCGAGGCGACCCAAAGCCGCGCCAGCAACAGCACACCAGCGCTGCTCCAGCGCGGCAAATCACCACTCGAGCTGGCCAGCGCCAGCCATTTGTTTGCCATCATGGCATCACCTCCATATCCACCAGCAGACCAAGAGTTACCAAGCGAGTGAGATGTTCACTGGCCGCAGGGTCGGCCGCCAGCAGATCGCCCAGCGCCGTACCAGCGAGACAACCCTGTAGCAGCGCCCACTCACCAGCCGTCAGGGGCAAGGGGGCAAACCGGCAATCCGGCTGTTTCTTCAATGCCAACCAGACGGGGGCATCAAGCACCTCCACCGCTTCACCACCGTGCAGCGCCATCTGCCACAGGGCCAGCACCGGATAATCGCTGGCAACCAGCAGCAGATCCGTAGCTGGCAAGAGTCGCAGCCGCTCCCATTGTTGCGGCGATAATGCGGCCAGACGCTCGGCTGGCCAGCAGCGTGATTCCAGCGGCAGCAGACTGGCACGCTCAAGCTGCCATTCGAACTGAGCCAGCTCCTCCAGCCAGGGCAGTCCGGTTGTAGTCGGCAAGCGGGCCAACCATTGGCCAAATCCGGCGCCATAGTGCATGACGCCCCCTTCCCTGAGGGGCTCGGCCAATACGAAGCCACGAGCAGCCGCTGCAAAAAAGTCATCCCCGACCATGGCCTTGACGGCGGGATAACTGCTCGCCAGCACCTCGCCAAGGCTCAGGATGAAGTGGTTGCGATAGACCTGCAGCACAGATTCGGCAGAAAAGAGCCGGGAGCTGATGTGAGGGGCAATGGCGTCAGGCGCCCCCAGCAGACCATCCGCAAAATGCTGTTGCAGCTGTGCCAGCTCAGCCATAGGCCACCTCCCGTGGCGCACTCATGGCGCGCGCCTCATCCAGAATGGCACTGGCCTGCGCCGCCTCTGCCAGCAAGACCGGCAGCAGCGGGATCTCGAGGTCCCACTCAATCAGGGTGGGAATGGCCTGCTTGCGGCAGATCTGGCGATAGAGTTCCCAGACCGGTGCCACCACAGGGGCGCTGTGGGTGTCGATATAGAGAGAGCCTTCCGGCAGCTGCTTCTCGGTATAACCGGCCAGATGGATCTCCCCGACGGTGGCGAGATCGATCGCCGCCAGATACTCATCGCAAGAGAAACCGTGATTGAAGGCACTGACATAGAGATTGTTGAGGTCGAGCAGGATGCCGCACCCGCTGCGCTGCTGCAGCTCGGCCAGAAATTCCCACTCGCTCATCTCCCCGGTCAGCTGCAGATAGGAAGAGGGATTTTCAATCAACATGCGGCAACCCAAGGTCTGTTGTACCTGCTGGATCTTGTCGCGCATGTTGCGCAGGGAGGCTCGGGTATAGGGCACCGGCAGCAGATCGTTGAAGTAACGCCCACCAATGCTGCCCCAGCTGAGATGTTCGGAGATCCGTACCGGTTTGATCGCCGCGGCCAGTGTCGACAACTGCTGCAGATGGTGTGGATCGAGCAGGTCGGCAGAACCGAGGGACATGCCAACGCCGTGAAGACTGACGGGGTAGTGCTGCGCCAGTTCGGCGAGCACCTGAAAACCGTGACTGTGCCGTTCGAAGTAATTTTCACTGTGCACCTCCAGCCAACCGACTGCCGGCAGGGTTTGCCGGATCTCATCGTAATGGGGAGTGCGTAATCCGATACCAATCAAAGGGTTCATCGCAAGACTCGCTTTCGCCAATCAGAGAAGATGCAGGGGCGACCCATTGGCCATCCCCTGCCCGATGTCTCTTACTTGGGTTGCAGCGAACCGCCGACAAGCTTCTCGCACAGCCCTTTGGGCATCACCACAAAGGCATCACCCTGAGCATCTTCCTTGGCGGTACCGGCGCAGGAGCTGCTCTTGGTCGCACAGTCATTTTTGCTGGCCTTGACCACGCCGTAGCACTTCTCCTTTTCATCAGCAGCCATGGCTGGCGCCGCGATAAATTGGGCGCCCAGCGCCAGCAGACCGGTCATGGCGGAGGCGATAGCAGTGCTTTTTTTAACATTCATGTTCATGTTCCTTTTGATGTCGTTGGATGTTGCTGATATCCCCGATTTGTCGCAACCGGGTACCTGCAATAGAACCGGCAAACGGGATATTCCCTTTCAAAAAAAACACAAAAAGAGTTAAAAAAACCAAAGGAAAACACACAATCAATTGATTTTAAACAGCTATTTCATAATTGAAAATTTCTCGACGACCACCCATTAATGAACGAGGAAAGTGCCATATGGTGCTTTCATCCCGTTAATCTTCTTCACTGCTTCCATCAAAAGAGATGCGTCAGACATAAAAAAGCCCCGCCAACAGGCAGGGCTGGATGCAACTTTAAAGAAACAATAAATCAACAATCGGAGTGGTGTTGGGAGCTAGGAGTTGCGGCAAGCAGATAAAAAAAGAGACAGCCAAAGCTGTCTCTTTTTGCACATGGTGCGAATGGGGTTTAGTAGAAGATCCGCTCGCCACGCTCGCTCATTTTGAGCCACACCGGTTTGGTGCTGGTTTTATTCCAGATCCGGTGCAGATAGCTGTAGAAGCGGGCACGATCGCTGCGAAATAGCATCACGGGGAAAGCCAGAATGCCCACCAGCAATACATAAATGCGACGAAGAATAATCTGAGTCAGGGAAAAGGGATGAAACATGATGTAACTCCTTACTGGTAAGACCACTGAGCAAAGATTACCCCACCCCATGTAGGATTACTACATCACCAACGCATTTTTTTATAAAAAAATGGTGAAAAACGGGAAATACTGAAAACGGGTTACGTCATTAACCAACAGTTAACAAACTTGCGAAAATCGTGCGCTTTGCCACAGTTATCAGGGGAAAAACATGCAGTAGGGAGACACGCATGAAACTGCCTGAAGTAGCACTGCTGGTGCTGATGGTTGCCCTGACACGGGCACAACTGGAGGAGTGGCAACTGAATCGGGAAGATGCCATCGTGCTGGCCGAACGGGGCGTGCCCACCGTCAGCCTGTGGCAATGCGGCACACTGAAGCAACGGATTGCGGATCTCAACCAGCACAGTGCCGAGGTGCAGTTTCAATATCGGGGGCAAAACATGGCGGATGTGAGCCACTATCTCGAGCGCGAGTGGAAACAGGCTGGCTGCGAACAGTTACTGGTACAGCAAGGATACTGACCAATGCTCAGACTCGAAGAGTAATTATTGATATAAACAGAGAAAAGATGGAGGCACGTTCCGGAGTCGAACCGGACTAAACGGATTTGCAATCCGCTGCATAACCGCTTTGCTAACGCGCCATGCTGACAAGACTGATTGTCTTGAAAGTGAGTTCCATCGTTGGTGCGATGGAAAATTGGAGCGGGAAACGAGACTCGAACTCGCGACCCCGACCTTGGCAAGGTCGTGCTCTACCAACTGAGCTATTCCCGCGTTACTGCTTTCGTGCCAGTTGCCTGACAACGAGGCGCATTATACGTACCACGAGCGCCAGCACAACCCCTTTTTCGCAATTTAAGCCCTGATGCAGACTGTTTGCTCAGGGTTTAAACGCCTTGCTGCATTTTTCTCCAGCCAGCTGTGACCCACCAAGCGAATTTGGGATAAAGTCGTTGAAATGATTACGCTTTCGTTCGAGACTTGAGCGGCTTAATAACCGGATTCTCAATTGAAAATCACAAGATGAAATGGATCTTCACGCTTCGTGGGCTCAGGCCGCAGTTAATGCTGGCTTTTTTCATGTTGGGCATGGTGCCCTTTTTGGTCATCACCCTCTTCTTCCTATACAGCCACGGCAAGGATCTCACCACCCAGACCTCCAACCATCTGGTCTCCGTTCGTAATATCAAGAAGAGTCAGCTCGAGGATTACTTCAACAACCTCAAAGAGCAGATCATCAACTTCTCCCAGCAGGATTTTGCCGGCAACAGTATCGGCCGTTTCTATGGCTTTACCGGCGCCTTCGAGAAGTTGGGTACCACGCCGCAGGAGGCCCGCAGCCGCGCCCAGGCCCGCTATCTGCCCGGCTCTTGGGATCAACTGCGCAAACCGGACAGTCAGGTGGAGATCGAACCCTCCATCACCGCGCTGATCCTCGCCGACGAGATGTATGGCCGGGTGCACCAGCGCTTTCATCGCGGCTATGCCGACATGGTGCGCAAGTCCAACTACAGCGACATCTTTCTGGTGGACCTCAACGGTGATGTGGTCTATTCGGTCACCAAGCACCCTAACTTTGCCACCAATCTGCTCTCCGGCCCCTATCAGGGCAGTGGCTTGGGCCAGACCTTCGCCAAGATCAAACGCCGCCTTGATGGCGGCCAGAAACCGCAGCAGATCTTCGAGTTCACCGATTTTGGCCGTAACGAGCTGACCGGGCAGGTGGTCGCCTACATGGCGGCACCCGTGATGCAGTACGACTATGTGCGCGGTGTGGTGATTTTCGAGCTGCTGCCGGACAAGCTCAACCAGATCATGGCGGAGCGGGAGGGGCTGGGCGAGACCGGCGAGACCATCCTGATCGGCCCCGACAAGCGGATGCGCGCCGATGCCTGGCTGGCACCGGAGTTCAGCGTCGAGAACAGCTTCAGCCCCAACTTCCGTCCACTGCAAACGCCCCTCATCACCAAGACGCTCTCTGGCGAGCAGGGGGTCGGGCTGTTCCACTCCTATCAGGATGACGAGGTGCTGGCCGCCTACACCCAGGTGAAGGTGTTCGATACCGAGTGGGCCTTTATCGCCGAGATCTCCACCCGGGAAGCCTATGCCCCGATCCGCCAGCTGGAAACTCTGGTGATTGTGCTGGGTGCGGGTTCGGTACTGCTGCTGATCCTCTTCTCTCGCTGGCTCTCCCACTCCATCACGGCGCCGCTGCGCTCTCTCACCGAAGCGGCCGAGCAGGTGGCCGACGGCGCGCTGGATCACCCCATCGCCATCGAGCGCACCGGCGATGATATCGACCGGCTGGCCGAGGCGTTTCGCCATATGCAGCGCTCGGTGAAGGACAAGATCGAACTGATCGAACAGCAGACCCAGGAGCTGCAACAGCAGGTCAAGCTGACCCACAAGCAGAACCTCAGCCTGCAGCAAGCGGACAAGCTCAAGGATGAACTGCTGGCCAACACCTCCCACGAGCTGCGCACCCCCATTCACGGTATCAAGGGGATGGCGGAATCGATGCTCGCCAGCCAGCAGGATCTGACCGAAGGGCAACAAAAGCAGCTCGGCCTCATCATCAAGAGCGCCGACGGCCTGGCCCGTCTGGTGGACGATCTGCTGGACTACCACCAGATGCGCTACGGCCAGCTGGAGATCCACTCACAACCCGTCTCATCAAAAGGGGTTATCAGGCTGGTGCTGGACCTTTGCCAGCATCTGGTGCAGGCCAAACCCCTCACTCTGGTGGATATCAGCCCGGCCGAACTGCCGCCGGTGCTGGCCGATGAGCAGCGGCTCGAACAGGTGCTCTACAACCTGGTGGGCAACGCCATCAAGTACACGCCGCAGGGCAAGGTGGTGCTCAGCGCCATCGTCGAGAACAACTTCCTGCGCATCAAGGTCACCGACACCGGCATCGGCATCGCCCCCGATCATCTGGAACATATCTTCGAGCCGCTGGTGCAGATGAGCCCGGAGGTAAGCAAGCAGGGGGCCGGCCTTGGCCTCTCCATCACCCGCCAGCTGGTGCACCTGATGGGGGGCGAGCTGTTCGTCGAGAGTGAGCCGAGCGTCGGCTCTACCTTCGCCTTTACCCTGCCCCTTGCCACCGGCAAAGCGGCCAATCTGACCCTCGACAGCCGCCAGATCGAGCATCAGCTGGTGCGCCAGCAACCGCTGATCCTGCCGGACTGGGAGAGCGACGATCTGCCCCCTCCCCCCGAGGATGCGCCGCTCATTCTGGTGGTGGATGACGAGCCCATCAACCTGCACATCCTGCGCCATCTGCTGCAGCCCTGCGGCTACCGCATCCTGCCCAGCAGTGACGGTCACGATGCGCTGGCCAAGCTGGCCGAGGAGCCGGTGGACCTCATCCTGCTCGATGTGATGATGCCCACCCTTTCCGGTTTTGACGTCTGCCGCCGCCTGCGCCAGCAGCACCCGAAAGATATGCTACCGGTGCTGCTGCTCACCGCCCTTAACCAACCCAAGGATATTGAGGAGGGCTTTGGAGCCGGAGCCAACGACTATCTGGTCAAACCCTTCTGCAAGGAAGAGCTGTTTGCCCGGGTCAAGGCACTGCTGGAGGCCAAGGCCGGACGCGCCTCGCTGGTAGAGAACCGGCTATTGAAGCAGGAGATCGAACATCGCCTCACCCTGCAGGATCGACTGCATCAGGATCAGCAGCGGCTGCTGGCCCTGCTCGGCGAAGGGGCCGACCCCATGATCTTTATCGACGAGCAGGGCACTGTGCTGTTTGCCTCCCGGGTACTGGCGCGCCTGCTGGGGCAGGAGCCGGAAGCCATGGAGGGGCAGCCCCTCAATGAGTGGCTTGCCACCCCGCTGCAACAGCAGTGGCCCGACCTTGCCAGCGAGCGGGAACACAATCTGGAATTTCTGGTGGCCGGGCAAAAAGATGTACTCAACGCCCGCGCCCTGCCTATCACGCTCGGAGGACAGGCTGCTTTCGCCCTCACCCTGAGTACCGAGCTGCGTCAGGATGAGAACCGGGTAATGGCGCTGGAGAACGCCCTCAAGAACCTCTCGCGGCAAGCCATCATCGAAGATGAACAGCTGCTGGGCGAGCTGAGCCGCCTGGGTGGCGAGTTCCGTTCGCTGGCCGACGACCTTATTCGCCAGCAGGATGACGAGCCGCTGCGCCGTGCGCTGGTAGAGACCATGCAGCTCACCCTGGATGCCTGGCAGCAGGGAACCGGCAAGGGCAAAATCGTGCTGGCGGAGAAGAGCAAGCTGTGGCGGGTCTATATGGACAGATCCAGCCCGCAGACCCGCACCCTCGACAAATACCTGAGTCTGGACACCCTGCCCAAGTCGCCACGCTGGAAGACGGTCGTGGCCACCACCGAGTATGTGCTGGGCCACTGCCCGCTCAATGACCACCAGCGCCAGCAGTTGCAGCACAGCGCCCAGACCCTGCGTCAACTCGCCAACCGCAAGCCGTGACACGGCGCCCTAAACGGGCGCCGGATCACAATTGGCAATCTGGTTTCTTTTTATGCAAAACAAAGCCCCGCCCGACCCCGAAACCGAGAGCAGATCCAATTCACAAATTTGTCATATACGCCATTTTCACAGCCACTTTTTACGCGAGAGCAAATAACACAAATCAATGATTTTAAACAGATAAAAAAGCATTTTGACGAGATTGACGTAATACCGTCAATTTTTACGAAAACAACGAAATCAATAGTTGTTGTTTTCCTGTTAATTCTGGTTTGCTTAGGGCGTTGGAAAACAGAACGACAAAGGTTAGACACCTGACCAACACAGAGGGCCGATTTCATCAGCATGCGAAACCGGTGCTCACACAAAACAAGGCGAACCCTCGGGAATGCCAAAAAATAAGAAAGGAAAACATATGCTTGCCAAAGTATCCAAAATCTCTACCGCTGTAATGCTGGGAACCATGATGCTTGCCGGTGCCGCCGGTAACGCCATGGCCGCAGAAAACAAAACCGTGCTGACCATGGTCGCACAGCAGGAAACCGCCTGGGTCAAGAACTTCAACCCCTTCCTGCAAGCGGGCTTGCTGCACACCACCCGTCACTTCATCTATGAACCGCTGGTGATCTTCAACGATATGCAAGGGGGCAAACCCGTCTATCGTCTGGCCACCAACTATGCGTTCAGCGATGACCTGAAATCCGTCACCTTCGATCTGCGTGACGGCGTGAAGTGGTCTGACGGCGAAGCCTTTGATGCCGATGACATCATCTTCTCCTTCAATCTGGTCAAGGCCAACAAGGCGCTGGATGAGCGCTCAATCTGGACCCAGATCAAGAGCGTTGAGAAGCTGGCCCCAAACAAGGTCAAATTCGACCTGACCGAGGTCAACACCAACGTGGTGAACGATCTGGTGCTGGTACCTATAGTGCCGGAGCATCAGTGGAAATCGGTGAAAGATCCGGTTGCCTTCACCAACGACAAGCCGGTTGGTACTGGCCCCTTCACCGAAGTGGACAACTTCTCCGCCCAGCTCTACACCCAGTGCCGCAACCCGCACTACTGGGATAACGCCAACCTCGCTATCGACTGTATCCGCATGCCGCAGATGGCCACCAACGACCAGGTGCTGGCTGCTGTCATGAAAGGTGACATCGACTGGTTCGGCTCCTTCGTGCCGGATATCGAGCGCCTCTACGTCGGCAACGATCCGAAGAACAACAAATACTGGTTCCCGGCCTCCGGTACCGTGGCGTTCAACGTCAACTTCCAGACCAAGAACCCGGGCAATAACGAAGCCTTCAACGACATCAACTTCCGCCGCGCCTTCTCCATGGCGATGGACCGCCAGTCCATGGTGGATATCGCGGGCTACGGCTACCCCACCGTCAACGAGTATCCGTCAGGTCTGGGCAAAGCCTTTGATTCCTGGAACAACCCGGAAGTGGACAAGAAGTACGGCAAGTACAACAAGTTCGATCTGGAAGGGGCCAAGGCCCTGCTGAAAGAGGCAGGCTACAAGGATTGTGACGGCGACAAGTTCCTCGACACCCCGAGCTGCAAAAAGATCGAGTTCAAGGTTCTGGTGCCGAACGGCTGGACCGACTGGGTCAACACAGTTCAGATTGGTGTAGAAGGGCTGCAGGCGCTGGGCCTGAACGCCAAGACCGCCACCCCGGAAGCGACCGTCTGGACCGAGAACCTGATCACCGGTGACTTCGATGTCGCCCTGCAGGGTTACTTTGCCGGTGCCAACCCGCACAAGTACTTCGAGACCGCGTTCCACTCCCGCAACATGGGCGACCGTGGCAACCGCTTCGCCGCGCCCCGTTACAAGGATCCCGAGCTCGACAAGCTGATCGATGACTTCACCCAGACCGCCGATGCGGCCAAGCAGAAGGAGATCATGTTCGCCATCCAGGATCGTGTTGGTGCCAACCAGACCATCATTCCGGTCTTCAACAACCCGACCTGGTACGAGTACAGCACCAAGCGCTTCAACGGCTGGTTCAGTGCTGATAACCCGGTAGCCAAACCTCAGCTCCACCCGGACACCCCTGAGCGTCTGCTGCACGTGTTGTCCCTCAAGCCAAACAGCTAAACAATCCCGGCCCCCTGCGGGGGGCCATCTTCCCCGTTAATCCCCTTCTTGCCCGGCACCGCCGGGGTTGGGGTCGCTATACCCGACGCGGGGCAGACTTGCAGTAAAAGGTACTATCATGGGATTCATACTGAGACGCTTTTCCTTCTACCTGGTTGCCTTTCTGGTAGCCGCCACCATCAACTTCCTGTTACCCCGTGCCATGCCAGGGGATCCTGTCTCCGTGATGTTTGCCCGCGCTGGCGCCATGATGGAACCCGCCGCCCTGGAAGCCCTCAAAGCCACCTTCGGCTTCGTCGACGGCCCCATCGGCACCCAGTTTCTCACCTATGTGAAGAGTGTCTTCACCTGGGATCTCGGCACCTCGGTGCGCTTCTACCCGCAGCAGGTCTCTGACGTGCTGGGCCGTGCCATCGGCTGGACCCTGTTTCTGGTCGGCACCTCCACCATCCTGAGCTTCTCCCTCGGTTCCATCGTTGGCATCTTCGCCGCCTGGTATCGCGGCGGCCGGATGGACAGCATTCTCTCCCCGCTCACCCTGGTGATGCAGGCCATTCCGCCGGTGGTGGTCTCCCTGCTCGCCCTGTTCCTGTTCGGGGTCAGCCTCGAATGGCTGCCCATCGGCTACGCCTACAGCCCGGAGATCAAGGCTGACTGGGGCTGGGAGCACATCAAGAGCATCATGACCCACGCCATCATGCCGGTGCTGACCCTGGCCGTGGTGCAGGTGGGGGGCTTTCTCATCACCATGCGCAACAACATGATCAACCTGCTGGGCGAGGATTACATCACCATGGCCAAGGCCAAGGGGCTTTCCAGCAACCGGGTGATCTTCAACTACGGCGCCCGCAACGCCATTCTGCCCAGCGTCACCGCCCTCTCCATGGCGCTCGGTTTCGTCATCGGTGGCTCTCTCATCACCGAGGTGATCTTCAACTATCCCGGTCTGGGCCTGACTCTCTATCAGGGCATTCTGGCCCGCGACTACCCGCTCATTCAGGGGCAGCTGCTCATCATGACCATCACCATGCTCAGCTTCAACTTCCTGGCCGACGTGCTCTACGTCTTCCTGGATCCCCGTCTGCGTACAGGAGGCAAATAAGATGCGTATGCCGACCATTCTCAAAATCCTGCTGGGCAACAAGAAGGCTGCCTGTGGCCTCGCCATCGTGGTTGCCTTCGTACTGATGGCCCTCTTTGCCCCCATTCTGGCCAGCAACGAGCCGACCAAACGGGTGGCTCGCCCGCACCAGCCGCCCAGTGCCGAGTTCGTGATGGGTTCAACCCGCATGGGCCACGACATCTGGGCCCAGTTCACCAACGGCGCCCGTATCTCGCTGCTGGTAGGCTTCAGCGCAGGCCTGCTGGTCTGCACCCTGGCCGTCGCCATCGGCATCACCGCCGGTTACTTCGGCGGTCTGGTGGATGAGTGCCTCACCTTCCTGATGAACGTGGTGCTGGTGATCCCCAACCTCCCCTTGCTACTGGTGCTGGCGAGCTTTATCGGGGAGGCGTCACCGGCGGTGATTGCCGTGATAATAGGGTTGACCTCGTGGGCCTATGGCGCGCGGGTCATCCGCGCCCAGACTCTGGCCCTGCGCGAGAAGGAGTTCGTCATCGCCGCCGAAGTGCTGGGCGAGCCGGCCTGGCGCATCATTCTGGTGGAGATCCTGCCCAACCTCATCTCCATCATCGGGGTGAGCTTCATCGGCTCCATCATCTACGCCATCGTCACCGAAGCGACCCTGGAGTTCCTGGGGCTTGGCGACCCGACCGTGGTGAGCTGGGGCATCATGCTCTACAACGCCCAGACCTCCAGCGCTATTCTGGTCGGCGCCTGGTGGGAGATCCTGGCCCCCTGCTTTGCCATCGCCACCCTGGGTGCCGGTCTGGCTCTGCTCAACTTCGCCATCGACGAGATCGCCAACCCGCAGCTGCGCTCCCACAAAGGGTTGAGCCGCTGGAAGAAACTCGCGGCCCCGGTCACCGCTCCGGTTGCCACAGCACAGGAGAAGACAGCATGAACAAGCATCCCCTGCTGTCAGTACGCAATCTTTGCGTCGACTACATCACCGAAAATGGCGACGTGCGCGCCGTCAACTCGGTGAGCTTCGATATCAGACAGGGCGAGATCTTCGGTCTCGCCGGTGAGTCGGGCTGCGGCAAATCCACCGTCGCCTTCTCGGTGGCCCGACTGCACAAGCCGCCCGCCTACATCAGCGGTGGCGAGATCCTGTTCAAGGGGGAGAATATCCTCCACTACAACGACGAACGGTTGCGCTCCTACCGCTGGCAACAGGTGTCGGTGGTGTTCCAGTCCGCCATGAACGCCCTGAACCCTGTTTTGCGGATGGAGGAGCAGTTCTGCGACGTGCTGCTGGCCCACAATCCCGGCCTGACCCGTTACGAGGCGATCAAGCGCGCCCAGGAGCTGCTCACCATCGTCGATATCCACCCGAGCCGGCTCAAGGATTACCCGCACCAGTTCTCCGGCGGCATGCGTCAGCGCTTGGTGATCGCCATCGCCATGGCGCTCAACCCCGAGCTGCTCATCATGGATGAGCCAACCACGGCACTCGATGTGGTGGTGCAGCGGGAGATCCTGCAGAAGGTCTATGCCCTGAAAGAGAAGTTCAACTTCTCCATTCTGTTCATCACCCACGACCTCTCCCTGATGGTGGAGTTCTGCGATCGCATCGGCATCATGTATGCCGGTGAGCTGGTGGAGGTGGCTCCTTCCAAGGCGATCCTGACCGCACCGCTGCACCCCTATACCAGAGGGCTCGGCAACTCCTTCCCGCCCCTGCACGGGCCGAAGAAGGTGCTGGAGGGGATCCCGGGCACCCCGCTCAACCTGCTGGAGGTGCCGGTCGGCTGCCGCTTTCAGGCCCGCTGCGGCAAGGTGCACGATCGCTGCCGTCAGGAGTACACCAGATTGGCCGAGATCCGCCCCGGGCAACAGACCGCCTGCCACCTCTATGAGGAGCAGGGACTGCAACAAGATTCCGTGATCTATCTGGACAAGGCCGCTGGCTGTTAAGGATGTCTGTCATGCAAATCGCCAAAACCGATGCACCCATCATCGAAGTCCAGCACCTCTACAAGGACTTCCCCATCAACTCCAATGCCATCAAGAGTGGCAAGATGCGGGCGCTCTCCGACATCACCTTCAACCTGCACCGGGGCCGCGCCCTGGCGGTGGTCGGGGAGTCGGGCTCCGGCAAGAGCACCATCGCCAAGATCATCGCCAAGATGTACAAGCTCAGTGCCGGGCGCATTCTCTATCGCGGCCACGATCTGGAGGAGTTCAACAAGGGCACCGCCCTGCTGGACTATCGCCAGAGCGTGCAGATGGTGTGGCAAGATCCGTTCGGTTCGCTCAACCCGACCCACACCATCTATCATCACATCGCCCGCCCCCTGCTACTGCACAGCAAGGTGATCGACAAAAAAGAGCTGCCCGACATGGTCTACGCCCTGCTGGAAAAGGTCGGCCTGACCCCCGCCAAGGCGACGGCGGCAAAATATCCGCACCAGCTCTCCGGCGGCCAGCGCCAGCGGGTCAACATCGCCCGCAATCTGGCGGTGGAGGCGGAAGTGGTGCTGGCGGACGAGCCGACTTCCATGCTCGACGTCTCCATTCGCATCGGCATCCTCAACCTGATGGAGCAGATGAAGAACGAGCTCGGTGTCTCCATGCTCTACATCACCCACGACATCGCCACCGCCCGCTATGTGGCGGAAGATCTGGCGGTCATGTATGTGGGTCACATGGTGGAGTGGGGCGAGGTGGACGAAATCCTGCATCACCCGCAGCACCCCTACACCCAGCTGCTTATCTCGGCGGTGCCCGACCCGGAGAAGAGTATCCACGCCGAGCTGGAGGGGGGCCGCAAGGGGGAGATCCCGCTCTGGACGCCGGAATCCTGCGGTTGCCCCTTTGCCGGGCGCTGCAATCAGGCGATGCCCCGCTGCAAGGAGGCGCAGCCCCCCATCACCAAGCTTGCCGACAACCACTTCGTGCGCTGCTACCTCTACGAGTGAAGGTGAGCCTTAGACCGGCCGGACAACCCCGTCCGGCCATGCCTCGATACGGGGCGGCCACAGCCCCGTGATGTGCCTCACCGCCCGGCGGTGAACCACAGGAGTAATACCTTGATGGAACTCTTGATCAATCAGGTGGGCTACGAGTGCGACGGACACAAGGTCGCCCTGTTGCAAACCTCCCCCGCCCCTGATCTCGGCGGCTATGTCAGGCTGCAACGCCTTGATGATGGCCAGATCCTGTTTGAAACCCCGCTGCAACCGGCTGGCAACGTCCCCGGCTGGCAGGGCCGCGCTTACTGGCGCGCCGACTTCTCCGCCTTCAAGGAGCCCGGCGACTATCGGCTGGAGGCGATCACTGCCCAAGGCATAGTCCGCTCCACCCGTTTTGCCATCGGCCAGGATCTGCTGGCCAGCCGCTGTCTCTCCGATGTCATTCACTACTTCAAGGGGCAGCGCGCCAGCGGCACCTTTGATCGGGCCGACCGCAGCGCCCGCCTGTTTGGCACCGACCAGCACAAAGATGTGCACGGCGGCTGGTTCGATGCCAGCGGCGACATGAGCAAGTACCTGAGCCACCTCTCCTACGCCAACTACCTCAACCCCCAGCAGACCCCCATGGTGGTGTGGGCCCTGCTCAAGTGCCGCGAACTGCTGGCCCCGCGCCACGATATCGACGGGGTGAACCTCTGCAAGCGGCTCAATGACGAGGCGCTGCACGGCGCCGATTTCCTCTGCCGGATGCAGGATGAGTCGGGCTTCTTCTACATGACCCTGTTCGACAAGTGGAGCAAGGACCCGGAGCAGCGCGAGCTATGCGCCTATGCCACCCAGCAGGGGCTCAAGTCCGCCAACTGGCAGGCAGGTTTTCGCCAAGGGGGCGGCATGGCCATCGCCGCGCTGGCCCGCGCCGCCCGCGAGAGCGTCAGCGGCGACTTCGATGCCAGCCGCTACGCCGAGGCCGCCAAACGCGGCTACCTGCATCTGCGTGAACACAACCTCTCCTATCTGGATGACGGGATCGAGAACATCATCGACGACTACTGCGCCCTGCTGGCAACGGTGGAGCTGACCCGCACCTTCGGCAACGAGTGGCTGAATGAAGCGAGAGTCCGTGCCAGCAAGCTCTGTGCCCGCCAGCGCATTCATCCGGAGCTTGGTCACTACTGGTCGGCCAACGAGGATGGCTCGCGCCCCTACTATCACGCCGCCGAGGCGGGCCTGCCGGTGCTGGCGCTGCTGGAATATCTGGGCGTAGAGCCGGATCAGGAATACAAGGCTAGGGTACAAACCGTGGTGGAGCAGGCGCTGGCCGCCGAGCTGGCGCTCTGTGCCCGCGCGGGCAACCCCTTCTCCCTCGCCCGCCAATATGTGAAAGGGGTGGATGAAGCGCCGCGCGTCAGCTTCTTTATGCCCCACAACAACGAATCCGGTTACTGGTGGCAGGGGGAGAACGCCCGCCTCGCCTCGCTGGCGGCCATGGCCTTTGCTGGCGCCCGCCACTTCCCTCGCCAGAGCCAGCCGCTGCTCACTTATGGCCAGCGCCAACTCGACTGGATCCTCGGGCAAAACCCCTTCAACGCCTGCATGCTGGCGGGCCACGGCATCAACAACCCCACCTATACCGCCGGGTATCCCAATGCGCAGGGGGGCATCTGCAACGGCATCACCTCAGGGTTTGATGACGAAAATGAGGTGGCCTTTATTCCGGAGGAGTACAAGGATCGGCTGGATCAGAACTGGCGCTGGGGCGAGCAGTGGATCCCCCACGCCGCCTGGTTCGCCCTGGCCATCAGCTGGCAAAATGCCGCAGGAGGTCGCCATGATTGAGTTCTGGGTCGGCGTCGATGGCGGGGGCACCCACACCCGCGCCCGCATTCGGGATCGGGCGGGCAAACTGCTCGGAGAGGGGCGCGCGGCCGGCTCCAATCTGGAGCTGGGCATCCCCCATGCCCACGCCAATGTACTGGCCGCCATCGCCAGCGCCCGCCTTGCCGCCGGGATCGCTATCGAGAGCGAACAGCAGATGGGGGTCGGGCTGGCGCTCGCCTCCGCCGAGCTGGCCGACTGCTATCACGCCCTGCTCGAGATGCCCTTCCCCTTCGCCAGCGTCAGGCTCACCTCCGATGCCTTCGGTGCCTGCCTCGGCGCCTTTGGTGGCCGGGAGGGGGCCATCCTGATCGCCGGTACCGGCTCGGTGGGGCTGGTCTATCAGGAGGGGCAGATCCGCACCTGCTCCGGCCGCGGCTTCCCCATTTCGGACATAGGCAGCGGCGCCTGGCTGGGGCTGCGCGCCATCCAGCAATCCCTGCTCTGCCACGACGGCATTCTGCCCCCCAGCACCCTCGCCATCCGCTTGATGGATCGCTTCAAGCGAGATCAGGCCGAGGTGGTTCGCTGGGCCGCCCGCGCCATTCCTGCGGACTATGGCCACTTTGCCCCCTGGGTATTCGATGCAGCCAGCGATGGCGACGAGCTCGCCAATCAGCTGCTGGACGAAACCTGCGAACAGCTGCGGATCCTGCTGGAGGGGATGACCCAGCTCGGTGCCAGACAGATCGCCCTGCTGGGGGGGATTGGCACCCGCCTCGCTCCCCGTCTCGGCCAGCTCAACCTGATCCCCCCCCAGGCAGATGCGCTCGATGGCGCCATCCTGTTTGCCCAATCAGAGGATTTTCCATGTCTACACCCCTGATCCACACCCAGGTCGCCCGACGTGACGGCGAGGATGTCTGGTTCACCTTCACCCTATCCCGCATGCCTGATACCCAGTGGAAGCTGCACTTCTGTCTGGCTCGCCATATCGACCCCGACTCCTTGCAAGGGGGCGAGCTGGAGCGCCAGAGCGGCAGCTACAAGGTGATTGTCCCAAAAACTGGCAGCTGCGAGCTGCGCTTTTGCTGCCGCCAGACGCCCATCAAGAAGCTCTCCGACATGCCGCAGGGCTTCTTTCTCAGCCTGCCGGAGGCGACCACGGGTGCCCAGCTGCTGCCGGTGACGCTGGCGGCGCAGGATCTCGGACTGGAGAACCCGCCGGTAGCCCGCCCCGATCTGCCGGATATCGAGCCTCTGCCCGGTATAGTGCCGCAACCGGCCCATCTGGTACTGCTGGAGGGGAACTTCCGGCTGGCAGAGCGGGCTCATGTCAGCGCCCCCCGCGATGTGCCGAAATTGCTGGCCCACTTCAACGAACTCACATCGCTGGCGCTGGAGCAGGATCACGACGCAGAAATCCGGCTGACCGAGGCCAAACTGGCCCCCGAAGCCTACCAACTCACCATCACGCCGCAGGAGGTGGTAATTGCCGCCGCCGACGAAACGGGCTGGCGTCATGGGCTGGTGACGCTAGCCCAATGGTATCTGCAACATGGGGAGAGCCTGCCCTGCGTCACGCTGGAGGATGCCCCGCGCTTTGGCTTTCGCGGCATTTTTCTCGATTGCGCCCGCCACTTCCACACTCCGGCCACCATCAAGCGTCTACTCAAGCTGATGAGCCTCTACAAGTTCAACCGCTTCCACTGGCATCTGACCGATGACGAGGGGTGGCGACTCGAGATAAAGACCTTCCCGGAGCTGACCGATGTGGGTGCCTGGCGCGGCCACGATCTGGCGATCGGCCCCCAGCTCAGCGGCGGCGCCGAACCCTATGGCGGCTACTACACCCAGAGCGAGGTGAAGGAGCTGGTGAGCTATGCCATTGAGCTCGGCATCACCGTCATTCCCGAGATCGACATCCCGGGCCACTGCCACGCCGCCATCAAGGCGCTGCCCGAGTTGCTGATCGAAACGGCGGATCACTCCCGCTACCGCTCGGTTCAGCATTTCGATGACAACGTGCTCAACCCCGCCCTGCCCGGCACCTACCGCTTCCTGGAGGCGGTGCTGGACGAGGTATGCGAGCTCTTCCCCGGCCCGCAGATCCACATGGGGGGTGACGAGGTGCCGACCGGGGTCTGGACCGACAGCCCCGCCTGCCAGCAGCTGATGACCGAACAGGGCTACGCAGACTGCCGCGAGCTGCAGGGCCATCTGCTGCGCCACTGCCAGCGCTATCTGGCCGCCAGAGGCAAACAGATGATCGGCTGGGAGGAGATCCTGCATGGCGACAAGGTGAGCCGCAAAGCGGCCATCTGTGCCTGGACCAGCTTTCAGGCGGGGCTGGATGCTGCCGCAGCCGGTTATCCGGTGGTGATGGCGCCCGCCCAGTTCCTCTATCTGGATCTGGCCTGGAGCGCCGATATTCATGAACCCGGCCTCTACTGGGCGGGGACCCTCAATCTGGAGCAGGTTTATGCTTGCGACCCTGCCCCAGCCGATTTCCATGCCAACGATAACATCCTCGGGGTGCTGAGCCCCTTGTGGTCAGAATTGATCACCAGCCGTGATCGTCTCGACTACATGTTGTTCCCGCGTATGCTGGCCACGGCCGAGGTGGCCTGGAGCGATCCCGCCCACAAGGGCTGGGAGCACTTCGCCGCCCGCCTGCCGGGCCAGCTGCAGATCCTCGATCAGTTGCAGGTGCGCTACCGGATGCCACAGAGGTAATGTTGTCTCTACTTTGGCGGCCAATCGGCCGCCTTTTTTACGATTAGCCAACAAAACATCAACTTCCCCCTACCATTCATCCGCCATTATTGGCAAAATCCAGCCCCCAATGAAGCTGGTCTGTCTCCTGCTGGCGCGAGCCTGCGGCCACCTCCAGATCTGCCACAATAACAACGACAACATTATCAACAAGAACATCGGAGCGTATTCCTATGACCCGCAGAGATGTCCATACCCTGGATAGCGAAGTGGAGTTTCCTGCCGACGTACAACTGGTCTCCACCACAGACCTGCGCGGGGTGATCACCTACGCCAACCCGGCCTTCTGCGACATCGCAGGCTACCCGGTCGATGAACTGGTGGGACACAACCACAATCTGGTACGCCACCCCGACATGCCCAAGGCCGCCTTCGCCGATCTCTGGGCCCGCCTCAAGGAGGGCAAACCCTGGCGCGGCATCGTCAAGAATCGCTGCAAGGATGGCCGTTATTACTGGGTAGATGCCTATGTGACCCCCATCTATGAAGGCAACAGGATCAGCGGCTACCAGTCGGTACGCTGCAAACCCGAGCCACAATTCAAGCGCATCGCCGCTCAGACCTACCAAGCCCTGCTCAAGGCCGAGCGCGGCAACAGCAGCAACCTTCCCTCTCTTGCCAGAGTGCGCACCCCGGCCATTACCCTGCTGCTGCTCGGCCTGATGGGCTGGGCCTTCGCCAGCCAAGGGGCCATGACCGTCCTGCTGATGCTGCTGCCCCTGTTGCTTCTTGGCGGAGCCTACTGGCGCGAGCTCTTTGCCCTGCCCCACTATCTACAGCAGCTGGGCCGCGAATATGACAGTCTGACCCGGCTGGTCTACTCCGGTGACAACCCCGGCGCCATTGCCGATTTTCATATCAAGATGCTGCAGGCCCGCATCCGAACCGTTTTGGGGAGGATCAATGATGCCACGGCACCTCTGCAAACCCTGGCCATCAATCTGAAGCAGGCCTCTCATCAGGCCTGTCTCGATATCAACGAGCAAGATGCCCAGACCCAGCAGATGGCTGCGGCTATGACTCAAATGGCCAACACAGCTCACGAGATCGCCCGCAACATTCAAGACTCCAACGGTCAGGTCAACGAAGCTCGCAATCGTTGTGAACAAACCAACCAGCAGTTGAACCAGACCGAGCAACAGATCGAACAGCTCGCCAAACAGGCTGAGCTGGCGTTCAACTCGGCAGTGGAGCTCGCCAGCGAATCCGAACGGATTGGCAGTGTCATGGGCGAGATCCAGGGCATCGCCGAGCAGACTAACCTGCTGGCCCTCAACGCAGCCATCGAAGCCGCTCGCGCCGGGGAGCAGGGCCGTGGTTTTGCGGTGGTCGCAGACGAGGTGCGTACTCTATCGACCCGCACCCACAAGGCGACCGAGCAGATCCAGGGCAGCATCAAGCAGATCCAGCACACGCTGGGACGTTGGAAGGGGATGATGCAGGAGAACCTGCAGCAGACCCGCGCATGTGCCGAGATGACCCGCCAGGGCGCCAGCAGCCTCCATACCGTGCTGACAGAGATAGAGCTGGTCACCGAACACTCCACCCAGATCGCCACCGCTGCAGAGCAGCAACAAGCGGTCGTGGAGGAGATCAGCCGCAGCATCCACCAGATATCCGCTTACTCCCACGCCAATAGTCAGAAGATGCTGGATGTCGATCACTCCAGCCAGGCTCTGCTGGAACGGGCCAAGCAACTGAAGGGCCTTAGCCAGACCTTCGGCTGAATCATTGCCAACCCCATGACAGAAGCGCCACAATGGCGCTTCTGTTGTTTTTGACGAATCGGGTCTATGAGCATTGAATCAAGTCCATCCTCATTGAACAAAACTGCCCGTATCGAAGCGATCATCGCCCTGATCCCGGCAGGCAGGGTGGTCAGTTATGGTCAGGTGGCCGATCTGGCGGGGCTGCCCGGACGGGCAAGACTGGTGGGCAAGGTGCTGCGGGAAACCGACAAGGTACTGCCGTGGCATCGGGTGCTGGGCACAGCGGGCACTATCTCGTTACCGAAAGGATCGCCAGGCTTTGCCGAACAGACGGGACGCCTGCAGCAAGAAGGGGTCGTGGTGATCGGTGGGCGGGTCAGAATGAAGGAGTGGCAATGGCAGCCCGATCTGGCCGAGCTGCTTTTTCTACTGCCATTTTGAGGGGATCACAGCCGGATCACTCCAGCGGCGCCAGGATCTCGTCGCTGCGCACCTGCACCGGTATGGTCTCATCCGCGCGCTGCAGCAGCACCAGCAGGCTCTGCCGGTCAACCTCCAGCACATAGGCCGCCCCTTCACGGGTCATGCAGCTCATGCCCGGCCGGATCTCGCTAATCTCCATCTCAACCTCCTTGTCTACTTCGCGATTGACGACAGCTGCACTCCTTGCAGCTGTCTCAGTATACCGCTATCCATAAGCAAAGAGGCCCCTTGTCGGGGCCTCTTTTCATCAGGCTTTTTTAGCCTTTGGCAAACTCTCTTGCCAGGTACCGTTGTCGTAGTGAGCGGTCCAACCAGTCGCCTTGCCGTTGACCTCGCTCATCACGTACTGCTCCTTGGTCTTGCGACTGAAGCGCACGATGGCGGGGTTGCCGTCCGGATCGGTGAGCGGGGCACCGGCCAGATACTTGTGCTTGGCGGAGATGCGATCCTTGAAGCGCTTGAGCTCTTCCACCAGCGGAGCGCGGGTCTCGCGGGATTTGGGGAAGTTGCTGGCCGCAAGGAACAGACCGGCAGCCCCGTCACGCAGCACAAAGTGAGCATCGGACTGGGTGCACTTGAGCTCCGGCAGCGGCACCGGATCCTCCTTCGGCGGCGCGATGTCACCGTTTTTCAGGATCTTGCGAGTGTTCTTGCAGGTCTCGTTGGTGCAGCCCATGTACTTGCCGAAACGGCCGTTCTTGAGCTGCATCTCGCTGCCGCAACGGTCGCACTCGATGCTCGGCCCTTCGTAGCCCTTGAGCTTGAACTGGCCCTTCTCGATTTCGTAGCCATCGCAATCCGGGTTGCGACCACAGACGTGCAGCTTGCGGCTATCGTCGATGATATAGGCATCCATCGCTGTACCACAGACACCGCAGCGGTGCTTGGCGCGCAGCGCTTCGGTTTCCGCCTCTTCGCCGTCAGTGGCGGAGACAAACTCGTCGGCAGAGACCAGGTTGATGGTCTTCTTGCAGCGCTCTTTCGGCGGCAGGGCATAGCCGGAGCAGCCGAGGAACACGCCGGTGGTGGCGGTACGAATACCCATCTTGCGGCCGCAATCAGGGCAGTCGATGTCGGTCATCACCATCTGGTTGGCACGCATGCCGCCCTCTTCGGGCGCCTTGTCGGCCTTCTCCAGCTCCTGGGTAAACTCGGCGTAGAAGGCGTCCAGCACCTTCTTCCACTCAAGGCTCCCTTCGGCGATGCCATCAAGCTTGTCTTCCATCTTGGCGGTGAACTCGTAGTTCATCAGCTCGACGAAGTTCTCCACCAGACGATCGGTGACGATCTCACCCATCTTCTCGGCGAAGAAACGGCGGCTCTCAACCCGCACATAGCCGCGATCGACGATAGTGGAGATGATGGAGGCGTAGGTAGAGGGACGGCCGATGCCGCGTTTTTCCAGCTCGCGCACCAGCGCGGCTTCGGTGAAACGGGCAGGCGGCTTGGTGAAGTGCTGGCGCGGATCCAGCTTGACCAGTTTCAGCACCTCGCCAACGGTCACCGCCGGCAGCTGGCTATCTTCGCCCTTGCGACCCATCGGCGGCAGTGCCTTGGTCCAACCGGCGAAGCGCAGGGTACGGCCACGGGCCTTGAGCTCGAACTCACCCGCCTTGACGGTCAGGGTGGAGGAGTCGTACTGAGCCGGCGTCATCTGGCAAGCAACGAACTGACGCCAGATAAGATCGTACAGACGCATGGCATCCGGCTCCATCCCTTCCAGCATCTCGGCAGTCACCTGTACGTTGGAGGGACGGATCGCTTCGTGCGCTTCCTGGGCATTGGCCTTGGCGCCATACAAATTCGGCTCGGCTGGCAGATAGGCCGCGCCATACTGCTCGCCGATATATTCACGCACCGCCTCAACCGCCTCTTTGCTGAGGTTGGTGGAGTCGGTACGCATATAGGTGATGTAACCCGCTTCATAGAGACGCTGGGCCATCATCATGGTCTTCTTGACCCCAAAGCTCAGCCGGGTAGAGGCCGCCTGCTGCAGGGTAGAGGTGATAAACGGCGCGGACGGCTTGGAGCCGGTCGGCTTGTCTTCCCGGTTCACCACCTTGTAGTCGACCCCTTCCAGGGCTGCGACAGCGGCAAAGGTCTCGGCCTGGGTCACCGGCTTGAAGTCGGCCCCGTTGCGGCTGACCACTTCCATCCGCAGATCGCTCTTGTCACCGGTCAGCAGGTCGGCATTGAGATCCCAGAACTCGACCGGTACGAACGCCTTGATTTCGCGCTCTTTATCGACGATGAGACGCACCGCAACGGATTGCACTCGACCGGCGGAGAGACCGCGGGCCAGCTTTTTCCACAGCAGCGGGGAGACCATGTAACCCACCACGCGGTCGAGGAAACGACGGGCCTGCTGGGCATTGACGCGGTCAATATTGAGTTCGGACGGCTGGGCAAACGCCTCCTTGATGGCGCTCTTGGTGATCTCGTTGAACACCACGCGCTTGTAGCGGCTGTCGTCGCCACCGATGATCTCGCGCAGGTGCCAGGCGATCGCCTCTCCTTCTCTATCCAAGTCGGTTGCGAGATAGATGGTGTCGGCTTTCTCGGCCAGACTTTGCAACTCGCTGACCACCTTCTCCTTGCCGGGCAAAATCTGGTAGTTAGCCTGCCAGCCAGCGGTCGGATTGATACCCATCCGGGCAAACAGGGCCTTGCGATCCTTGGCAGCCTTCTCGGATTCGCTCAACTTGATGCCGCGAATGACAGGTTTCTTGGGCTCGGTGCTGGCGCTGCCGCTGGTGGGCAGATCGCGAACATGACCAACGCTGGATTTCACCACGTAGTCCTTGCCCAGATATTTGTTGATCGTCTTGGCCTTGGCCGGAGACTCCACTATGACCAGTGATTTGCCCATGCTGTAACTATTATCCTCATTGCACCCGACGGGGTTGGTGTGCGGTTTTGTGGGGCTGTATAAGAGATTTGGCGCGAAAAAGCAATCTTGTGAGCAAATTTGCCTGACCAGCCCGAACCACACGGCTTCTTTTATTGCTTCTTTATTTATTAATGCGAAGGCAACAGGCCGGACGCAACCGCTTTTTCAATTTTCTGCCATACCGCCCCTCTTTTTATATCTGAAACGACATAAAAACGTCTGCTGGTTACCGGCTTGTTACAAAAACATAAAATCTCTTTATAATGGCCCAACCCCGACGCATTGCGCGCGGAAGGAACCGCTACCCATCATAAAAATCGAAAGGATGTACTCAATGAAGCACTTCGAGGTAAATTTCGACGGTCTGGTCGGCCCGACTCATAACTATGCCGGCCTCTCCTACGGCAACGTTGCCTCCCAGAGCAATGCCCAGGAGGCTTCCAATCCGAAAGAGGCCGCCAAGCAGGGGCTGCGCAAGATGAAGGCGCTGACCGAGCTTGGCATGACCCAGGGGGTACTGGCGCCACAAGAGCGTCCCGATCTCGCCACCCTGCGCCGCCTCGGCTTCACTGGCAACGATGCCCGGGTGCTGGAGCAGGCCGCCAAGCAGGCTCCTGCCGTACTGGCTGCCTGCTATTCAGCCTCCAGCATGTGGACCGCCAATGCCGCCACCGTCTCTCCCAGTGCCGATACCCAGGATGGCCGCATTCACTTCACCCCCGCCAACCTGACCAACAAGTTTCACCGCTCTCTGGAGCCCGACGTCACGGGCCGTATCCTGCGAGCCGTGTTCAACAATGATCGCCACTTCAGCCACCACCTCCATCTGCCGGAGAATGACCACTTCGGCGACGAGGGGGCAGCTAACCACACCCGGCTCTGCCGTGCCTATGGCGAGGCGGGGGTCGAGCTGTTTGTCTATGGCCGCAGCGCCTTTGACTACTCCCGCCCAGCGCCGAAGCGCTATCCGGCCCGCCAGACTCTGGAGGCAAGCCAGGCCATCTCCCGTCTCCATGGCCTTGGCGAGGAGAGCGTGGTGTTTATTCAGCAAAACCCGGATGTGATCGATCAGGGGGTATTCCACAACGACGTGATCGCGGTGGGCAACCAGAACGTGCTCTTCTTCCACCAGCAGGCGTTCCTCAATACCGAGTCGGCGCTGGCCGAGGTACGTACCAAGTTTGGCGAAGGGGACCTGCACTTCATCGAGGTGCCGACTGCAGAAGTTTCCGTGCTGGATGCGGTGAAATCCTATCTGTTCAACACCCAGATCCTCACCCTGCCGAGCGGTGAGATGGCCATCATCGCCCCCACCGAGTGCCGCGACAATCCGGCGGTGTCGGCCTATCTTGGCAAGCTGCTGACGCAGGAGACCCCGATCAAGGCGGTCCACTATATGGATGTGAAACAGAGCATGCGCAATGGCGGCGGCCCGGCCTGCCTGCGACTGCGGGTTGCCATGAACGATCAGGAACTCGCTGCGGTCAATCCGGCCTGCCTTATCAACGACAGCCAGTTTGCCCGCCTCGATGGCTGGGTCGATCGCCACTACCGCGACCGCCTGACCCTCGATGACCTGCGGGATCCGGCACTGGTGCAGGAGTCCCGCAGCGCACTGGACGAGCTGACCCAGATCCTGAAACTGGGTTCGGTCTACCCGTTCCAGCGCTAGATGTGATGCCCGAGAAGACCGCCGACGCTGGCGGTCTTCTGCTATTTCCCTTCTCTTCAGCGCGATCGCCAACTTGCACGGATGCTGTTTTGTGCAGAAAAGCAGCGCACAACTTGCTGATAAGCTTGAATTTTGAGCTGGATGTATCAAAAAATCGACGAACAGTCATTTTTTACTGCCAGATGCCTCATCAAGGGGTTCACAAAGCCTCTGGATCTGATAGTATGCGCCTCGCACTTGGGGAGGGGTTCCCTAGCGGCCAAAGGGATCAGACTGTAAATCTGACGGCTCTGCCTTCGAAGGTTCGAATCCTTCTCCCTCCACCATTCAAGTGCAAAGTAGTGACAATCAGGAAATACCCCGTGGAGGGGTTCCCGAGCGGCCAAAGGGATCAGACTGTAAATCTGACGGCTCTGCCTTCGAAGGTTCGAATCCTTCTCCCTCCACCATTTCCCTGATTGCAATAGCTGAATACAATTTGCTTTGCCCCTGTGGAGGGGTTCCCGAGCGGCCAAAGGGATCAGACTGTAAATCTGA
Source organism: Aeromonas sp. 25-AL00135 (assembly GCF_054052385.1). Taxonomy (NCBI): domain Bacteria; kingdom Pseudomonadati; phylum Pseudomonadota; class Gammaproteobacteria; order Aeromonadales; family Aeromonadaceae; genus Aeromonas; species Aeromonas sp. 25-AL00135. The sequence continues at coordinate 188,812 of NZ_JBSTYQ010000001.1, read as the reverse complement.
CGGCTCTGCCTTCGAAGGTTCGAATCCTTCTCCCTCCACCATCATTCAAGAAAACCCGGCCTCGCGCCGGGTTTTCGCTTTCTGCCATTCTCATCACATTTTTCCGACCTTGTCAGATCTGACAGTTGCAATTGCATCCCATCTTGCTCATCGTGGCATCATCGACATCAGAGTGTTCACATCATGTTTGAAGTCTGGGACGAGCATGGTCACGCCACCGGTCTGACATTGCAGGCGCTCAAAGTCAGAATTAGCAACGACTATCAGGGCGATCTGATGGTGCGCTACAGCAACAAGCTGGGACTCCCCACGACCCTCTTTCTGACCATTCATCAGGGCGTTGCCTATCAACGCTTCAAGGCGGGCTCGCCAAGACTGGATTGGGAATGGCTGGCCACCGCAGGCAATGGCCACAGCCCCCGCAATTTTATGAGTGAACAGTTTCCCGATTTTCAACTCGCAATGGATAATTGAACATCAACAACTATCGCTAACCCACCACCACAGATTACCCAAAAACTGATTTTCCATTCGCATGATATTCCTGCCAAATTGCATGATGACGTGGGGGCGAGTACAATCTCGCACCCCGAATATCCGGCGCATCTTCTTTCGATAACCCCGGATATGCCGTCATCGGGTCGCGCTGCATTGAGCCTCCTCTCGGAGGGCATCTTGCACCGCAACTCAACCACTACGATGCCATCAGGTGGCATCGTCCTGATTTGCAATCAGATACGAAGAGTCCGACATGTTTAAACCAGAATTGCTCTCCCCCGCAGGTTCCCTCAAGAACATGCGTTACGCCTACGCCTATGGCGCCGATGCCGTCTATGCCGGCCAGCCCCGTTACAGCCTGCGGGTGCGTAACAACGAATTCGATCACGAGAACCTGCAGCTTGGTATCAACGAAGCCCATGCCCTCGGCAAGCAGTTCTACGTGGTGGCCAACATCCAGCCCCACAACTCCAAGCTCAAGACCTTTATCCGCGACATGCGCCCCGTGGTGGAGATGAAGCCGGATGCGCTGATCATGTCCGACCCCGGTCTTATCATGATGATGCGCGAAGCTTTTCCTGATATGCCCATTCACCTCTCGGTGCAGGCCAACGCGGTCAACTGGGCGACGGTGAAGTTCTGGCATCAGATGGGCCTGACCCGGGTCATCCTCTCCCGCGAGCTGTCGCTCGACGAGATCGAAGAGATCCGCATGCAGGTGCCGGAGATGGAGCTGGAAGTGTTCGTCCACGGCGCTCTGTGCATGGCCTACTCCGGTCGCTGCCTGCTCTCCGGCTACATCAACAAGCGCGACCCCAATCAGGGCACCTGCACCAACTCCTGCCGCTGGGAGTACAAGGTACACGAGGGCAAGGAAGACGAAGTGGGCCAGATCGTCCATCGTCAGGAACCTATCGCCGTGCAGAAAGTTGACCCGACTTTGGGCCTCGGCAAGCCGAGCGATGCACTGGTGCTGCTGGAGGAGTCCAACCGTCCGGGCGAGTACATGAGCGCGTTCGAAGACGAACACGGCACCTACATCATGAACTCCAAGGACTTGCGTGCCGTCGAGCACGTCGAGCGACTTACCAAGATGGGCGTTCATTCCCTGAAAATCGAAGGGCGCACCAAATCCTTCTACTACTGCGCCCGTACCGCTCAGGTTTACCGCAAGGCCATCGACGATGCGGTGGCGGGTCGTCCGTTCGACCGCAGCCTGATGGGTACCCTCGAAAATCTGGCCCACCGCGGCTATACCGAGGGCTTCCTGCGCCGTCACAACCACAGCGAATACCAGAACTACGACTACGGCTACTCCGTCTCCGACACCCAGCAGTTTGTCGGCGAGATTACCGGTCGCAAAGGTGACATGGTCGAGGTCGAGGTGAAGAACAAGTTCCTGGTGGGCAATAATCTGGAGCTGATGACCCCGCAGGGCAACGTCCGTTTCAATCTGGAGCAGATGGAGAACCGCAAGGGCGAGCTTATCGACACCGCGCCGGGCAACGGTCACGTAGTCTATGTGCCGGTCCCGAAAGATCTGGATGTGAACTACGGCATTTTGCTGCGCAATCTGGGCGACAGCCAGGATACCCGCAACCCGCACACGGCGGCCTGAGATGGCACTGCTCATCACCGACAAGTGCATCAACTGTGACATGTGCGATCCCGAGTGCCCCAACCAGGCCATCAGCCTGGGTGAGGAGATCTACGAGATCGACCCCAGTCGCTGCACCGAGTGCGTCGGTCACTATGAGAAGCCGACCTGCATCAGTGTCTGCCCTATCGACTGCATCATCTGGGATCCCGCTCATGTGGAGACCGAAGATCAGCTGATGGAGAAGTTTGTGCGGATGCACAGGCAGTAAAACGAAAAAAGGCCGAGCAATCGGCCTTTTTTGATCCTGCGTTCAGCGGCTAGCCATCACTTGCCGACCAGCCGGATCAGTTTGTCCAGCTCACGCTGGGCCTCCAGCATCCGGGTCTGGGACTCCTCCAGCCTGGCCTGCCGCTTGGCAATCTTCTCCGGTTTGCCACTGACTCTCGCCTCCTGCAGCTCGAGCAGGCGCTCGTCCACCTCGCCGCGCAGTTTGTTAACCCGCTCTTTCTGCTCCTTAAGCAGACCTTCATCGGTACAGTTGGCCTTGATATTGCGCGCTGCCTGTTCGAGCCCGGCAATCTGCCCGGCGTTCTTGTGTTCTTTGGCAAACACCAGCTGGTCGTTGACGGCCTGCAGACGGGCCTTGCAACCGACCGCCTCACTGCCAAAGGCCTGACCCGCCAACAGCAGCAAGCCGGCTCCCAATACTTTCCACATCTCGATTCATCCGGTCTTGTTTGCGAGCTGACCATAAAAACCTCGATCGGCAGCAGGGTCAAGCAAGCGGGAAAAAGGTGCGACAGAAGTTGTGCAACATCACGCAATTGGCACCCTGTTGGTTCTACAATGGCGCTCTTTCCAATCGGGAGTCTGTTATGAATCAACAAATTGTGGTCATTGCCAACGGTGCCCCCTATGGCAGCGAATCCCTGTTCAACGCCTTGCGTCTCACTATCGCCCTCAAGGAGCAGGGTGGAGCCAGCCTCAAGCTGTTCCTGATGTCCGATGCGGTGAGTGCAGCACTGGCCGGTCAGGCTCCGGCCGAAGGGTACAACCTGCGCCAGATGCTGGAGATCCTGCTGGCACAGGGCGTCACCATTCGCCTGTGCAAGACCTGCACCGATGCCCGTGGCATTACCGCCCTGCCGCTGATCGAGGGCATTGAGGTCGGCAACCTGCCGATGCTGGCCCAATGGACCCTGGCTGCCGACAAGGTGCTGACCTTCTGAACCATAAGGGGCTGGCCAGCGGCGAAGTCAGCCCGGTTAGCCTATCACCGACTCCTGCCGGGCACTTCGCCGACCATGATGTCGGGCGCCAGCTTCATAAAGCGCAAAAATCGCCACACAAAGCAGCGCCATCAGCACATAGAGCCACTGACCGCTCCACTGCTCGAGGATCCAGCCTCCCAGCAGGGCACCTGCGGCCCCTCCCAACCCGGCCAGTGCGCTGGCGCCAAAATAGCTTCCCTTGAGGTGGGTGGGGGCCATCTGGTCGATCAGCACGTTGAGCAGGGGGAAGAGGATGGTCTCGCCGATGCTGAGCAGCAGCACGGCGCCAAACCAGTGGCTGCGTACCATCGGGTCCCCCAGCGCGAAGAGCAGCTGGGCCGCCAGAAAGAGCGCCATACCGATATGAAGCCGCACCCGCACCGGCCAGCGTGACAACAACCGCAGCAGCGGAAATTGCAGCAGCACCACGGTGAGGGCGTTGGTCGCCACCAGCAGGGCAACCAGCTCGGCCACCTGCGGCATACCGGCCCGGGTCAGGTACTGCACCAGCGGCGAGTGAAACTGGGAGTAGACCAGCACCATCAGGAGATTGGCCATCACCAGCAGCAGGAAGGCGCGATCCGCCAGCAACACCTTGATGGCATCCCGCAAGCCGGGCCCGGCAGTCCCCGGCTTGCCTGTGCTGCCAGCACGGCGAAATCCCCAGCCAAAGGCCAGCGCCAGCAGCAGATAGCTCACCACCAGAAACAGGAAGGTCTCCTGCAGGGCGTTGATCCCGAGGGTCACCCCGAGCAGTGGCCCCAGCGCCGCCCCCAGATTGAGTAGAAAATAGCGCAGGTGCAGTGCCAGCTCCCGCGCCTTGGCCGAGGCCAGACTGTCGGCCATCAGCGCCTTGCCGGGGGCATCGATGAGCCCCGACGAGAGGCCGCTGCCCATCACCCCGACCCCGAGCCAGAACACCTCGTGCGAAAAACCGAGCAGGCCGAAACAGGTCATCGCCACCAGACAACCGGCCAGCAGTATGCTGCGCCGCCCGAAGCGATCAGAGAGCCAACCGCCGTAAAAGCTGACCAGGGTAGAGAGGGCCATTGAGCCCCCCAGCAACAGGCCGATGAAGGTGGCCGAAAGGTCATACTCCCGATAGAGCAGAATGGAGAGGAAGGGCCACACCATGTAGTAGCTGGTACGCACCATAAAGGTGCCCAGAATGACGATCCAGACCAGCGGGGTAAATTGCCTGAAGGTGCTCCATGACATCGCTATGCTCCATGCCCCGCAGCTCTTACCACAAGATCCTGTCATAAACGGGGAAAGCATTCAGTTGTAACAGAGGGCCTCAATGGAAACAACCCTCGCTCACCGACAAGGTGCAACCGGATGCAAAAAGGCCAGCCGGTGGGCATCGGCTGGCCTTTTTATCGCGGGATTTCCCTCTGGCTAACGCCAGAGGGCCAGGCTTAGCGCCAGGGGCTCTGCTGCCACAGCCGCCCCAGTCCGGCTTCCAGCGCCTGCACGCCCTGCTGCCCCAGCTTCTGGGTCAGACTTTTTGGCTTGCGATAGCTGATGCCGATCACCTTGTGGTGGCTGGCCTGCGCCAGCAGATAGTCATCACTGGTGCAGAGGGTATCCACCAACCCCAGCCCCTTGGCCTGACTCGCCAGCCAGTGCTCACCGGTCGTGACCTGATCGATATCGAGTTGCGGGCGATGTTCGGCCACAAAGGCCTTGAAACGCTCGTGGATCGCCGCCAGCTCCTCACGAAACTTCTCGCGCCCCAGATCGTCGTTCTCGCCGAACATGGTGATGGTGCGCTTGTACTGCCCTGCGGTGTGCATCTCGAATTCGATGTCATGCTTTTTCAGCAACTTGTTGAAGTTCGGCAGCTGGGCGATCACCCCGATGGAGCCGACGATGGCAAAGGGGGCCGCCAGGATTTTGTCCGCCACGCAAGCCATCATGTAGCCGCCGCTCGCCGCCACCTTATCGATAGCCACGGTGAGCTTGATGTCACGATCGCGCAACCGCTGCAGCTGGGAAGCGGCCAACCCGTAGCCATGCACCACGCCGCCACCGGATTCGAGTCGCAGCAGTACCTCGTCGCCGGGCTGGGCGACGCCGATCACCGCGCTCACCTCCTCGCGTAGGGAGGCCACCTCTTTGGCATCCATGCTGCCGTTGAAATCGAGCACGAACAGGCGACTGCGCTCATCCCCCGCCTTGGCGCGTTTTTTCTGCTCCTCTTTCTGCTGCTTTTCCATCACCTTACGCTCGGCCTTGCTGGCCAGCGCGCTCTTGAGCGCAAATTGCCCCTGCTCCAGCTCGCTCGAGAGATCGGTCACCACCAGCTCACCCTTGCGCGCTTTCGGCTGGCGAGTGCTGACGATCATCAGGATGATGGCGCCGATGGCCAGCAGGAAGGTCACTGTCTTGGCCAAAAACAGGCCATATTCGGTCAGAAATGTCACGATGGACTCCAGAATGGATCGGTTTTCGTCACATTCTAGGGAGTTTGGCGAATGCGCGCAAAAAATCGCAGCCAGTGTCCGGAAAAGCCAACCCGAGCATCACAACCTCTCTATTTTCTTCACATTTTTATTGCCGCTGGCTGGTCAAACAGGCGCGCGGATCAGTACACTTGGCGCCGATTGCCATGCACTTATGGCCGGAATTTGTTAACAGGAGTTGTCATGCTCGATTATCAGGCACCCCGCGATCTGCTCAAGGATAAAGTCATTCTGGTCACCGGTGCCGGCGACGGGATCGGCCGCGAAGCCGCCCTCACCTACGCCGCTCACGGTGCCACCGTGATCCTGCTCGGCCGCACCAGCGCCAAACTCGAAGCCGTGTATGACCAGATTGAAGCGGCCGGTTATCCGCTGCCCGCCATCGTGCCGGTGGATCTGAAAGGGGCCACCGCCGCCCACTACCGCGGCATGGCCGAAACCTTCGCCCAGCAGTTTGGCCGCCTCGATGGCGTGCTGTTCAACGCCGGTCTGCTTGGCACCCTCTCTCCGTTTGAACACATTCAGGAGAAGGAGTGGGACGAGGTGATGCAGGTCAACGTCAAATCGGAATTCCTGCTGACCCAGGCGCTGCTGCCGCTGCTGCGCCAGACAGCCAAGGCGCAGGGCGATGCCTCCATCGTCTACACCTCCTCCAGCGTGGGACGCAAGGGGCGCGCCTACTGGGGCACCTATGCCATCTCCAAGTTCGCCATCGAGGGGATGATGGAAGTGCTGGCCGACGAGCTAGAAAACACCGGTGTGCGGGTCAATACCCTCAATCCGGGCGGTACCCGTACCAAGATGCGCGCCAGCGCCTTCCCGGCGGAAGATCCCATGAACCTCAAGACTCCGGCCGACCTGATGCCGCTCTACCTTTACCTGATGGGGTCGGACAGCCGCGGCAAAACCGGCCAGACCTTTGTGGCTCAGCCAAAATAAACAGGCGGCTCAGCCCAAATAAATCAATAAAATACCCAGAGTGTTGTGCGGCAGGGGTTAAATTGAATAGGGGGCACAGGCTCCCTGTTCGAACCACTGACCATCCTATCTCCAATCAGGTTGAACTATGTTTCGTCCCAAGAGCACGTTTGAGCAATGGCGGATCTTTCAGGCGGTGGTCGACTGCGGCGGCTACGCCCAGGCGGCCGAGGCGCTGAACAAGAGCCAGTCCTCCCTCAATCATGCGGTTGCGAAGTTGCAGCAGAGTCTGGGGGTGCCCTTGCTGGAGGTCCGCGGCCGCAAGGCGGTGTTGACCCCGGCGGGCGAGATCTTCCTCAAGCGGGCCCGTCAGCTGAGCCAGCAGGTGGAGGAGCTGGAGAATCTGGCCAACAACCTGGAGCGGCAGTGGGAGCCGCAGATCAACCTCTATGTCTCGGCGCTGCAACCAAGGGATCGCCTCTATCGGGCGCTGGCCAGCTTCTATCCCCGCAGCCGGGGTTGCCGGGTCAACCTGCACGAACGCATTCACTGCCACTTCAACGCCTTGCAACCGGGGGATCTGATGCTCTCCGAGCACCTGCCCGGCGATCGCACCGGCCTGTTGCTGGACGAGGTGTGCCTGCTGCCCCTCTGCGCCGCCAGCCATCCGCTGGCACAGGAGAAGGGGGCCATCCGCAGCGATGTATTGACCAGCCACAACCAGATCAGCCTCCATCCCCCCATTCACCGCTCGGTGGATTGGAACGATGCGGATGACACCGGCTGGAAGGCGACCCACTACCACGAAGTGCTCGCCATGCTGCGCCTCGGCCTCGGCTATGCCTGGCTGCCGCGCCATCTGGTAGAGCGGGAGCTGGCGGAAGGGTCACTCATACAGCTGGATCTGGAGAGCGGCAACGAGCGCCACCTCTACACCTATCTGCTGACCCTCTCCCCCGAATCTCTCGGTCCTGCGACCGAGCTGCTGCTGCGCTGCCTGCGCAACGAATATCAGGGCGAATCAACGCCGCTTCCGCACGTCCAGCCCCAACACGACAAATAACAGCCAGCTCCCCGTCAGACGTTGGGCACCCGCCAGCTGGCGGCCAGTGCCACCAGTGCCAATCCCAACGCCACCATAAAGACCCCGTGGAAACTCCACACCTCCGCCACCACACCGGCGATGGCCCCTGCCATGATGGAGCCGGTGCGGATGCTGTTGGCAAACAGGGTAGTCGCCACCCCGGCTCGCCCCGGCATCAGATCCTGAAAGTAAGACATGCCGATCCCCGCCACGATACCGATGAAGATGGCGTTGAACAGCTGCAAGGCGATCAGGGCGTATTGGTCGGTGAGGGTCACCAGTCCGGTGTAAAAGGCCGCGCCAGCCAGCACCGCCAGCAACATCATGGGGCGCTTGCCAAAGCGCGCCGTGTAGTAACCCGCCAGCAGCATGAAGGGGATCTCCAGCGCCGCCGCCGTGCCCATCAGGATACCGGCAAGCTTCTCATCCATCCCGAGCTCCCGGGTTATGTAGAGCGGCATATTGATGAGGTACATGCTGTTGCAGGTCCACATCAGGGTGGAGGCGATAAAGAGCGCTCGCACCGCCGGATCCCGCCAGCTGCTGACCCGCTCTGTCTCTTCAGCCATCTTGGGCAAAGGCAGAGAGGGGAGCCAGCGCCACACCACCAGGGCACAGAGCAGATAGGCTAGTGCCGAAGCCAGATACATCAGCTCGAAACCGTAGCCGATGGCCAGCGCGAAGGCGATGGGCGGGCCTATGACCCAGGCCAGCGAAAACTGGGCCCGCATCACCGAGCTGAACATGTCCGCCCGCCGGTTGCGGCTGTCGGAGTACTCCCGCGCCAGCGCAAACAGCTGGGGACTGGCTGTGGCCGCCAGCGCCGCCAGCATCACCCCCAGACTCGCCAACAGCCAGTAGTTGCGGTTCCAGGCAAACAACAAGGAGAGCGCCACCCCGGCAAAACAGCAGCGCAGGATCAGTCGCTTGCGATCCCCCTTGTTATCGGAGCGGTGGCCCAGCCACTGGCTGACCAGAATGCCCACCACGGCGTTGATGGTATAGAAGAGCCCAACCAGAAAGGGGCGCACCTGCACCTCTTCGGCCAGAAACAGACTTAAGGTAGGCACCTGCAGTGCCACCGCGACGCCGGTCATAAAGGTCACGGCAAGAAATGAAAGAGAGACGGGGTCAGGGCGTTTGACCGCCTCTATCGACAAGCTCATAGGGTTACCACTGGTTGGAGGGACGATACGGGCTAACGGGCGGCAGCCGTATGAAAATTCGGCGCCTATCTTATGTCACTATCAAGAGCGGGCTCAAGGATGGCATAAGCAGGTGTGCGCCTTGCGAGGGAGGCCGCGACCCCGTAGAGTGAAAGCCCATCCTGCCAGCACAAGGAGTTCGCATGTTTGATTTTGATCAGGAAGTAGACCGCAGTGGCACCATGAGCCTGAAATGGGACAAGTACAAGGGTCAGGATGTGCTGCCCATGTGGGTTGCCGATACCGACTTTGTCTCCCCCCCGTCCGTGATCGAGGCGTTGACCAAACGGGTCGCCCACGGCATTTTCGGCTATTCACGCCCCTCGCCACGCCTGATCGAACTCATTATCGAACGGATGGCGACCCGCTATGGCTGGGCTATCGAGCCCGAATGGCTGGTATTCCTGCCCGGCGTGGTGCCGGGGCTCAACCTTGCCTGCAAGGCGTGGAGCCAGCATGGCCGCGGTATCATCACCCCCAAGCCGGTCTACTACCCCTTCCTACAGGCGCCGGGCTTCAATGATCGTCCCCTGCTCACCGTGCCGATGATTGAGGAAGCCGGTCGCTGGGTGCTGGACCTTGAAGAGCTGGAGCGTCAGGCTCCCGCCGCAGATCTGCTTCTGCTCTGCAACCCCCACAACCCGGGCGGCACCATCTTCACCCGTGACGAGCTGCTGGCCATCGATGCCATCGCCGCGCGCCACAATCTGGTGATCTGCTCCGATGAAATCCACTGCGATCTGCTGCTGGATAAAAACGCCCGCCACATTCCCTACGGCGCCATCAGTGCGCAAGCGGCCGAGCGCTGCGCGGTGATGATGGCCCCGAGCAAGACCTTCAATATCGCCGGTCTCTGTTGCTCCTTCGCCATTATCCCCAACGCCCGTCTGCGCTTCAGGCTGCAACAGGCGATGCGCGGCATCAGCGCCGACGTCAACCTGCTGGGCTTTGTCGCCGCCGAAGCGGCCTATGAGGGTGGCGAACAGTGGCTGACCGAGCAACTCGACTATCTGGCAGCCAATCTGGCCCTGATCCAGCAGGCGGTTGCCCGCTGGCCCGGCGTCAAGCTGGCCAGTCATCAGGCGACGTATCTGGCCTGGATCGATGTGAGCGCACTTGGCCTTGCCGATCCCATCGCCTTCTTCGAGCAGGCAGGGGTTGGTCTCTCCCCCGGCGCCCAGTTTGGCGACGGCCAGTTCGTGCGGCTCAACTTCGGCTGCACCAGGGCACGACTGGCCGACGCGCTGGCGCGGATGGAGCGGGCAATCCTCAACAACAAACCCTGATCAGCCAGCAACGGGATGGGCAAGCCCCATCCCTTTTTCCCTGTGTCATCAGCCAGCGGTCAACTCAGTCAACGGTCAATTATGTCTCTACGGATCTTGCATCACCTTCTGCTTCCCCTCTGTGCACTCTCTGCGCTGCTCCCCTTTGGCAGCCAGGCGCTGACTATCGGAACAGGCCCGCTCAATGGGGTCTACTACCCGACCGGTGGCGCCATCTGCCGGGTGCTCAATGCCGGCCATGCCCTGCATGGGGACAGCTGCACCGTGCAGAGCACCCGTGGCTCGATGGCCAACCTCAAGGCACTCGACAAGGGGGACGTACAGCTGGCGCTAGTGCAATCCGATGTGTTGCACCACGCCCTGCACGGCACCGGCCCCTTCAGCGGGCAGGGGACCAACAATGAGCTGCGCAGCCTGTTTCGCCTCTATCAGGAATCGTTAACCCTGCTGGCCGCCCCCAATAGCGGCATCACCACCCTGGCAGATATCGAAGGGAAGCGGGTCTATCCGGGCAACAAGGGCGCCGGTGAGCAGATCACCAGTCAGGCCCTGATGGCAGCCATGGGATGGCAACCCGGGCAGTTTGCTGCCTATGAGCTCAAATCGGACAGCGAACCGCTGGAAGGGCTGTGCGATGGCTCGCTGGATGCCGCTTTTGTGGTAGCCGGTCACCCCAGTCTGGCGGTCGGCGACCTGATCAGCCGCTGCAAGGTGCGCCTCATCCCCATCGAAGGGGAGCAGATCGACACGCTGCTCAAACAACACCCCTACTACCAGCGCAGCCGCATCGCCGCCAACCTCTATCCGGGGCAGACCACCGCCATCAACAACATCGGGATGAGTGCCGAACTGGTGGCGCTGGCCAGCCTGCCGGACCCCATCGTCCGTACCGTGCGCGATACCCTGCTGGCCCGGGTCAAACAGTTCAGTCGGCTGCATCCTGCCCTGAGCAAGGTGACCCCCGAGCAGTTGCAGGCGCAAACCGAGCTGCCCCTCCATGCGGGGATGTCGGATCAACCGCCGGCCTCCTTGCCACTGACCCCCGAGCAGTTAACCGCGGAACAGCTGACGCCGGAGCCGTTAACACCAGCACCATCGACCTCGGAAGCAGTGCCCACGACAGAGCTGGTGAGTGCCGCCGACGGGACGACAACGCCCATTGAGGCACCTTCTGACGCGACCGCCACCAGCAGTGCCGCTGTGGCGACAGAAGCCACAGAGGTTAATCCCTTGCCCGAAGAGGCGCTCGAGGTCACTCCCGAGCTCACTGCTACGCCGACCACCGAGGGGGAAAGAGTGGCTCCCTCTGCCGCAGCGTCAACGGTTCCATCACCATCGGCTGCTGTGTCGATTCAGTTGCCACAGAGCGCCTCTGCGGCCACTGCGCTGCAAGAACAGGCAATCCAGCCTGCCAGCAGCGCGGTGACTGGCGAAACCCCACCGCAGGATAAAACCGATACACTGCCCTCCCCTGCCGCCAACGCAGCCACACAGCTGCAACCCTGAATGGTCAGCTCCCACAAATGCATCAGGGCAGCTTCGGCTGCCCTGATTGTTTACGCGCGTTCAATAGTGACAATTGATGGCGGCTTAGTCACCCCGATAGGCCTGCTCACCTTGCCGCCCCGCTACGGCTCCATCACCCGGGTCAGATAGGGGTTGGGCTTCTGGATCTCCTCCTCAACCCAGTGCAGCAACTGCTTGATGGCCCGCGACAATACCTGATTCTGGCGCACCACGTAGCCCAGACTGGTACCGGGAAAGTCGCCGAGGCTGGTGACCGGCGCGGTGAGGTTGAGGCGCGGATGCAGGGAGAAGTCCGGTACGATGGCGACACCAAAGCCCGCCTCGGCCCAATCGAGCTGGGCGTCCACGCTGCCCACCTCCATGATGCGGCAAGGGGGGAGCGCCAGCAGCGGCAGGGACGGGTCGATCAGCGCCCGAGTGCGGGTGTCGTGACCGAGCAGGATCAGGGTCGGCTCGTCGAGGGGATCGCTCTCTCCCGCCACCGCCCGCGCCTGCCAGCGGGCAAGGCCGTGGCCCAGCGCGCACCAGGTTACCTGTTGCAGCTCGGTATAGAAGAGCGGCTCGCTGCGCTTTTGCGCCATGACAAAACCCAGATCCGCCTTGCCCGCCTTGACCAGCTCGGCCGCCTGATCCGAAGTGGTGTTGAACAGAGTGAGGTCGATGCCGGGGAACTCCCGCTTGAAGCGCTGGAACGGCTGGATCAGCAACAGCCGGGAGATGATGTCGCTGGCGGCGATAGCCAGCGTCCCCTGACTCAGCTGATTGAGGGCATTGAGATCGGACTGGCAGAGCTGCAACTCGGCGATGGTGCGCTCGGCGCTTTGCAGCAGCCGCTCCCCCGCCTGCGTCAGGCGAAACGGGCTGCGCTCGATCAGCCGCACCCGGGTCGCCTGCTCCAGCCGCTTGATATGCAGGCTGACATTGGGCTGAGTCATGTGCAGTTCGGTGGCGGTCTGACCAAAATGTTGCAATCGGGCCAGAGTGACAAAGGTTTGCAGCCAGTGAATATCCAGCATAAGAGTCCCTCAACCCGCGATGTGCGGGGCTTGCCAGGCAAAATCGGACGGTTTGCCGCTTAATTGGCCATAATTATATGGTTTTCTTATCGGAATTATAAAGATAATTAATTTTTCTAATCCGCATCAGGCTCCTAGGATGGACGCCTAACGTCTTAGGAGAAAGAGTCATGTCGTCTATCGTAGTCGTAGGTGCTAACTGGGGTGATGAAGGCAAAGGCCGCATCGTGGATTATCTGGCAGGTCAAGCTGGCGCCAGCATTCGCTTCCAGGGCGGCAACAACGCTGGCCACACTGTGGTCAACGACCTTGGCACCTTCAAGCTGCACCAGGTTCCGAGTGGCGTATTCAACCCGGATTGCCTGGTTGTCCTCGGCCCGGGCATGGTGATCAGCCCCGAGAAACTGACCGTCGAGCTCGAGGAAGTCAAAGCCTCCGGCGTGACTCCGAAGCTGGCCATCTCTGACCGCGCAACCCTGTGCCTGCCGCTGCACGCACTGGAAGATACCTTGGAAGAGCAACGTCTGGGTGACGGCGCCTATGGCTCCACCCGTCAGGGCATCGCCCCTGCCTACGGCGATCGCGTGATGAAAAAAGCGATCCTGGTCGGCTGGCTGAAACAGCCGGACGTACTGGTCGAGCGCATCCAGTTCATGCTGGACTGGAAACTGCCGCAGATGAAGGCTATCTACCCCTCCTTCGAATTCACCCAGACTGCCCAGGAGATGGCTGACTGGCTGCTGGAAGTCTCTGCACCGTGGATCGACGCCGTGTGCAACGTCAGCATGCCGCTCAAAGCGCTGCAGGCTGAAGGCAAGACCCTGCTGTTCGAAGCCCAGCTGGGCGCTGGCCGTGACCTGATCTACGGCGAATACCCCTGGGTCACCTCCTCCCACGTATCTGGCGCCTACGCCGGTATCGGTGGCGGTCTGCCAGGTCTGCGCCCGGAGCGCGTCATCGCTGTAGCCAAGGCATTCAGCTCCTCTGTCGGTACCGGCACCCTGCTGACCGCCATGGAGAACCAGGACGAGTTCCGCAAGATCACCAACGAGTTCGGTGCCACCACCGGCCGTCCCCGTGATGTCGGTTACTTCGACGCCGTCGCCACCAAGAACGGTGTCGAGCTGCAGGCTGCGACCGAAGTCGCCCTGACCAAGCTGGACTGCCTGACCGGTCTGCCGGATCTGAAGATCTGCGTGGCCTACGAAGGTGCTCACACCGAGAACCCGATTTGGCCGCAAACCGCTGCCCTGAAGCCGGTTTACGAGCAGATGGAAAGCTGGAGCGAAGACATCACCGGCTGCCGCACCTTCGAAGAGCTGCCCAAAGCAGCCCAGCAGTACGTACTGCGTATCGAAGAGCTGCTCGGCGTACCGGTTCCGATGGTTTCCGTCGGCCCGGGCCGTGACGAGATGATCCTGCGCTAAGCCGCACCTCTCATCGTCAAACAAAAAACCGGCATCCCTGATGCCGGTTTTTTTATGGCTGCCGTTTACCTTCTTGCCATAAAACCACCCAAAGGCTCAATTAACTCACCAATTGACCTCACATTGAGCCGTTCTGCAATAACATTCTACCCTGCCCTCGTTAAAGTGAACCCGTTACCACACGAGGAGTCACCCGATGAAATTGCTCAAACAGAGTGCCCTGTTGCCACTGCTCTGCCTGACGGCCATGCCAGCCTTTGCCATGACCCTGAAGAGCACGGACATTCACGAAGGCCAGTTGATGGACAAACAGTTCAGCTTCAACGGCTTTGGCTGCAGCGGCGACAACCACTCGCCCCAACTTAGCTGGCAGGATCTGCCGGCAGGCACCAAGAGTGTTGCCATCACCGCCTATGACCCCGATGCCCCTACCGGCAGCGGTTGGTGGCACTGGCTGGTGGTTAACCTGCCTGCCACCCAGAGCGAGCTTGCCAGCAATGCCTCCGGCAAGCTCAAGCAGGGATTGGAGATCCGCACCGACTTTGGCAACCAGGGTTACGGCGGCCCCTGCCCGCCCGCTGGTCACGGCATGCACCGCTATCAGTTCACCGCCTGGGCCCTGCCCCATGATCTCGAGGTGAAGGCTGATACCCCGCCCGCTATGGTAGGCTACATGCTCAACAGCATGGCGCTCGGCAAAGCCACCCTGACCGCCACCTTCGTCACCCCCTAGGAGCCAACCGGATGAGCACTCCCCTGCTGCAACAGAGCCACTATCTCGGGATCCGCCAGCAGCCCCTGCACCGGGTGCTCATCTACGCCCCGACCCTCATCTGGGTCACCCAGGGGAGCAAGCAACTGTGGTGGCGCGAGCGACGTCTGTCGTTTGACAGGGAGCGGTGGC
The DNA here is from genome assembly GCF_054052385.1 of Aeromonas sp. 25-AL00135. Classification (NCBI taxonomy): domain Bacteria; kingdom Pseudomonadati; phylum Pseudomonadota; class Gammaproteobacteria; order Aeromonadales; family Aeromonadaceae; genus Aeromonas; species Aeromonas sp. 25-AL00135. Next base: position 173,611 of record NZ_JBSTYQ010000001.1, on the reverse strand, counting down.
TGCTAATCCCGGCAGGCCACCAGCTCACCTTCGTCAATCAGCCGGAGCAGGGCAAATTTCGCTCCCACGCCATCACGCTGCTCACCCCACCGCCACCAGAATGGCTGGCCGAGTCAGCCCCTTCCCACGCCGATCTGGAGGAACCCGCCGTCAAGGTCACCCCCGGGCTCGCCTTCTGCTTTGAACTCATCAGCACCATGGCCGAACGGGGACTGAGCGAGGCGACCCAGGCCGAACTGCTGCGCGGCTTCTATGCCGAGCTGCGGGCCGCCAACGCCCTCGGGTTGCTCTTTCCCGCCAGCACCATGACCCTCGCAGAGCGGCTGGCACGCTACCTGGCGGTGGAACCCGGCATCGACCACACCCTGGAGGCAGTGGCCCCCCACTTCTCCATGAGTCGCGCCTCCATGGTGCGCAAGCTGGCCGCCGAAGGTCGCAGCTTTCGCCAGTTGCTGGCTCAGGTGCGCATGAGTCACGCGCTCAACCTGTTGCAACAGGGCCTGACCCCGCTGGAGGTCGCCCTCGCCTGCGGTTATGACTCCCCCAGCCGCTTTGCCGCCCGCTTCAAACAGGAGTTCGGCCTGACGCCCCACCAATACCTACACACCTGTCCTGCCAGATTGGCGAGCAACGAAAAGTAAAATATTACTTAAAGACCATTCTATGTAACCTGATGTAACCCGGTGATCCCGCTCACACTGCCGCCTCTTAAGAGTGTGATCTCGCGCCAGCGCTCCCTTTCCCCTTGCCATACAATGGCTACCGAACACCTTTTCACTAAAAATAAGCGTAAAAAATCTTCCTTTTAACCTACATAAACGGAATTGGAGCGAGAAATGTTTCGTAAAACTTTACTCTCGATAGCCCTAGGCACCGCCCTGTTCGGACTGACCGCCTGCAACGATAACCAGACAGAGAGCAGCACAGTCGCCAAACCGGAGCAGGCCATCCAGTACAAGGACGTGATCGACCGTCGGGGAACTCCGACCCAATTCCGCGACTTTGACAGCTACTCCAACCTCAAATACAACCCGCTGCTCGATCTGGGGGCATGGCACGGTTTCCTGCTGCCTGCCAGCGACAAGGAGTGGGGGGGCTTTACCGGCCCCATGGTCATCTCCGAGGAGTACAGCCTCTTCTTTGCCAGCGAGCTGGACAAGCTTACCCTCAGCGATGCGAGCGGCCGCCCGTTCCCGCTCACCAGCGCCCGCAAGCAGGAGGTGTACGCCATTCCAGGTGCACTGGTGCAACGCTTCGAGTTCGAGCCCTTTACGCTGGAGCTGGAGCTGCGTTATGGCGATGCCCGCACCGCTCTTATCCGCACCCGACTCATCAACCAGACCGATGCACCGCTCACCCTCAACCTCAACTGGCAGGGCGAGTTGCTCAATCAATGGGATGCCAAGGATACGATTGCCAGCAAATATCCAGGCTGGACACGCACCATCAGCGAGAGCGACAAAGGAATCGAATTCCAGTTCGGTAAACTGCGCAGCACCTGGAACATCATGCAGAGCGGCAGCGCCCGCTATCGAATCGACCGCACCCTGCCAAGTCGCACCACCCTCGACCAGAAGACACTGGGCTACCAAAGCGACGCCAGCATTACCCTGGCCGCCAAGGGGAGCGAGGATATCTACACCCTGCAGAGCTATCTCCACTCCGCAGATGACGCCAGCCGCTATCAGCAGAGCCGTCAAGCCCTGCTGGCCAACCCGGCCAGCTATTTTGCCGACTCCATCCGCCGCTGGGAGGGCTACCTTGCCAACGGTCTCTCCAATCAGGGGATCCCCGAGTCGGAGCGCCGCATCGCCGTCAAGGCGATGGAGACCCTCAATGGCAACTGGCGCTCCCCAGCTGGCGCCATCCTCCACGACGGGGTAACCCCCTCCAATACCGCCCGCTGGTTCGACGGCGTCTGGGCTTGGGACAGCTGGAAGCACGCCTATGCCATGGCACACTTCAACCCGGAGGTGGCCAAGAACAACGTGCGCGCCATGTATGACTATCAGGTACAGCCGGATGATCCGGTGCGACCACAGGATGCGGGCATGGTGATCGACGCCGTCTTCTACAACAAGCAGGCTGATCGCGGTGGCGATGGCGGCAACTGGAACGAGCGCGACACCAAGCCGCCCCTCTCCGCCTGGGCCATCTGGGAAATCTACAGCGCCACCAAGGACAAGGCCTTTATCGCCGAGATGTATCCCAAGCTGCAGGCCTACCACGACTGGTGGTACCGCGCGCGGGACAACAACCGCAACGGCATCATCGAATATGGCGCCACCAAGCATGTGGAGCACAACGACGAGTACGGCAATATCACCTTCAAGGTGCAGTACTCCAACGGTATTCCCGCCGGGCTGGATCTCTCCAGCTGTACCAGTGAGGGGGATGGCTGGTATGCCTGCGCCGGTATGCCGCTCTATCAACAGGTGTTGAACGTGGGCGGGTACAGCGACATGGATATCGGTGCCCAGCACGGCGCCGGTTGGGAGTCCGGCATGGACAACGCCGCCCGCTTCGGCTTTATCGAACCGGGCCAGCTGCAACGCTATGCCGACAAGACCTATGACGGAGATTTGGCCAAGGCACGTCAGGACTGGAACGTCGCCTTCTTTGAAAACCATCAGGACAATGGCGATTTGATCGGCTTCTCCATCGATCAGGAGTCGGTGGAGCTCAACGCCTTCCTCGCCAAGGAGAAACGCATTCTGGCAGACATGGCCGACCTGCTTGGCAAGCCGGACGACGCGAGCCGCTACCGCGATGGCGCGGCCCAGCTGGCTGGTTACATCAACAGCTGCATGTTCGATGAGGCGTCAGGCTTCTATTACGATCGTCAGATTGCTCAGGGGGATGTGGCTGACGGCAACGGCTGCGTCGGCAAATTGCTGACCGCTCGCGGCCGTGGTCCGGAAGGGTGGAGCCCGCTCTGGGCAGAGGTCGCAGACAAGGAGAAAGCGGCGCGGGTGCGTGAGGTGATGCTCAACGCCCAGGAGTTCAACACAAAGATTCCGCTGGGCACAGCCGCACTCACCAACCCGGCCTACGACCCCAATATCTACTGGCGCGGCCGGGTATGGCTCGATCAGTTCTACTTCGGGGTGAAGGGGCTGGAGAACTACGGCTACCGCAGCGATGCCGAGGCTCTGGTCAACAAGCTATTCAACAACGCAGAGGGCTTGGCGGGCAGCGGCCCCATCCGCGAAAACTACAATCCGGAGACCGGCGCCATGCAGGGGGCAAGCAACTTCAGCTGGAGCTCGGCCCACCTCTATATGCTCTATCGCAACTTCCTGAAACCACAGGCGTAAGCTTGCTCCACCATGCAAAAGGCCTCCTGATGGAGGCCTTTCTGTTTTCACTCAAGTTGCACTCACACAATACCCGCCACGCGGCAGGTACGGGCTCGTCTTAGCCGTTAGTGAGCGGCAAAGAGAGGCGTTTAGCCAGTGCCTGGAAGTGCTGGCTCACCTCAGCCCCAAACAGGGGGTCGCCAATGGCGCGGTTCTGCCAGTTTTGCTCCAGATGACGCCAGTCATCCTCGGTCAGGGAGTCACGCAGATGGGGGAAGATCACCCCCTCTTCATAGTTCATGTGTGCCTCTTGCAGTTCCACGAAGCGCTCCAGCTTGGTGGTGAACTGATCGAGGGGGATCACAGCATCCATCAGGATCATCTCCACCATCTCCTTGAGATCGGCCCCGGCCTCCAGCAGCTTGACGTGCTCCTCCTGCAGGCGGTTGGCGACCTCACCCTCCACCACCCGATATTTCAGGTAGTAGTCATAGATGAGATCTTCCTTGGGATGGTGGTACTTGTCAGAGACCTCCCGCAGGTAGTCGATGACATCGCGCACCAGAAAATAGCTGATGGGCTCTTCGGCACGAATGGCTGCCAGCTTGTGCTTGAGCAGCTCCAAAAGTCGGGCGATGTTGAGATGATCCTTGTGCAGACTGGATAACATGGGCACTCCTTGGCTCTGAATTAATCTTATGTCCCTGAGTATACGGTCATTTGTCGCCCGAACTTTGCACTCAATCAAGTGGGATGCAGACAGATTTCCACTCTATCGGACTCTTGCCCTGTTGTTCCAGCAAGCGATTGGTCTCGCTAAAGTGACCGCAACCGATGAAACCGCGGTGGGCAGAGAGGGGGCTCGGGTGCGGCGCGGTCAGCACATAGTGGCGCTGGCGGTCGATGAAACGTCCCTTCTTCTGGGCGTGGGCCCCCCACAGCAGGAACACCACCCCCTGACAACTGGCATTGATCTGCTCGATGACCCGATCGGTAAAGGTCTCCCATCCCAGATGGGCGTGGGAATGAGCCTGACCGGCCTGCACCGTCAGCACAGTGTTGAGCAGCAAGACACCCTGTTTGGCCCAGGATTCGAGAAAGCCGTGATTGGGTGTGACGAAACCTGGCAGGTCACGCTGCATCTCTTTATAGATGTTGACCAGTGAGGGGGGCGTACGCACGCCGGGCAGAACGGAGAAGCAGAGCCCGTGCGCCTGATTGGGGCCGTGATAGGGATCCTGGCCCAGGATCACCACCTTGACCTGATCCAGCTCGGTCAGCTTGAAGGCATTGAACACATCGGTGGCTGGCGGGTAGATCACCTTGCCCGCTTCCCGCTCGGCTCTGACAGTTGCCAGCGTACTCTTGAAATAGTCCTGCTCTTTCTCAGAGCCAATCACATCACTCCAGGTCAGCACCCCGGCCTCCTCACTTGATACGGCGAAGGGCTCAGGATAGGGGGCCAGCCCGCAAGACGCAACCGTGGCTCACGCTTTCCAGAGCCTGGCGAGGCGCCCCGAGCGCTCCAGCTTGCGCAGCCCGGTATTGAACAGCAGCATCAGACGGCGCGCCTCTGGATCGGCCTTGCGCATCAGCAAGTATCCCGGTTGCGACCAGATGGGGTCGGCGGCACCGGTCAGTGACAGCGATTGGGGATGACGAACGAGCGCCTGCTGGAACAGAGTCTGTGCCACCTGCTCATCCATCACCAGATAGTGGATCCGCCCGTCAAGCAGCTTGCCCATGCTCTCCTCATCGGAATCTGACCACTCGAGGGTGAGCCCGGCTTGGCGAGCGGCAAAACCATCGCCATAGAAGTAGCCACGGGTCACCCCGACTGGCTCGTGTTTCAGCTCACCCAGATTGACCGCGGGCGTACCGGTCAGCGTCATCAGGCGAGTGGTGAAATGGCCGAGCGAGGCGGAGAGATAGAAAAGCTGCTCCCGCTCACGGGAGCGAAACCAGGGCATGGTGACCACATAGCGCCCCTCCAGAGTCAGTCGGTAAGCCTCGGCCCAGGAATAGAAGTGAAAGCTGACATCGAGCCCCTCTTCGGCAAAGGCCTGACGCACCACCTCACAGAGAAAGCCCTGATTGGGCAGCGCCTCACTGATATAAGGTGGCCACTCGCCCACAGCAATACGCACCGTCTCGGCCCGTACCGCAACACTGCTTGCCCAGCAACAGAACAGGGCCAGCCATGCCCACTTTCGCCACCCATTATTCACCAGCACGCTCCTCGCTTTTTTTGCTGAGTGTAGCCAACCCCTCAATTAACCTCAGAAAAAGCCGAAAAGATGTAGTTAAATTACTATATTAACGAGACAAAAGATGCATAATTTGGATATCTTACAAAATCAGAAAAATGACCTATTTTTGATTCAACTCAATAATTTAATCCCATTGAAATGGCGCTTTGTCTGATTTTATTGATCCAGATCAATTTTGGTAATATTACCACCGTGGTATATATGACCCCATCAAAGAAAAGGTGTAAGGCAAGGGCCCTTTAAGTCATCGCCATCGACGGTAGCTTAAATACATCAGGGTAATTTCCTTACAGTTGGATTCGCGTTCCCATTGAGGAGTCATACCATGATCAAAGGCATTCAAATCACCCAGGCCGCCAACACCGCTCTGCTGAACTCTTTCTGGCTGCTGGACGAAGAGAAGCAACAAGCTCGCTGCATCTGCGTCAAAGGCGATGCTTTCGCTGCCGATCAAGAAGTGCAACTGGCTGACCTGGGTCAGTTCGAATACCGCGAACTGCCGGTTCAGGCTGAGCCTGCTGTTGAAGGTGGCCAGCACCTGAACGTCAACGTGCTGCGTCGCGAAACTCTGGAAGATGCTATCGAAAACCCGGAGAAGTACCCGCAGCTGACCATCCGTGTATCTGGCTACGCAGTGCGTTTCAACGCCCTGACCCCGGAACAGCAGCGTGACGTGGTTACCCGTACTTTCACCCAGAGCCTGTAATCAGCGCCCTGCAGTGAAAAACTGATACTTGCGGTATCAGCATAAAAAAACGGCCGATTGGCCGTTTTTTTATGCGTGCTTGTCACCGCATCCTTATCAAAAAATGCCCCGCATTGCGGGGCATTTTCATCAGGCATGACAGCGTCGGGATCAGGCCGAGGTATCGAGGGGTTCGAAGCCCTTGATCAGGTCATCGATGGCCTTCATCTGTTTGAGGAAGCCTTCCAGCTTCTCCAGCGGCAGGGCGCTCGGGCCATCACAACGGGCAATCTTCGGATCCGGGTGGGATTCGATAAAGAGACCGGCCAGACCGACCGCCATGCCGGCGCGCGCCAGCTCGGTCACCTGCTCGCGACGGCCACCGGAGGCGGCACCCAGCGGATCACGGCACTGCAGGGAGTGGGTCACGTCAAAGATCACCGGATAGCCACCGGTGCTCTTCTTCATCACGCCCAGGCCCAGCATGTCCACCACCAGGTTGTCGTAGCCGAAATTGGCACCGCGCTCGCAGAGGATCAGCTGATCGTTGCCGCACTCCTCAAACTTGTCGGTGATGTTCTTCATCTGGCTTGGGCTTAGGAACTGCGGCTTCTTGATGTTAATGACGTTGCCGGTGCGGGCCATGGCTTCCACCAGATCAGTCTGGCGCGCCAGGAAAGCGGGCAGCTGGATAACGTCAACCACCTCGGCGACCGGCTTGGCCTGATGGGGTTCGTGCAGATCGGAGATGACCGGCATGCCGAAGGTCGCTTTCAGCTCCTGGAAAATCTTCATCCCCTCTTCCAGACCCGGACCGCGGTAGGAGTGGATGGAGGAGCGGTTGGCCTTGTCCCAGCTCGCCTTGAAGACAAACGGGATGCCCAGCTTGCTGGTCACTTCCACGTACTTCTCGCACACCGCCATCGCCATGTCGCGGGATTCCAGCACGTTCATGCCGCCAAACAGCACGAACGGTTTGTCGTTGGCAACGTCGATCTGGTTGATCTTGATATTCTTCTGTTCCATCTAAGACTTCCTTAATGAAGGGGCCTGAAGCCAAGTTACTCCGTTGCAGCCGAGCGCTGCGGCCTTGATATTCTTCTGTTTCAACTCCAAGACATCCTTAATGAAGGGGCCTGAAGCCAAGTTACTCCGTTGCGACCGGACGCAGCGGCCTTGATATTCTTCTGTTTAGTTTCAAGCCGCCCTTAATGGAGGGGCTTGGGGCTCAGATCCAGCGCAGCCAGCTGCACTTTCAGCACATCGGCCACCGGATCGTCCGGGCATTGTTCAATAAAATATTCAAAATCGTCGGCGGCCTGGCGCGGGCAATCGAGCTGCTCGTAGATAAAGCCGCGATCCCGCGTCTCCAGCGGATCGCCGGGCTTCATCCGCAGCAACAGCTCGCTGCAGCGTAGTGCCTCGGGCATGCGATCTTCCCGCAGCAGGGCACCCTTGCTGACGTTGAGCAGCCGTTCGATGATCTCCCACTGACCGGAGGGCTGCAGGTAGTCGGGGGTCAGGGTCGCCAAGTCCCCCAACGCACCGCGCAGCAGCAGCTCGATGCGGGCCAGGCTCAGCTCGTCGCCGGTAAAGGGGTCGACATAGACCTCCCCCTCGCCACCGGCAAAGCTCACCAAGAAGTGGCCGGGGAAGCAGATCCCCTCCACATCGAGCCCAAGCTTGCGCCCCAGCTGGATGATGAGAATGCCGAGGCTGACCGGGATCCCTTTGCGCTGAACCAGCACCTGATTGAGATCGCAGTTGTTGGCAGAGAAATAATCCTGCCAGTCGCCATGAAAACCGAGGCTGTGGTAGAAGCCTTGCAGCAACTGCTGGCGCACCTCGTCACAGGTGCCCTCTTCGATCTGCTCGTCCAGCCACTCGTCCAGCAGGTTCAACTCGCGGATCCCCTCCTCGACCGAGCCATAAATCTCGTCGCTGACTGACAACGCCAGCTCGGTGATGTCGTGGGCTTCGAAATCGGTCCATTCGTCTATGTGTAACATTCTCTTCATGCCTTAGCCGAACACACTCGTCTGTTTGAGCACTGCCAACTTGGCAATAAAGTAGATCCAGCCGAGCGCCCCCAGAAAGGAGCACCAGCGCACCAGATTGCTTTTGGCCAGCCGCAGCGCCATCGCCGCCAGAAATACCAGCACCAGAATGGCCATCAGCTTCTCGCTGAGCCAGGGCGTTCCGTTATTGAGCGGGTTGAGATCCAGCACCATGCAGAGCAATACGCCGGAGAGTACCACCAGACCGTTGAGCCAGCCGCTGACCTTCATCACCGGCGCGCTATAGGCTCGGCCAGTGGCGGTCTGTACCCAGTAGAAGCGGAGCATAAACATCAGCACAGCCCCGGCAATCAGGGTGAGGTGCAGGTGTTTGAGCACAAAAACCATATTCAATCCTTGCATGGGGGCGCACAGGCAACCCGCCGTGTAACAGTAAGGGGCTGTCAGCGCAGCGGGCAGAGGCCCAGCGTCACCCTGTCGTTATCCCCGTAATCGCGCACCGTGGCTACCTCGCGGTAACCGCCATCGCGCAGCAACTGACGCACCGCCTCCCCCTGATCCCAGCCATGCTCCAGCAGCAACCAGCCATCGGTCAGCAGATAAGCGGGAGCATGGGCCACGATGTGGCGGATATCGGCCAGCCCGGCGTCATCGGCAACCAGCGCCGAGCGGGGTTCAAAGCGCACGTCACCCTGCTCGAGATGGGGATCGGCGCCATCAATATAGGGGGGATTGGAAACAATCACCGCAAAACGTGGCGTATTGTCGCGATCCGGCTCGCCAAGGGGCTCGAACCAGCTGCCGTCGCGCACCTCGATGGGTAACCCCAGCGCGGCGCTGTTCTCGCGGGCCAGCGCCGCGGCATCGGCCATCCGATCCACCGCCCACACATCGATTTCGGGCCGCTCGGACTTGAGCGCCAGCGCGATGGCGCCGGTGCCAGTGCCCAGATCCAGCACGGCGCACAGCCCCTGCGGGATTCTGGTCAGCGCCTGCTCGACCAGCACCTCGGTATCGGGGCGCGGGATCAGGGTCGCCGGGCTCACCTTGAGGGGCAGCGACCAGAACTCCCGCTCGCCAACGAGATGGGCGATGGGTTCGCCGTTGAGACGACGGACCAGCCACCCCTGCAGGGTGGCCTGCTGGGCGGCATCCAGCGCACGCTCGGGCCAGGTCATCAGATAACTGCGCCGACACCCGAGCAGATGGCAGAGCAGTACATCGGCGTCGGCGCGGGGGGACTCCCCCTCAGCCAACACAGTCATGATATGGGCGCGGGCCTGCTGGATCTGCATCAGTGCCACTCCACCTTATGGGCACGACACTTAATGCGAGCTTGCCGGATCACCATTTGCATCAGTTGTTCTCGGCCAGCGAGGCGAGCTGATCGGCCTGATACTCCTGCACCAGCGGGGTGATGACGCAGTCCAGATCCCCTTCCAAAATTTCGGAGAGGCGATAGAGGGTCAGGTTGATGCGGTGCTCGGAGAGGCGGCCCTGCGGGTAGTTGTAGGTACGGATGCGCTCGGAGCGATCGCCGGAGCCCACCAGATTGCGGCGGGTGCTCTGCTCGGCGGCGCGGTGGCGCTCATCCTCGGCCGCTTGCAGTCGGGCTGAGAGCACCGACATCGCCTTGGCGCGGTTCTTGTGCTGGGAGCGCTCGTCCTGACACTCCACCACCAGACCGGTCGGCAGGTGGGTGATGCGAATGGCCGAGTCAGTCTTGTTGACGTGCTGACCACCGGCACCGGAGGCGCGGAAGGTGTCGATCTTCAGATCGGAGGGGTTGATCTCGATCTGCTCGGCTTCCGGCACTTCCGGCAGTACCGCGACGGTACAGGCGGAGGTGTGCACCCGACCCTGAGATTCGGTCTCCGGCACCCGCTGTACCCGGTGACCACCGGATTCAAACTTGAGACGGCCATAGACACGCTCGCCGTCGATCTTGGCGATGACCTCCTTGTAACCGCCATATTCCCCGTCGTTGCAGCTGACGATGGAGACGCGCCAGCCCTGACGCTCGGCAAAGCGGGAGTACATACGGAACAGGTCGCCCGCGAAGATGGCAGCTTCGTCACCGCCTGCCCCGGCACGGATCTCCAGATAGCAGTTGTTGTCATCCTTGGGATCCTTGGGCAGCAGCATCACTTGCAGCTCCTGCTCCAGCGCCTCCAGATTGGCCTTGGCGAGCGGCAGCTCCTCCTGCGCCATCTCGCGCAGGTCGGCATCATCCTCTTCCAGCATCATCTGGGTCGTCTCCAGATCATCCTGCGCCTGACGGAAACGCTGGAAGGCGTGAACGATATCTTCCAGCTGGGCATATTCACGGGTCAGGGCGCGATAGCGCTCCTGATCCGAAACCACGTCGGGCTCGCCGAGCATGGCCTGAACTTCTTCGTGGCGCTCGATGAGGCCTTCCAGCTTTCTGATCAGTGACGGATTCATAACTCTTGCAATCTCAAATGGAGGACGGGACCACCAGCATGGTAGCCCCGAAAAATTACTCTTGTGACAACCCCAGTGCCTGCCGCAAACGGGACAGCGCACTCTCGTCGCCCTGGGAGGCCGCCTGGCGCAGGGCCTGGGTCGGCGCATGGATCAACTTGTTGGTGAGGCGATGGGCCATCGCCTTGAGCGCCTGTTCGGCACTCTCGCCCTGCGCCAATGCCAACAGGGCCCGTTGCAACTCTTCATCAGCCACTTGCTGGGACTGATGGCGGTAATCGCGAATGAGGTCGACCGAGCTCTGGCCGCGATACCAGCCCATAAACTCGTCGCGCTCTTCCTGCACGATCACTTCCGCCTGCGCGGCAGCCCGTTTACGGGTTTCGAGGTTCTGCTCAATGATCCCCTGCAAATCATCTACCGTGTAGAGATAGGCATCGGAGAGCTCATCGACTTCGGCTTCGATGTCGCGCGGCACGGCAATATCCACCAGAAACATGGGTTTGAAGCGGCGGGCCTTCAGCGCGCGCTCCACCATCCCCTTGCCAATGATGGGCAGGGGGCTGGCGGTCGAACTGATGACGATATCCGCCTCGTGCAGATAGTCGGGGATCTCTTCGAGCGTCATCACCTGGGCGCCAAATTCGGCAGCCAGGGTCTGGGCCCGTTGCAGCGTCCGGTTGGCCACCATCATCTGGGTCACGTTCTGTTCGCGCAGATGGCGGGCCACCAGCTCGATGGTTTCGCCAGCACCGACCAGCAATACCTTGGTCTGGGAGAGATCGGCAAAGATACGGCGGCCAAGGCTGACAGCAGCAAAAGCCACCGATACGGCGCTCGCGCCAATCTCGGTATCGGTACGCACCCGTTTGGCCACCGAGAAAGATTTCTGGAACAGCCGCTCCAGCGCCCCCTTCACCGACTCCGCCTGCTGGGCATGGGCGTAGGATTGCTTGATCTGCCCCAGGATCTGCGGCTCCCCCAGCACCAGCGAGTCGAGCCCGCACGCTACACGCATCAGGTGGCGCACCGCCTCTTCATCGTGATGCTGATAGATGGCTGTGACCAGTTCGGCAGCGTCCAGCCCGTGGAACTGCTGCAGCCAGCGCAGCACTTGCTCCTGCCGCGCCTCCTCCAGATTGCAATAGAGTTCGGTCCGGTTGCAGGTGGAGACGATCACCGCCTCGCTGACACCGGGTTGGCTCACCAGCTCACGCAAGGCGCGATCGATGCAGTCCGGGCCAAAGGCGACCCGTTCCCGCAAGGCGACACTGGCGGTGTTGTGGTTGATTCCGAGGGCAAGCAAACTCATGAGTGGGCGACGATCATTTCATACGCTGGGTGCAAAGGCTGCCAATTGTACGAGAAAGGGTAAGTCTTTAAAAGCAATACGGCCGCCCCGTATACTGTGGCAAATTCCTCTCTCTGGAGCCGTCTCTTGCTGCTACGTATTTTTACCGTCACCTGCCTGCTGTTGCTGGCCGGTTGTGCCACCACCCAGCCCCAGCGTGACCAGGTGAACTGGAACCAGGAGCGGGCCCGCCTCGAGCAGCTGACCCATTGGCAGCTCTCCGGCAAGATGGCTATCATCACCCCCCAGCAAAAGGGCAGCGCCCGTCTCAACTGGCAGCAGGATGGGGAGGATTATCGCCTCAACCTCACCAGCCTGATCGGCACCAGCATTCTGGAGCTCTCCCGCAGCAAGGGGGAGATCACCCTGCTCGACAGCGACGGCAATCGCCACCAGAGCCAGGATGCCGAAGCACTCATCTATCAACTGACCGGCTGGAATATTCCGGTTGCTGGATTGCCAGAGTGGATCAAGGGGCTGCCGGGTCAGGCGGAGTTTGAACTCAACCCCGACAGCAGTCTGGCCAGCGTGCGCGACGGCCGGTGGCAGATCGTCTATGGCGATTATCGGGATCAGGATGGCTACCGCCTGCCGCACCAGCTGACCATGACTGGCCAGAACAGCCGCCTCAAGCTTCAGATCAACCAATGGACTCTTGCACGTTAATGGCTTCCACACGCTGGCCGGCACCGGCCAAACTCAACCTGTTTTTACACGTCAATGGCCGTCGTCCCGATGGCTATCACGAGCTGCAGACCCTGTTTATCTTCCTCAACCACAGCGACTGGCTCGAGTTCGAGGTGATACCGAATAGCGACACTCTCACCCTGAGCCCGGCCATTCCCGGTGTGCCGGATGAGCAGAATCTAATTATTCGGGCGGCGCGGCTGCTCCAGGCAACTCTGCCGAGCCCGCAAGGTGCCCATATCCGGCTGGAGAAAGTGCTACCCATGGGCGGCGGCATTGGCGGCGGTTCGTCCGATGCAGCGACCACGCTGGTGGCGCTTAACCACCTCTGGCAGGCGGGTTTGAGTGAAGATGAACTGGCAGCACTTGGCGTCCAGTTGGGGGCCGATGTGCCGGTGTTTGTCCGTGGCAAGGCGGCCTTTGCCGAAGGGGTGGGCGAGCGGCTGCAACCGGTCGAACTGCCCGATGCCTGGTATCTGGTACTCAAGCCCGATTGCCATGTAGCGACCGCGGCCGTATTCCAGGATCCGGACCTGCCGAGAGCCACGCCAAAAATGGCGCTGGACAACCTGCTGGAAGGCGAGTGGAAAAACGATTGCGAATCACTGGTGAAAAAGCGCCACCCCGAGGTTGCCAATGCGCTCGGCTGGTTGCTAGAATACGCGCCGTCAAGAATGACGGGCACAGGAGCCTGCGTCTTTGCTCAATTTGAAGACGAAGTGACTGCTCGGGAAGTGTTGGCCTGCGTGCCGAAGGGACTTGATGGGTTTGTCGCCAAGGGCGAGAACATATCACCTCTCTTCTCCACATTGCAACAGTTCAAATGATTGGGGTATCGCCAAGCGGTAAGGCAGCGGGTTTTGATCTCGCCATTCCTAGGTTCGAATCCTAGTACCCCAGCCAATTTTACCGAACGGTATTGATGATGATTAACGTGGCCGGTTTTGCACTCGGCCACGGATTCGGGTTACCGGTATCATCACATTCATTGGGCAGCAGACACCTTGTACGTTATCTTGATAAATCGTTTGCCCCAAAACGATAGGGTCTGATTTCAGACTCCCCCACATACTGGATGCAACCCCGAGGTTTCAAACCGTGCCTGACATGAAGCTGTTTGCTGGTAACGCAACGCCGGAACTAGCCCAGAAGATCGCAGATCGCCTGTTTATCAAACTCGGCAATGCTGCCGTAGGTCGCTTTAGCGACGGCGAGATCAGCGTACAGATCAATGAGAATGTACGTGGTGGCGATATCTTCATCATTCAATCCACCTGTGCCCCGACCAACGACAATTTGATGGAATTGATCGTCATGGTGGATGCTCTGCGTCGTGCTTCAGCTGGCCGTATCACTGCCGTTATCCCCTACTTTGGTTATGCCCGTCAGGACCGCCGTGTCCGCTCCGCCCGTGTACCCATCACCGCCAAGGTTGTCGCTGACTTCCTCTCCAGCGTCGGTGTGGATCGCGTGCTGACCGTTGACCTGCATGCCGAGCAAATTCAAGGTTTCTTCGACGTTCCGGTAGACAACGTGTTCGGTAGCCCGGTGCTGCTGGAAGACATGAAGTCCAAGAACCTCGAGTCTCCTGTCGTTGTCTCCCCGGACATCGGTGGCGTCGTGCGTGCCCGCGCCATCGCCAAGCTGCTGGATGACACCGACATCGCCATCATCGACAAGCGCCGTCCCCGCCCGAACGTCTCCCAGGTCATGCACCTGATCGGTGACGTTGCAGGCCGCGACTGCATCATCGTTGATGACATGATCGACACCGGCGGCACCCTGTGCAAAGCCGCAGAGGCCCTGAAAGAGCGCGGTGCCAAGCGTGTATTCGCCTACGCTACCCACCCGGTCTTCTCCGGTTCCGCCGTCGAGAACATCAAGAACTCCGTGATCGATGAACTGATCATCACCGACTCCATCCCGCTCACTGCGGAGATGAAAGCGGTAGGCAAGGTCAAGCAGCTGACTCTGTCAACTGTACTGGCCGAAGCCATTCGTCGCATCAGCAACGAAGAGTCCATCTCTGCCATGTTTGAGCATTGATAGATTCAGCAATAACGAAAACCGCCATCAGGCGGTTTTCGTCTTTCTGGACCTTCTCTTTCCAACTTTCTGCTATCTGGTACGACCCTGCCCCCGGCAGGCTTAAGGATTTACCCATGAATTGCTTGCGTCCCCTCCTGCTCGCGACCCTCACCTCCGCCCTGTTCGCCTGTCAGCCCGTCAAAGAAAACCCGCCCTTCGTGCTGACCCTGGCTCACATGAACGACACCCACTCCCAGTTTGATCCGGTCAATGCCGAGATCAAAGGGCAGATCTTTGCCCAGCAGGGGGAGACGGACACCCTCTATACCCGCTTTGGCGGTTATCCGCGCCTGCTGACCATGGCGAAAGCCTATCAGGCCGATGCGCTGGCCCAGAACCACGCCTTGCTGCTGCTGCACGGCGGCGATGCCTGGCAGGGCAGCGGCTACTTCAAACTCAACGAGGGGATGGCCAACGCCGAGTTGCTGAGCCAGTTCGGCCTCGATGCCATGGCCCTTGGCAACCACGAGTTCGATCTGGATAACCAGAAGCTGGCCCGCTTCATCGAGGGGGTCAACTTCCCGGTTCTGGCCGCCAACCTCGACACCAAGGCCGATCCAGCCCTCAGCAAGGCTGACAACCTCAAGCCCTTCGTGGTCTACGCCTTTGACGGCAACCAGAAGAGCCCGGTCACCGATCTCGACAACCTGCCGCAAGGCAAACAGCTGGTCGCCGTCATCGGTCTGGTGCTGGAAGACATGGGCAATATCGCCCCCAACGTCGGCAAACTGCGCTTTGGCAAGGAGGTCGCCTCGGCTCAGGCCACGGTCGACATGCTGCAAGCCAAGGGGATCCATCAGATCGTGGCGCTCACCCACATCGGCAACGAGCGGGATCTGGCGCTGGCCGCCAAGGTAAACGGCCTCGATGCCATAGTCGGTGGCCACTCCCACAGCCTGCTCGGCGATTTTCGCAACATTGGCTGGGGCAAGACCGGCGATTACGCCAAGCTGGTGACCAATCCGGATGGCATCGGCAAAACCTGCGTGGTGCAGGCAGGCTCCTACGCCCAGGCCATCGGTCTGGCACAGGTGACCTTTGACAGCCAGGGTCAGGTGACCGACTGCCAGGGCCACAACAGCCTGCTGGCCAGCCGCGACTTCTTCGCCGATGCGGCGCGCAAGCAGCCCCTCGACGACGCCCGCAGCAAAGAGGCGAGCCAGTTTGTCGACAACCAGCCCAATTTGGTGACCGTGGATGAAGATCCGCGCCTGCGCGGCATCATCGACAGCCACTACAAACCGGCGCTGGAGAAAGCCTACGGCCCGGTGATCGGCACCATCCCCGAGCAGCTGCAAAATGCCCGTCGTCCCGGTGACAACGGCAGCGACAGCCACGGCTCAGATGTAGCGCCGCTGGTTGCCGAAGGGGAGTTCTACTGGGCCAATACCCCTGCAGTGCAAGCCCTGACCGGCGGCCCGGTCGACTTCGCTCTGGTGGCAGTGGGCGGCGTGCGCGCCGACCTGCCCGCTGGCGAATGGCGCGAGGGGGATAGTGCCCTCACCCTGCTGCCGTTCAAGAACCAGCTCTCGGTGCTGACCCTGACTGGCGCCGAGGTACGCGCCCTGCTGACCGAGACCATCACCGCCACCCTGCCCGCCAGCGCCCATGCAGGCAAGTTCCCCTATGGCGGCCACCTGCGTTACACCTTCCAGGAGACCGACGCAGGCAAGGCGGGCACCCTGACCCAATTGCAGCGCAAGACCGCAAGCGGCGAGTGGCAAGATCTGGTGGATAGCCAGCACTATCGGGTGGTGATGAACGCCTACAGCGCCAACGGCAACGATGGCTGGCAAGCACTGGCCAATGCCCAGCGCCAGAAGAGCGAGCGGGTCGATATCGCCAGCGTCAATGGCAAGCTGACCGCCTTCCCGGTGCTGAAGGTGGTACAAAACGGCGAGCTGCTGAGCGCCGTCTATGCCCCGGGCCAGCCCCTCGATTGCAAAGCCAGCGGCGTGGATTGCGGCACCGATGCAGCGTCTTTCGTGGAGTATGTGCGCGATGCCCGTCCCACCCTGACCGCACTGGATGAAGAGACCGTCACCCTGCGGCGTGCCAAATAACGACGGTAGTCAACCGGGCACAATCCATCGGTAAACTGAAACGGGCCTCTTGCAAGAGGCCCGTTTGCCCACCGTTAGCCACCCATTGCCCGCAATAATGCTGCAAATCCCGCCATAACATGCGCATTGGTTGAGTGATCGCCACTCGGCGGCTAGAATATTGCGTCCTATTGCCCTGGGTAGTGTGCCCACGGCAGCTGCGAGTGAAGACATCAAGCGTGACAAGCGAAATCAAACTGATCGTCGGACTGGGCAACCCCGGCCCGGAATATGCCAAGACCCGCCACAATGCGGGCGCCTGGTATGTGGAGCAACTGGCCCGCTGGCACAATGTCAGCCTGCGTGAAGAACCCAAGTTCTTCGGCCATACTGCCCGCATCCTGGTCGAGGGGCAGGATGTGCGGTTGCTCATCCCGAACACCTATATGAACCTCTCTGGCAAGGCGGTGGCCGCACTGGCGCGTTTTTATCAGATTGAGCCGGAAGCGATGCTGGTGGCCCATGACGAACTGGATCTACCGCCAGGCATCGCCAAGTTCAAGCAGGGTGGTGGTCATGGTGGCCATAACGGCCTCAAGGACATCATCGCCAAGATGGGCAACAACAATAACTTCTTCCGGCTGCGTCTCGGGATCGGCCATCCCGGCAGCAAAGAGCAGGTGGCAGGCTTCGTCCTGACCAAGGCCCCCAGCAGTGAACAGAACCTGATCGACGCCGCGCTGGACGAGTCCCTGCGCGCCACCGACATCCTGTTCAAACAAGATATGACCAAGGCCATGAATCGCTTGCACAGCTTCAAGGCTGAAAAGGGTTAGGTCGGTTTGACCCTGTACGGGCATTGTGCCGGTACATGAGCAACGACCAGAACAAGCATGACATGGGCCGCCTGCGGGCGACCCCCAACAGCATCCATCAAGTAAGGTAACAATCCATGGGTTTTAAATGCGGTATCGTGGGCCTGCCCAATGTAGGCAAATCCACCCTGTTCAACGCGCTGACCAAGGCCGGTATCGAAGCCGCCAACTTCCCGTTCTGCACCATCGAGCCGAACACTGGTGTGGTGCCGATGCCGGATCCCCGCCTCGATCAGCTGGCTGCCATCATCAATCCGCAGCGCGTTGTGCCGACCACCATGGAATTCGTCGACATCGCCGGTCTGGTTGCCGGTGCCTCCAAGGGTGAAGGTCTGGGTAACCAGTTCCTGGCCAACATCCGTGAAACCGAAGCGATCGGCCACGTAGTGCGCTGCTTCGACGACGAAAACATCATTCACGTTGCCGGCAAGGTCTCTCCCGCTGACGATATCGAAGTGATCAACACCGAGCTCGCCCTGTCGGATCTGGACGCCTGCGAGCGTGCCATTCACCGTCAGTCCAAGCGTGCCAAAGGCGGCGACAAGGATGCCAAGCTGGAAGTCGAAACCCTGGAGAAGATCAAGGTCGCACTGGAAAACGGCCAGATGATCCGCGGCATGAAGCTGGATAAAGAAGAGCTGGCCGCTGTCAGCCACCTCAACTTCCTGACCCTGAAACCAACCATGTATATCGCCAACGTGGCGGAAGATGGCTTCGAGAACAACCCCTATCTGGACAAGGTGCGTGAAATCGCCGCCGCCGAGAACGCGGTCGTGGTCGTGGTCTGCTGTGCCATCGAAGCCGACATTGCCGAACTGGACGACGAAGATCGCGCCGAGTTCATGGCTGACCTTGGTATCGAAGAGCCGGGCCTGAACCGCGTGATCCGCTCCGGCTACCAGCTGCTCAACCTGCAGACCTACTTCACCGCTGGCGTGAAAGAGGTGCGTGCATGGACCATTCCGGTCGGCGCCACTGCCCCGCAAGCGGCTGGCAAGATCCACACTGACTTTGAAAAAGGCTTTATTCGCGCCCAAACCATCGCCTTTGAAGACTTTATCAACTATAAGGGTGAGCAAGGCGCCAAGGAAGCGGGCAAGATGCGCGCTGAAGGGAAAGATTACATCGTCAAAGATGGCGATATCATGAATTTCCTGTTCAACGTCTAATCCCATGACAGGCCAGCATTTGCTGGCCTGTTTTTTATCTGCCATTGCCCGGGCAATAATGGCAATGTCTTAAAAAAAACCAGATTGTTGGGCTTTTGCGCAACAGAGACCAATAACTGGTCAAACGCACTCAAATTGCGTTTTTCTGGCAAAAAAAGGGTTGACGCCCCAGAGCCAGATACGCATAATTCGGCCCGCACGGTGACGAGGTAACGACTCACCGGAAGCAAGGTTGGCTATGTAGCTCAGTTGGTTAGAGCATCGCACTCATAATGCGGGGGTCACAGGTTCGAATCCCGTCATAGCCACCATCTCTAGTTGGGGTATCGCCAAGCGGTAAGGCAGCGGGTTTTGATCTCGCCATCCCTAGGTTCGAATCCTAGTACCCCAGCCATTTTTAAAAGTTCTTTGCCAGTCTCGCGACTGTTGAGGAACGCTGTTGGGGTATCGCCAAGCGGTAAGGCAGCGGGTTTTGATCTCGCCATCCCTAGGTTCGAATCCTAGTACCCCAGCCATTTCTCTGTTCTCTTCCACATCAGTGGTTGATAACAAACGGCTATGTAGCTCAGTTGGTTAGAGCATCGCACTCATAATGCGGGGGTCACAGGTTCGAATCCCGTCATAGCCACCATTATTTCTGTTGGGGTATCGCCAAGCGGTAAGGCAGCGGGTTTTGATCTCGCCATCCCTAGGTTCGAATCCTAGTACCCCAGCCATTTTTCTGTTCTCTTCCACATCAGTGGTCGATAACAAACGGCTATGTAGCTCAGTTGGTTAGAGCATCGCACTCATAATGCGGGGGTCACAGGTTCGAATCCCGTCATAGCCACCATTAATATTGCGGAAGTGGCGAAATTGGTAGACGCACCAGATTTAGGTTCTGGCGCCCTAGGCGTGAGAGTTCGAGTCTCTCCTTCCGCACCATTAATAGCAGTACCAAACAGACCAGCTCACGCTGGTTTTTTTGTGTCTGAAATTTGCCTCTCCCCAGTTTTTCTCTCGCTCCTCTATTAACCCAGCTCCACGTTAATTCCCGTTCACGTCACTCTTCACTGATTCCGATCACGCCTTGCCACTCTTGTCTCCCGGCCATAAAAAAGCGGCCCGCAGGCCGCTGGTGCACACATTCATCATCCCGGTTATCAGAACGGGAAGAACCAGGGGATCGCTACCACGCTGACCGCCATCACCAACAGGGTGAATGGCACCCCGATACGGATAAAATCGGCAAACTTGTAGTTGCCCGGCCCCAGCACCAGGGTATTCACCGGTGACGAGACCGGCGTCATAAAAGCGGCCGAGGCGGCGATGGCAATGGTCATGGCAAACGGATAGGGCGATACCCCCATCTGCTGGGCCGTGCCCAGCGCAATAGGCGCCATCAATACCGCCGTCGCCGTGTTGGAGATAAAGAGCCCGATCACCGCGCAGAGGGCAAACAGGCTGGCCAGCATGACCCGCGGCCCCATCTCCCCTACCGCATTGATCAGGCCACCGACGATCAGATCCACCCCGCCGGTTTTTTGCAGCGCCAGCGCGAAGGGGAGCATGCCGACGATGAGGATCAGGGTCGGCCAGTGGATCGACTTGTAGGCACTCTCCATATCGATGCAGCGAAACTTGCCCATCAGCAGACAGGCGATCAGCGCGGCAATCACGTTGGGCACCGGATCGGTCACCATCAGCAGTATCATTACTCCAAGACAGAAGATGGCATGAATGGCCTGGCTGCGGGCGGGGGCCATCTCGTCCACTTCAGCGGGCAACCCCATCAGCAGAAAGTCGCGGCTATGGGTCTGCAACTGTCTGATGTGGCTCCAGTTTCCTACCACCAGCAGGGTATCCCCCATCTGCAGCGGCTCGTCCACCAGCTTGCCTGCCAGCGCTTCACCGTCGCGGCGCAGCCCCACCACGCTCAGACCATAGCTGGAGCGGAAGGTCACCTCACGCACGCTTTTACCCAGCAGCTTGGACTCAGGGATCAGCGACACCTCGGCCATCCCCACCTCCCGCGCCTGATCGGAGAAGTACTCCCCGCGCAGGATCATGGGTTCGAGCCGCGCTTCGCTGCAAAACGTCCGCACATCCACCTCGGGGTCTGACATGTCGATCAGCAGCACATCCTTGGCCTGGAACTCACTGATCCCGGACACCGGCACCATCACCCGGCGAAACTTGCGCCAGCGCTCCACCCCGATGACGTGGGCACCATAACGGGCACGCAGTTGCAGCTCATCCAGGGTATGGCCAATCAGCGGGGAGTCCGGCCGCAGCGCCAGACGACGGGCCCGACCGGCCAATCGGTAGTCTCGAATGAGATCTCGCAGGGTGCGGCGCCCGGTCGGCTTGCCCTTGCCCTCTTCCCCTTCGCCCACCATGGAGCCGCGCACCAGCAGCATGTAGAGGATGCCCAGCCCCAGGATCAGCACGCCCATCGGGGTGAAATCGAAGAACCCGAAGCCGTGAATGCCGTGGCGCATCAGCTCACTGTTGACCACCATGTTGGGGGGCGTGGCCACCAGCGTCATCATGCCGCTGATCAGCCCGGCAAAACCGAGGGGCATCATCAGGCGACCGGCCGGGATCCCCATCCGGTTCGCCACGCTCAGCACCACCGGGATAAAGATGGCCACCACTCCGGTGCTGCTCATCACAGCACCCAGACTCGCCACCGCTACCATCAGCAACACCAGCAGCTTGGTCTCGCTGCTACCCGCCACCTTCACCAATGCATCCCCCACCTGATAGGCGATGCCGGTGCGCACCAGCCCCTCACCCACCACAAACAGGGCGGCAATCAGGATAACGTTGGGATCGCTAAAGCCCGCCAGCGCCTCCGGCAGGGTGAGGGTGCCGCTCAGCACAAAGAGGATAATGATCAACAGGGCGACCACATCCATGCGCACCTTGTTGGTCATGAAGAGATAGATGGCGCCAGCCAGCAGACAGAGCACCCAGACAAGCTCGGAATTCAATGCAACCTCCTTTTATCACGTGATTCTCCTCCCGGAGAGTGGACTCTATCAGACCACAGCCATGGCGCTATCATCTTGTGACATATCAATAAAGTCCGGCCCATCGGGGCACCATAACCCATCACTGCTGGAATAACCGGGCAGCAGCGGCGATTTCTTTGATATGGGCCAAGTACGGGGCGGACAAAAGTCCTGCCCCTCCTCCCCCTCACCCCTTAGAATGGCGCCCTCGCATACTAACCCTCATGTCCAAGGATCAGAAAATGAGCATATTCGAGCTGTTCAGCATCAATAACACCCTAGTGACCATACCGCTGGGTGGCGGCTATGCCATGTCATGGATTGAAGCCATCGGCACCCTGTTTGGTCTGGCCTGTATCTGGTTCGCCAGTCAGGAGAAAACCATCAACTACCTGTTTGGTCTGATCAACGTCACCCTGTTTGCCATCATCTTCTTCCAGATCCAGCTCTACGGACTGTTGATGCTGCAGCTGTTCTTCTTCTGCGCCAACGTCTACGGCTGGTACGCCTGGACCCGCCCGGCCAACGATCAGGGGGATACCCTGCAGATCCGCTGGCTCAGCAAATCCAAGCTGATAATGACCGCCGCCATGAGCGTGCTGGCCATCGCCCTGCTGACCCGCTATATCGACCCGGTCTTCGCCACCCTGGCGCGCACCTCGGTCTCCCTGCTCAACCTGTTTGGTGCCAACCTTGCCATCCCCGAGCCCTCCCCCGATGCCTTCCCGTTCTGGGATGCCAGCATGACGGTGCTCTCGGTCGTCGCCCAGATCCTGATGACCCGCAAATACGTGGAGAACTGGATCCTCTGGGTCGTCATCAACATCATCAGCATCGGTGTCTATGCCGCGCAGGGCGTCTACGCCATGTCGCTGGAGTACCTGATCCTGCTGTTTATCGCCGCCAACGGCACTCGCCTCTGGGTGATTGCCGCCAAGCGCCAGCCACAAGGTCTGTAAGCTATGCCGCTATTACCCCATCTTCAATGCCGCCCCGACCAGATTGCCGAGCGGGTGGTGTTGTGCGGCGACCCGGCCCGGGTCGACCGCATCGCCAGCCAGCTCGAACAGTGTGAAGTGCTGGGGCAAAACCGGGAGTTTCGCCTCATCAACGGCCGCTATCAGGGGCTGCCCATCACGGTTTGCAGCACCGGCATCGGCGGCGCCTCGGCCATCATCGCGCTGGAGGAGCTGGTGCAAGCCGGTGCCCACTCGCTCATTCGGGTCGGCTCCGCCGGTGCCCTGCAACACGACATCGGGCTGGGCGACCTTATCGTGGTGGAAGGGGCGATTCGCAATGAGGGCGCCTCACAGGCCTATCTGCCCGCCGAGTACCCCGCCTGCGCCGATATCTGGCTGCAGGCCGCCTTGCTCAACCATTTAGCGACCGGCAGCCAGCCTCATTGGCACGGGCTGGTACGCTCCCACGACAGCTTCTATCGAGATGACGAGCAGGAGGTGTGCCGCTACTGGCATGCCCGTGGCGTGCTCGGCGCTGACATGGAGACCGCCTCCCTGCTGACCGTGGGTCGCCTGCGCAAGGTGCGGGTCGCCGCCGTGCTCTGCAACGTGGTGCTGTTCGAGCAGGATGTGCAACAAGGGGTGGCGGACTACGCCAGCGCCGAACAGGCGATGATGGCCGGTGAGCAGCACGCCATCGCCGCTGCCCTCCACGCGTTGGTGCAATAAAGCGCAAACCGTTAACTGCGGCACATCCGCTACCGTGCGGGCTGGTATCCGGCCCGCACTCTTGCTAGCCTCATGGCCCTCGTCATCCGGTGCGACAGGCAAGTCATGCAGCAACAGCCCTACCCCCTCGGCCGTTTTCACGCCGAACTCGCCAAACTGGAACCCCGCTTTGCCGCGGCGCTCGACGCCTGCACCCTGTTTCTGCGCCGCTACCTGCCGGGTGAATTGATCATGCGGCAGGGGGAGCAGAGCGAGCAGCTCTATCTGGTCGAACATGGCCGGGTCTCCCTCAACAGTACGGTACACTCTGGCCGCCGCTTCCAGCTTGGCGAAATTGAGTGCCACAGCCAGATCTTCGGTGAGATGGAGTTCTTCAGCGCCACCCCGGTGCAGTGGAACGTGGTGGCCGAGACCGAGCTGGATGCCCGGGTCATCTGCGCCCACAAGCTGGCCCAGCGGCTGCTGGCCGAACCCGAGCTGACCCTGTTCTTTGCCGCCGCGCTTGCCAGCGACTATCTCGATACCCTGGAGATCACCACCAGCCGACTGCTCCACCCCATCGCCTACAACATCGCCTATGAGCTATGGCGTGAGCGCCAGCGCACTCCGATGCTGGGATCGCGCAAGCGGGCCCACGAGGCAGCACGCTTCGGCACCACAGAGCGGGTCTACCGCCGCGCCCTCAAGGAGCTGGTCGAGCAGGGCATAGTCGCCGACAGCAGCGACGGCCCCGTCATCGCCGATCTGGCCAAGCTGCGCGCCTATCTCGATCTTTGATTTCCATTAACCTCATTTCAATTCACCCAGTCAGGAGTCACCATGTCAGCCCATCCCTATCCCGAATTCACCTTCTTCAGCCGCTTCGTCGCCGACATTCAGGCGGGCCGCAAGACCATCACCATCCGCGACGAGAGCGAGGCCAACTGGCAGCCCGGCCAACGTCTGGCGCTGTTCACCAACCCGGAGCACCAGCCCTTTGGCACCATAGAGGTGCTCTCGGTCAAGGCGGTCGCCTTCGATGAACTGAATGACGAGCACGCCCGTCAGGAGAGCATGACCCTCCCCGAGCTCAAACAGGTGATCCGCGACATCTACCCCGATCTGCCGCCGCTCTATGTTATTGAATTCAAACTGATTGCCTGAGCCGGATTTGGCCTTTGCCGAGCGATGTGTTAATAGTGTCCTCTTTTGAATCAGGGAGGTGACCCGAGTGTTTGAGATAGCGAGCCTGAAAGAGGGGATGATGCACGGGGTCGAGCTGTTCCAGCTGCTGCTGGAGACCATCTCCATCGCCTGTGTGGTCATTGGCCTTGGCAAGACCCTCTGGCTGGCGGCAAGAGTGCGGGATCACCAACCCGGCTTTCCGCGCATTCGCCTCTGTTTTGGCAGCTGGCTTATTCTGGCGCTGGAGTTCCAGCTGGCCGCCGACATCCTGGCCACCACGATCGCGCCGAGCAAGGAGGAGCTGATCCGCCTCGCCATCATTGCGGTGATCCGCACCTTCCTGAACTACTTCCTCGGCAAGGAGCTGGAAGCACAAGCGGAGCGCCAACAAGAGAAGGCAGAACGCCAGCAGGAGCAGCGCAGCGAGCAGGCCAAGGCTGCTCAATAACCTGTATTCCTGCATAGCATCAACGCTAAGTGCCGTGCCATCCCGACCACAGCCGTGGCCCGGGATGGCACCTTTGTGACCCTTCCCGCACTTTTGGCAATCAGCCAACTATGGAACCCTTTTCAAGGTTTCCCCTGCCCTGTCGAGTACCCGTTCATCTGCGTAAGATAGAAAATCTTCTCCCCTAACCGGCCAAGCTGATGAATACGCACTCCCTTCACACGCCCGATATCGACCTCGATAGCTGCGTCATCTACCAGATCTACCCCATGAGTTTTCAGGACAGCGATGGCGACGGCATGGGCGATATCAACGGCATCCGTCAGCGCCTCGACTATCTGGCCACCCTCGGGGTCGATATGCTCTGGCTCACCCCCATCTATCGCTCCCCCAAACGGGACAACGGCTACGATGTGGCGGACTACCGTGCCATCGACCCCGCCTTCGGCACCCTGACCGAGATGGAGCTGCTGATAGCCGAAGCGGCCGCCCACGGCATCGGCATCATGATGGATATCGTCGCCAACCACACCTCCACCGAGCACGAGTGGTTTATGAAGGCACTGGCCGGGGATCCCCGTTATCAGGGTTATTACGTATTCCGGGATCAAGCCTTTGTCGATGCTCACCCCATCACCTCGATTTTTGGCGGTAGCGGCTGGCAGTATGTGCCAGCGCTTGATCGCTACTACCTGCACAACTTCGATCCCAGTCAGGCCGATCTGGACTGGGATAACCCGGCGGTACGCGCCGAGATGGCGGCGGTGATCAACTTCTGGCTGGGCAAAGGGATCAAGGGATTTCGCTTCGATGTTATCGACATGGTGAGCAAGGAGTGGGACCGACTGGCCATGAGCAATGGCCCGCGCCTGCACGACTATATCCGCGAGCTCAATGCCGTGAGCTTCGGCGGCAAAGGGATCATTACGGTGGGGGAGACCTGGGGGGCCGATCTCGCCCATATGCAGAACTATTCGAACCACGATGGCAGCGAGTTCAGCATGGTGTTCAACTTCGAGCATCTGGGGCTGGGCAGTGACAAGTGGTCATCCCGCTTTGATCCCCTCGCCTTCAAGCGAGCCATGACCCGCCACCAGCAAGGGCTACATGGGCAGGGCTGGAACAGCCTGTTTCTCGGCAGCCACGACCTGCCTCGCGCCGTCTCCCGCTTTGGCGACGACAGACCAGAGTGGCGGGAAACCAGCGCCAGGCTATGGGCCATGGTGTTGCACCTGATGCAGGGCACTCCCTTCATCTATCAGGGGGAGGAGCTCGCCATGACCAACCGCCACTGGCAGCCGGGCGAGCTGCGCGATGTGGAGGCCATCAACTACTGCGCCAGCCACTCAGGGCTGGCTCCTGCCGAGCTGAGTCGGCGGCTCGATGCCATCGGCCGCGACAACGCCCGCACCCCGATGCAGTGGGACGGCGGCCCCCACGCCGGTTTCAGCACGGCCACACCCTGGATTGCCCTCAATGCCAACCACGTCGAGATAAATGCTGACGAGCAGCTGGCCCGTCCAGACTCGCCGTTTCACTGCTATCGCCAGCTTATCGCCCTGCGCAAGGCTCACCCTGTCGTTCGTCACGGCAAATTCGAACTGCTGGATGGGGATGATCCCGAGCGCATCAGCTATCGCCGCCACTGGCAGGATCCGGCCAGCGGAGAGCGGCACACCCTGCTGCTGCTCGCCAATCTCACCGCGAACCCCTTGCCGATGCCCCACTTCGACAAGGTGACAGACGAGATGCGGTTGCTGCTGGCCAATTACCCGAGCGAACCACTGCCACTCTTCGCCCCTTATCAGTGCGCCATCTGGCTGCAAGTGGAGCAGGGTTAACCCCGTGCTGACGGGCCATACCAATGGCCCGTCAGCCACCTCCCGTTGGCTGTCAGCAGAAAATCATGCACCCACGCAGCGGGATTAAATTAACCACTGTTACTGACTTATTAATTGATTATTTATCCCGTTTGATACGCTCTCATTGCCCCTCTTACTATGCCAGCGACCTATCCATTGCCGATGCAACTATCGGCCTTCAAACTGGCATAGCAAAGTGGAAAACAGATGATCACCACAGACGGGAATAACGCAGTCGCCTCGGTGGCGTACCGCACCAGCGAAGTCATCACCATCTACCCCATCACCCCCAGCTCGGCCATGGCTGAGCAGTCGTCGGCCTGGTCGAGCGAACGGGGCAAGAACCTCTGGGGGGATGTGCCCCGGGTTGTCGAGATGCAGTCGGAAGGGGGCGCCATCGCAGCAGTCCACGGCGCCCTGCAGACCGGCGCCCTGGCGACCTCGTTTACCTCGTCGCAGGGGTTGCTGCTGATGATCCCCAACCTCTACAAGCTCGCGGGTCAGCTCATTCCCTTTGTGCTGCATGTGGCGGCGCGCACCGTGGCGACCCATGCGCTATCGATTTTTGGCGATCACTCGGACGTGATGGCTGTGCGCCAGACCGGCTGTGCCATGCTCTGTGCCAGCAATGTGCAGGAGGCGCAGGACTTTGCCCTGATCTCCCAGATAGCGAGCCTCAACAGCCGCCTCCCCTTTATCCACTTCTTCGACGGCTTTCGTACCTCTCACGAGATCGCCAAGATAGCGCCGCTCGCTGACGACACCCTGCGTGCCCTGCTGCCCGCAGATGCCATCCGTGCCCATCGTGACCGGGCGCTCACCCCCGACAAACCGGTCATTCGCGGCACCGCCGCCAACCCGGACACCTACTTCCAGTGCCGGGAGGCGAGCAACCCCTGGTATGACGCCGCCTATGGCCATGTGAGCGAGGCGATGCAGGCTTTTGGCGAGCAGACCGGCCGCCACTACCGACCGTTTGAATATGTCGGCCACCCGCAGGCGGAGCGGATTGTGGTGCTGATGGGCTCGGCGATTGGCACCTGTGAAGAGGTGATCGAGCGCCTGCTGGCCCAAGGGGAGAAGGTCGGTCTGGTGAAGGTACGGCTGTTCCGTCCCTTCTCGGCCGAGCACCTGTTGGCCGCGATTCCCGAGAGTGCCCGCGCCATCGCCGTGCTGGATCGTACCAAGGAGCCGGGCGCACAGGCCGAGCCCCTCTATCTCGACGTGATGACGGCGCTTGCCGAAGCGGTCAGCCGGAGCGAGCGGGCAAGCCTGCCGCGGGTGATCGGCGGCCGCTACGGCCTCTCCTCCAAAGAGTTCGGCCCCGCCTGCGCACTGGCGGTGTTTGCCGAGCTGGCACAGGAGAACCCGCGCCCGCGCTTTACCGTCGGCATCTTCGATGACATCACAGGTCTCTCGCTACCGTTACCCGCGCAGGACGCCTCAAGCCCCATTCACAGCCAGCAACACAAGCTGGAGGCGCTCTTCTACGGCCTTGGCAGCGATGGCACCGTCTCGGCGGCCAAGAACAGCATCAAGATCCTCGGCAACCACACCGACCTCTATCCGCAGGGCTATTTCGTCTACGACTCCAAGAAGGCGGGCGGCCTCACCGTCTCTCACCTGCGGGTGGGCGAGCGGCCGCTGCAATCGGCCTATCTGGTGGAAGAGGCGGACTTTATCGGCTGCCATCAGTGGCAGTTTGTCGACAAGTACCGGATGGCGGAGCGCTTGAAAGCGGGCGGCATCTTCCTGCTCAACACCCCCTACAGCGAAGCGGATATCTGGCAGCGCCTCCCCAGCGAGGTGCAGCATGCCCTGCGCGAGAAAGAGGCGCGCTTCTACATCATCAACGCCGCCAAAATTGCCCGCGACTGCCAGCTCGGCAACCGCATCAATACCGTGATGCAGATGGCCTTCTTCCAGCTCAGCGCCATCATTCCCCCCGCAGAGGCGACCAGCCTGCTGAAGCTGGCCATCGCCACCAGCTATGGCAGCAAGGGGCAGACACTGGTCGAGCGCAACTGGCAGGCACTGGAGGCAACCTGCGCTGCCCTGACCCGGGTGCCACTGGGTGAGCTGGATCCCGCCAGCCGCCCCCGCCCGCCGGTGGTTTCGGCCAAGGCCCCCGACTTTGTCCAGACCGTCACCGCCGCCATGCTGGCGGGGCTGGGTGACAACCTGCCGGTCTCCGCCTTCCCGCCGGATGGCACTTGGCCGGTCGGCACCACCCGCTGGGAAAAGCGCAATATCGCCAAGGAGATCCCCATCTGGGAGGCGGAGCTCTGCACCCAGTGCAACTACTGCGTCGCCGCCTGTCCCCACTCGGCCATTCGCGCCAAGGTGGTGGAAGCGGATGCGCTGGCCGCTGCTCCCACCACTCTCGATGCGCTGGATGTGAAATCCCGTGACATGCGCGGCCAACAGTACGTGTTGCAGGTGGCACCGGAGGATTGCACCGGCTGCAACCTCTGCGTCGAGGTGTGCCCGGCCAAGGATCGCAGCAACCCGGATCGCAAGGCGATCAATATGGCTTCACGCCTCGATCACCTCGACGCGCAGAAGGCCAACTACGACTTTTTCCTCGACCTGCCAGAGCGCAGCGCCGAGCAGCTGGAGCGCATCGACATCCGCACCTCCCAGCTCATCTCGCCGCTGTTTGAATACTCGGGCGCCTGCTCCGGCTGTGGTGAGACTCCCTACATCAAGCTGTTGACCCAGCTCTATGGCGATCGGCTGCTGATAGCCAACGCCACCGGCTGCTCGTCCATTTATGGCGGCAACCTGCCTACCACCCCCTACACCACCAACGCCGACGGGCGCGGGCCGGCCTGGGCCAACTCGCTGTTTGAAGACAACGCCGAGTTCGGACTGGGCTTCCGTCTCACCGTCGATCAGCACAGGGAGCGGGTTAGCCGCCTGCTGGCGAGCCTGGGCGACACCATACCGGCAGCGCTGCGCGAGGCGCTCGGCGATGCCACCCTGCCGGTTTCCGAGCAGCGGGCCCATATCCAGCAGTTGCGAGCACTGCTGCAGGAGAGCCAGATCCCGGCAGCCCAAGAGCTGGCTCGCGATGCGGACTATCTGGTGGAGAAATCAGTCTGGCTCATCGGTGGCGATGGCTGGGCCTATGACATCGGCTTTGGCGGGCTCGACCATGTGCTGAGTCTGGGGGAGAACATCAATGTGCTGGTGCTCGACACCCAGTGCTACTCCAACACCGGCGGCCAACAGTCGAAGGCGACGCCACTCGGTGCCATTACCAAGTTTGGCGAGCAGGGCAAGCGCAAGGGGCGCAAGGATCTCGGCGCCAGCGTGATGATGTATGGTCACGTCTATGTGGCGCAGATCTCCCTCGGTGCCCAGATGAACCAGACAGTGAAGGCGATTCAGGAGGCGGAAGCCTACCCGGGGCCGTCGCTCATCATCGCCTACAGCCCCTGCGAGGAGCATGGCTACGACATGGCCGAGAGCCATGAGCAGATGAAACAGCTGACTGCCACCGGCTTCTGGCCTCTCTACCGCTTCGATCCGCGCCGCGCTGACGAGGGCAAGTTGCCGCTGGCACTCGACT
This sequence comes from Aeromonas sp. 25-AL00135, assembly GCF_054052385.1. NCBI lineage: Bacteria > Pseudomonadati > Pseudomonadota > Gammaproteobacteria > Aeromonadales > Aeromonadaceae > Aeromonas > Aeromonas sp. 25-AL00135. The sequence continues at coordinate 142,950 of NZ_JBSTYQ010000001.1, read as the reverse complement.
CGCGGGCACCCAATGCCTCGCTGGCCGAGACCTTGCGCCACGAGCCCCGCTTCCAGCGGCTGGAGCGCCAGCTGCCTGAGGTGGCCAGCCAGATCTATGAAGAGGCGGAGCAGGAGGCCAATCGCCGCTTCGCCTGGCTGAGCCAGCTGGCAGGCAAGGAGAGTCCGGCGCAGGAGTAAGCCACGTATGGCTTGATGGCAGCAGCCACTCTATCCGCCAAATAATGATCAGGGCTCCCCGCGGGGAGCCCTGATGCTAGCTATGGTGAGCCTATGTCGGCGCAGGCCGGATCAGGCGCTGATGGATGCCAGCTCGTGGCGTTTAAGAGCGAGCAGTGTGATGAGTAGCGCCAGCGTGGCGATCAGTGCCATGCCGATATAGGTTGCGCTGAAGCCCGGGGCCAGCAGATCGGGCGCGAGCCGGCTCAGATCGCCATCGCTGCCGGCTGGCAGGCGCAAGTGGAACAGCATGGAGCAGATAGCCACGCCGACGGCACCGCCAAGCTCCCGCCCGAAGTTGAACAGCGACATGCCGATGCCGCGATCCTGCCGCGGCAGGGCATTTTGTACCACCACCGAGAGGGCGGGCAGCACCAGACCGAGACCAATACCGGCAAACCCGAGCGCCAGCCTGACCCAGGCATCGAAGTGGATCTGCCACAGAGCCACCGCCGCGAGGCCAAAGCCCACCGCAACAAAGCTCTTGTAGTGACCGGTACGGCCAATCAGCTTGCCACCGACAAAGGCGCCGGCGGTGATGCAGATCATGAAGATCACCATGCTCATCCCGCTCTCGCTGGCGCTCAACCCCTTCTGCCACTGCATCTGCAACGGCAGATAGACCAGCACGGCAAACATCAGCAACTGGGAGAGCATCACCAGCAGCACGCTCACCAGATAGCCGGGCAGCCGGGCCAGATGGGCGGGCAATATGGGGTCGTGGGCACGCCGCTCAATCAGAATGAGCAGCAGCAGCGCAACGCCCAGCGCCGCCGAAAGCCAGACTGCGGGCAACGCCGCCTCCGGCGAGAGCAGCAACAGGGTGAGCGTAGTGACAGTAATCAGCAGACCCGCCCCCTTCCAGTCGAAGCGACTATGGCGACGCACGTTGAGCTGCTTGAGGTTGCGGTTGATGAGAAAGACCGCCAGCGCCCCGAGCGGCAGATTGATCCAGAAGATCCAGCGCCAGCTGAGCTGCTCGGTGAAATAACCGCCGAGCAAGGGGCCAGCGATGCTGGAGACCGCATAGACCGCCGAAATGTAGCCCTGATACTTGCCCACCTCCCGTGGCGGAATGGTATCGGCAATCACGGTAAACGCGAGGGCAATCAGACCTCCGCCCCCCAGCCCTTGCAGCACCCGTGCTGCCAGCAGGGTCGGCAGATCCTGAGAGAGAGCACAGGCCACCGAGCCCGCCAGAAACAGGCCGATACCGATATTGAGCATCCGCACCCGGCCAAAGAGATCGCTCAGCTTGCCATAGAGGGGCAACACGGCGGTGGCAGCCAGCAGGTAGGCGGTGACCACCCAGGTGAGGGCGGCACCGGCGTGCAGCTCGGCGCCAATCATGGGCAGCGGGGTAGTGACTATGCTCTTTTCCAGTGAACCGAGCGCGATCACAAGCGCCACACTGGAGAAGATGGTTTTGGGGGACATTTTCGAGGTCATAAGCGGACTCGCAGATCTGATATGCCAAAGTATCCGGCAATGAACGGATTATTGTCTCACAAATCAGCAAGAGATAGAAAAAACGGCGGCCACAATCTGCCCAACCATGAGGCCGATCCCACAAAACGCCGACCGTTTCTGCTAGCCTGCCCTATTTGATTCGAGGAGCCCCCATGAGCGAGCGTGAGCAGTACGGGTTTGATCACTACGATGCCCTGATTTTCGATATGGATGGCACTTTGGTAGATTCCATGCCCCTCCATCTGGATGCCTGGGAGCTCACCTGCGCCGAATTCGGCATCCCCTTCGAGCGGGAACAGCTCTATCAGTACGGCGGCATTCCCACCCGCAAGATCATCGTCATGCTGGCCGAGCAGCAGGGGCTGACGGTGGATGTCGAGGCCTTTACCCGTCGCAAGATTGCCCTCTATATGGAACATATCGACAAGGTCAGCGTCTTTCCCAAGATGTGGGAGCTGGTCAGGCACTATCACGGCAAGGTCAAGATGGGGATTGGCACCGGCTCACCGCGCAATCAGGCGGAGGCCATCCTCAAAAGCACCGGACTCGATGCCTATATCTCTGTGGTGGTGAGCGCCGATGATGTCACCAACCACAAACCGCATCCCGACACCTTTTTGCGGGTGGCCGAGCTGCTCGGCGCCAATCCCGCCAACTGTCTGGTGTTTGAAGATACCCGCATCGGGCTTGAGGCAGGCAAGGCGGCAGGGATGGATACCGTGCTGGTCATCGAAGGTGACCTGCACCCGCGCTAAACGGCTCAGGGGCAAGCAGGCAAACCGATAAAATGGTGCCATCACAGTGGCACCATTTTTTATTCAGGTGAGCATGGCGGCAGCGTCAGTGCCCGGACAGAGTTGCGATCGCAGCCGGAATGGTGGCAACCGTCAGACAAAGGGCGTTGGCGTTGGCCTCATCCTGTAGTGCCTGATGAGTGCGAAGCAGCTCAAGGGCTTCGGCAGGGGTATCTGCAAAGGTGGGGGCGGCGATGGCGGCAAATCCCTGTTCGACCAGTTGACGACGCTCATCGCTATAGCTGGGTGCATTGGCATCTAGATAGGTAAGCGCCTGACCTTGCTTGAAAAAGTGATAGTTAGGCATCGATTGGCCCCGAAAAAAATAAAGCGCCATTCTACTCCTTTTTGCTCCGCCGCCAGCGTCAATCTGTGTCGTCTCAAGTGATCTAGTTCACATTTTTATCAACAAATTTCCACCTATTGGGCGCCATCCAAACCCCCTCTTCACGCGGCGTCAGACAACACCCGATACCGTCACTCGGCGCCAAACAAAACGCCTCCACAGAGGAGGCGTTGCGACTGAAACAGGGTGGCTCCCGTTACATGGCATTCGTCGATTCGAAGATCTTGTCCGCCGAGGCCTCGACGAAGCCCGGATAGAGCACACCATCTGGCTGCGGGTAGCGCAGGGCAAACTCGTAGAAGCAGCTCGGGATGGTACGTACCCCATCGCTGAACGGCACCTCGGCTTTGTCCGCCATGGTGGAGGATTGCTCCAGCATCACCTGCGGGTCCCCTTTCACCTCGCCACCCACACTGTTGAGCACGAAACCAGCCGCCTTCAGCGCCGCATTGACCTGATGGATGGTGTCGAAATCCTTCAACTTGTTGATATTGACCGTGAAGTGGTTGGCACGATAGCCCCAGGCTGCCATCCAGGCCGCGTACTCGCTCTCAGCCAGCAGGGTCTGATAATCGGCATAGGAGACCTGCCAGGGGGCGCCGGTGTAGAGAAATGCCGGGGTATCTGTCAGATGATCGGGCACCTGATCCGCCAGCTTGTGGATGATGGCCTGGGCAGCCGGAGAGAGCTCTTCCACCTTCAGCTCGCTGATAAACACCTTGGGAGCATCCGGATCCTGATGCTCGAAGTGCTTGGCGTAGAGCTTCTTGGCCTTGAAGACATACTCGCCCTTCTGCTCGTAACCGAGCGCCAAGAAGTGGGCGGCCAGCTTCTCCAGCCCCAGCTTGGGCAGGTTGTAGGTACGAAACGCCACGTGATCGTTGACGATGGGCTCGCCGCCACCCAGCAGGGTGTGCACCTTGAGGGCGCTCGGGGTCACCTTGATGTAGTTGTCCCACAGATGGCTGAACAGGGTGTCGATATCCTTTTGCATCTCTCTTTCCTTTGATTGCGGGTACAGATGGGGGCACCGCTGGATGCCCCGTGTCGTTATTAGAAGCGCAGGCCGGGCGACAGTTGCTCCGGCATGGCGGCTTTGCTGTCTTCAACAGAGGCAACCGGGGATATGACACAGTAATCGGTAGCGTTGAGCCATCTCTGCTGCATTGACATCCCCGTTTGCTCTTAAAACGTCAAGCCAGGAGACAGCTGATCCGGCATAGCGGCTTTGCTGTCTTCGACAGAGGCAACCGGATACGCACAGTAGTCAGCAGCGTAGTAGGCGCTCGCCCTGTGGTTACCGGAAGCACCGATACCACCAAACGGTGCGGCACTGGAGGCGCCGGTGATGGGTTTGTTCCAGTTGACGATACCGGCGCGGATCCGCTTGAAGAAGTGGTGCCAGTCCGCCTCCTTGTCCCCCAGCAGACCGGCCGAGAGACCGTAGCGGGTGGCGTTGCCCTGATCGATGGCGGCATCGAAATCATCGTAACGAATGAGTTGCAGCAGCGGGCCGAAGTACTCTTCATCCGGCAGCGCGCTGACTGAGGTCACGTCGATAATGCCCGGGGAGACAAAGCCGGTACCCGCTTCCAGGTGCTTGAGGGTAAGCAGGCTCTCGCCACCGAGGCGCTGCAGGTTGGCTTGCGCCTCGACCATGCCCAGTGCAGCCTTCTCGCTTATCATCGAGCCCATGAACGGCTGCTCGGCGGCGTCATAGAGGCCGACCTTGATCTGGCTGACCACCTCGACCAGTCGCTTGACCAGGGCATCGCCCCGCTCGCCGCGCTCGACAAACAGACGGCGGGAGCAGGTGCAGCGCTGACCGGAAGTGATGAACGCCGACTGGATGATGGCATGCACCGCACCGTCGATGTCGCTCACATCTTTCACGATCAGCGGGTTGTTGCCGCCCATCTCGAGGGCCAGAATTTTGCCCGGCTGACCGGCAAACTGCTGATGGAGGAAATGACCGGTGCGGGAGGAGCCGGTGAAGAAGAGGCCGTCGATATCGGGGTTGCCAGCCAGCGCCTTGCCAGTCTCGATCTCCCCTTGCACCAGATTGAGCACCCCCTTGGGCAATCCGGCCTGCTGCCACACCTTGACCATGGCTTCGGCCACCATGGGGGTCAGCTCGGAGGGTTTGAACACCACGGCGTTACCCGCAATCAGCGCCGGTACGATATGACCGTTGGGCAGATGACCCGGGAAGTTGTAGGGGCCGAACACCGCCACCACACCGTGAGGCTTGTGACGGACAAACGCCTTGGCGCCCGGCATGGCATTTTCAACGGTGCCGGTGCGCTCTTCGTGCGCCCGGATGGAGATGGCAATCTTGCCCTGCATGGCGGCCACTTCGGTGCGGGTCTCCCACAGCGGTTTGCCGGTTTCGCGGGCGATAGTCAGAGCCAGCGCCTCTTTCTGCTCGCCGAGCAGGTCGGCATAACGGCGCACTATGGCCAGACGATCCTCAAGGCTCATGTCCGCCCAGTGGTAGAAGGCGGCACGGGCGGCCTTGACGGCGGCATCCACTTGCGCCGCACTGGCGGCAGCGCCCTGCCAGATCACCTCGTTCTTGGCCGGATCGGTTGACTCGAACGGCTTGCCTTCACCGGCAAGCCACTGACCGTCGATCAGTTGTACAAACTGGCTCATTATATTTTACTCCCTGACTTGGCCACTCTTTTAATGCATATACCCGAGAATTCAGCTGGCGGTTGATGCCACTGACAATAGAAAAATTGCACTAACTGGCTCATCCATTCACTCCCTGTCGCTGGCAGGCAGCCTCGGCTGCCTGTCTGATAATCGGTTTGCTTGTCCTGTTTGCCTCAGTCGAGGTCAACCACCCGCACCATGTCGCCATCCTGCACCTTGAGTGCCGCCGCCATCTTGGGCGGAATGATGGCTTCGTGCTTGTCGAGATCGACCCGGATATTGCCGTAGCAGGCGCGGTAATGCTCGAAACGGCTGTTGCAGATAAGGTGGGTCTTGCCACCGATGGGCTCGCCCACCAGCACCCGCAGCTTCTTGCTGCGGCGCACGCTGCGGATATTCTTCACGTCGCACTCGACGGTGGGGCCCGCATCGAAAATATCGACGTAGCCACGGTTCACAAAGCCTTCGTCCTGCAGCATCTTGATGGCGGGACGGGTCTTCTCGTGGGTCTGGCCGATAACGGCGCGCGCCTCTTTGCTCAGCAAATTGACGTAGATGGGATACTTTGGCATCAACTCGGCGATAAAGCGCTTCTTGCCGATGCCGGTCAGATAGTCGACGGTGGGAAAATCCATCGAGAAGAAATGGGTTTGCAGCCACTCGTAGAAGGGACTGTGGCCGTTGGCATCGGAGACGCCGCGCATCTCGGCGAAGACGGTCTCGTCAAACAGCTCGGGGTGCTCGGCCATAAACAGAAAGCGGTGCTTGGAGAGCAAGCGGCCGTTGAGCCCCTCGCGGGCACATTCGCGCAAAAACAGGGTGCAGAGCTCGGAGTTGCCGGTGTAGTCGTTGGAGAGGGTCAGGGTTTCAACGACGTTGTAGATGCCGAGCTTGGGAGAAGAGTGCACCACCTTGCCGATGTGGTAGTTGTAAAACGGCTGGGAGAGGCCAACCGCAGCATCGATGGCACAGGTGCCGACCATCTCACCGGTCTCCAGATCCTCGGCCACGAAGAAGTAGAGGCAGTCCCCCTTGCCGGCGGGCTTGTCGGAAAAAGTCTGGGTAGAGGCGTCAATCTTGCGCTGCAGCAGCTCATCGTTGACGGGCAACGAGGTCATGCCGGTGCCGGACTCGATGGCGCAGGTCTTGAGCCCGGCAAAATCTTTTTGCTCGATGGGACGGATAACCAACATAAATGACAACTCCCTTTCATTGACGACAGGTGGGGTCCCGGCTCCTGCCGGGAGAGCTCCCCACCTCAATTTGGAATCAGGCGTTAACCACCTGGGCAACCGCCTTCTCGAAGCGGGCCAACCCTTCCTTGATGTCCGCTTCCGGGATCACCAGTGAAGGGGCAAAACGAACCACGTTGGTACCGGCCACCAGAGCCATCAGCCCCTGATCGATGGAGGCCAGCAGGAAGTCACGGGAACGCCCCTTGTAGGCATCGCTCAGGGCCGCGCCCAGCAGCAGACCCTTGCCGCGGATCTCGCTAAAGCAGTGGTATTTGGCATTGATGGCTTCAAGACCATCGCGGAACAGCTGCTCGCGCAGCTTGATGCCAGCCAGCACCTCTGGGGTATTGATCACATCGATCACCGCCTCGGCGACCGCACAGGCCAGCGGGTTGCCGCCGTAGGTAGAGCCGTGAGTGCCCACTTTCAAGTAAGAGGCGATTTCGTTGGTTGTCAGCATGGCGCCGATGGGGAAACCGCCACCCAGCGCCTTGGCGCTGGTGAGGATGTCCGGCGTGACGCCCAGACCCATATAGGCATAGAGATCACCTGTCCGGCCGACCCCTGACTGCACTTCGTCATACACCAGCAGGGCATTGTGTTTGTCGCACAGCTCGCGCACCCCTTTGGCAAACTCGTCGGTAGGACGAATGATGCCCCCCTCCCCTTGCAGCGGCTCCATCACCACGGCGCAGGTGTTGTCGGAGATCACCTCGGCCAGCGCCGCCAGATCGTTGTAGGGAACATGGGTAATGTCTCCGGGCTTGGGACCGAAGCCATCGGAGTAGGCTGCCTGGCCACCGACGCTCACGGTAAAGAAGGTACGACCGTGGAAGCCCTGATTGAAGGCGATGATCTGGGTCTTCTGCTCGCCAAACTTCTCGATGGCATAGCGGCGTGCCAGCTTGAGGGCAGCCTCGTTTGCTTCGGCGCCTGAGTTGCAGAAGTAGACCTTGTCGGCGAAGGTGGCGGCAACCAGCTTCTTGGCCAGACGCAGGGCCGGCTCGTTGGTCATGACGTTGGAGAGGTGCCACAGCTTCTCGCCCTGGGTTTTCAGGGCCTCGACCAGCTTGGGATGACAGTGACCCAAACCGTTGACGGCGATGCCACCGGCGAAGTCGACATACTCGCGCCCTTCCTGATCCCAGACACGTGACCCTTCACCACGCACCGGGATGATCTTGGCGGGCGCATAGTTGGGAACCATCACTTCATCAAACACTTCACGTGTCACTGCCAACAACTCTGACATATAGCTCTCCTTCGATTCGGCGACAGAATAATCCACCGCCCAAAAGTTAAATCCGTGTAAACGTGACGGGATTATCACAGAAATAAAGTAAAAAGTCTGTAACAAGACGGCCTATAAGGAACAATGTTCGATTGCTCTTGAGATTTTAGGCAACCGCATTGCATAACGACTCAGGGGGGCTTGGCAAGAGATAATTTGGGCAGGAGAGGGGGTGAATAAAGTGTCAGGGAAATTTTTTTTGCCTTCTCTCGAACTTGAGAAGGCGATCACAACTTTTTATGAACGCGCCAGAAAGTTGGCCAGCAACTGATGGCCCTGCTCGCTCAAAATACTCTCCGGATGGAACTGAACACCCTCGATGGGGAGCGTCTTGTGGCGCAGCCCCATGATCTCGTCAAACGAGCCATCGGCATGCTCGCTCCAGGCGGTGATGTCGAAGCAGTCGGGCAGCGTGTCGCGCTCCACCACCAGTGAATGGTAACGAGTCACCCTCAGCGGGTTGTTGAGCCCCTTGAACACCCCCTCATTACGATGGCGGATGAGCGAGGTTTTGCCGTGCATTACCTGACGGGCACGCACTACGCGGGCGCCGAAGGCCTGCGCCAGCGACTGATGACCGAGACAGACGCCGAGAATGGGCAGCTTGCCAGCGAAGTGGCTGATGGCGTCGAGAGAGATCCCCGCCTCATTGGGCGTACAGGGACCGGGAGAGATCACCAGAAAACGGGGAGAGAGCTGCGCTATGGCATCAAGCGTCAGTTCATCATTGCGCTTGACCACAACCTCTTGTCCCAGGGCGCCGAAATATTGCACCAGGTTCCAGGTAAAAGAGTCGTAGTTATCGATCAACAACAGCATGAGATAACCAACAGCGGAGAATTAACGATCGAGATAACGACCCTGTTCCATTTCCCGTTCACGCTGACACTCGGCCAGATAGATGGCGGCAGCAACGGCAGGGGTTTTATGGTGCTTGTCGATGGCATTGGAGACCATCAACTGCAGGGTATTGAGGTTTTTCGCCTTGCGAAATTTACGTAGCCAGTGACCTTTGTCACTCAGCTCTTCAGCAGAAATAGTTGGTTGAACAGGCATGCTTTCTCTTGGGGATATTACCCAGGTTGAAATAAAGAAATTAAACAAAATAGCCGGGCAGAAAATAAAGAAAGCCAGGCAAATACCCAGCTCTCTTCTACTACACCTTCCCAGTATGTCAGGCTCGAGGAACGAAGCCGACTACATCATATACGCTGGTCAGGGTTTTTTCAGCTCTTTCGCGCGCCTTTTGTGCGCCTTCTGCCAGAATCGCGATCAGATGGGCCTCATCCTGACGCAACTCGTGGAAACGGGCCTGGATTGGTTCCAGCAGCGCAACCACGGCTTCGGCGGTCTCGGTCTTGAGGTGACCGTACATCTTGCCTTCGAAGTGCTGCTCCAGCTCGGGGATGGAGCGGCCGGTCACACCGGACATCAGAGTCAGCAGGTTGGAGACACCCGGTTTGTTTTCCGGATCGAAACGCACCACCGCCGGCTCGTCGGAGTCGGTCACCGCACGCTTGATCTTCTTGACGATCTGCTTGGGATCTTCCAGCAGGCCGATGAAGTTGGCCTCGTTGTCATCCGACTTGGACATCTTCTTGGTCGGATCCTGCAGGCTCATCACCCGTGCCCCTTCAGTCGGAATGAAGGGCTCCGGCATGGTGAACACCTCACCATAGAGGTTGTTGAAACGGGTGCAGATGTCGCGGGTCAGCTCCAGATGCTGCTTCTGGTCGTTGCCGACAGGTACCTGATTGGCCTGATAGAGCAGAATATCAGCGGCCATCAGCACCGGATAACCGAACAGGCCGACGTTGACGTTGTTCTCGAAACGGGCGGACTTGTCCTTGAACTGGGTCATGCGCGACAGCTCACCCATCTGGGTATAGCAGTTGAGGATCCAGCCCAGCTCGGCGTGCTGCGGCACGTGAGACTGGATGAAGACGGTGCTCTTCTTGGGATCGATACCGACCGCCAGATAGAGGGCGGCTGCGTCCAGACAAGCCTTGCGCAGGGCAGCCGGGTCCTGGCGAGTGGTGATGGCGTGCAGATCGACGATGCAGTAGAGGCAGTCGAACTCATCCTGCATGTTGACCCACTGACGCAGGGCCCCCATGTAGTTGCCGATGGTCAGTTGACCGGAGGGTTGCGCTCCGCTCAATACGATTGGTTTAGTCATGAGAGTGTTAATCCTTGTTATTCAGCCAGCCCAGCTGCGCTATTAGACCAAAAGTGCATCGAGCTGGGCAAACTGCTCGAATACCCAGTCTGGATGGGAGTCGGCGATGGGACGGCCATAGTTGTAGCCGTATGTAAGACCCACCACCTTCATGCCAGCCGCCTTGGCCGCCAGCACGTCATTTTCTGAGTCGCCCACCATCAGGGTGCGAGCCGGGCTCACCCCCAACTCCTGGCAGGCGTGCAGCAATGGCTCCGGGCTCGGCTTCTTGACTGGCACGCAGTTGCCGCCAAGCCAAAGTTCGAAACAATCGCTGATGCCAAGGGCATCGAGGATGGGTGCCACGAAATCACTCGGCTTGTTGGTGACGATCGCCTGCTTGTAACCCAGGGTTTGCAGGCGACGCAGACTCTGGGCAACCCCGTCATACATAGCCAGCCCTTGCAGCAGGCAGGCGTTGTAGTGCTGGAAAAAGATCGGTCTGGCCTTGGCAAACAGCTCGGGATCGGCCTCGCGATAGGCGAGCGCCCGCTGGATCAGCTTGTCAGCCCCGTTGCCGACCCAGGTACGGATCACCGCTTCATCAGCTTGCTCCAGACCCAGATCGGTCAGCGTCAGATTGACCGCCAGCGCCAGCTGGGCGGCGCTGTCAATGAGAGTGCCGTCCAGATCGAACAGCACCAAATCAAATTCGCGCTCAGCGTGTGACATGAGCCAGCTCCGCACGCATCTTGTCGATCACCGCCTTGTAGTCAGGCTGACTGAAAATGGCAGAGCCGGCGACAAACATGTCGGCTCCCGCTTCGGCGATCTCGCGAATGTTGTCGACCTTCACCCCGCCATCGATCTCGAGACGGATATCGCGGCCGCTCTCGTCGATCAGACGACGCACCTGACGCAGCTTGTCGAGGGTGCCGGAGATGAAGCTCTGACCACCGAAGCCCGGGTTGACCGACATCAGCAGGATCACATCCAGCTTGTCCATCACATACTCGAGGCAGGAGAGCGAGGTAGCAGGATTCAGCACCAGACCCGCCTGGCAGCCCATCTCCTTGATGAGGCCCAAAGAGCGATCAACGTGATCGGACGCTTCCGGATGGAAGGTGATGAGGGAAGCACCGGCCTTGGCAAAATCAGGAATGATGCGATCCACCGGCTTGACCATCAGGTGCACGTCGATGGGGGCCTCGATACCGTAGTCACGCAGCGCCTGACAGACCATGGGGCCAATGGTCAGGTTGGGGACATAGTGGTTGTCCATCACGTCGAAGTGAACCACGTCGGCACCAGCAGCCAGTACCTTGGCTACATCGTCACCCAGACGGGCAAAATCGGCAGAGAGGATCGAGGGGGCAATCAGAAAGTCTTTCATCAGCATCATCCATTGGCAGCCAGGGAGAAAAAGCGGCGCAATTTTAACGTAAAAGGCGGGCGAAAACGACTCGAATGCGGGTTAAATGGGGCAATCGTCTCCCCTCCCCCAGCCACCCGGGTTTTGGGACATCAGCACGGGCGCGGACTCGCCCATAAAAAACGGCGCCCCTGGGCGCCGCATGGTCTGTTACGTCAGCGGCAGCAGTTCACTGTCGCTGGGATAGTAGCCCTGCTCCGGTTCGATTCCGGGCGGATAGAGCGCCAGCAACTCGGCCACCTTGTTACGGGTGCCGCCGTTGCGACTGATGGTGCGTTTGACCAGGATCTCGTCGAGGCGGGCACCGCGATAAAGCTCACGAGTCAGCTCGATATCGTGGTTGCTGATCAGCACCGGCACCCCTTTGTGAGCGGCTGTGTGACGGGCCAGTCGCGCCAGGATCGCCTGATCATCCAGGGTAAACCCGCCGGAGGCATAGGTGGTGAAGCTCGCCGTAGTGGAGAGCGGCGCATAGGGTGGATCACAGTAGATAACCCAATCCTCTTCGGCACGCTTGATGGCGTCGGCGTAGCTCTCGCAGATAAAGGTCGCCTTCTGCGCCTTTTCGGCAAAGGCCCACAGCTCTTTTTCCGGGAAATAGGGCTTCTTGTAAGACCCGAACGGCACGTTGAAGCCGCCCTTCTTGTTGTAGCGGCACAGTCCGTTGAAACCGTGACGGTTGAGAAACAGGAACAAGAGTGCCCGCTCGAAGGTGGTCTCGGTCTGATTGAACTGGGTACGCAGCCGGTAATAGGCCGCCTTGTGGTTGTGCTCTGCCACAAACAGCTTGCGCGCCTCGGCAATGAAACTGTCCGGCGTCAGCTTGAGATGGTTGTACAGGCAGATCAGATCCGGATTGATGTCGTTGAGCACATACGCGTCGTAGTCGGTGTTGAGAAACACTGACCCGGCCCCGACGAAGGGCTCCAGCAACACACGCCCGGCCGGCAGGCGCTCGGCAATCTCTTCAACCAGGGAGTATTTTCCCCCGGCCCATTTTAAAAAAGCGCGTGTTTTTTTCATGGAAATCCGGTGTGTAAGAAGGCAAGACCCAAAAAGGGGGACGATTCTACCCCCTTATCCGGTATCAAGGCTATTGCTTCAGCTCTTTTTGTACCTGTGCAAACGACTTGGGCCAGGGCTGGCCTTTCAGCAAGGCTGGCGGAAGCTTGCGAATGGCACTCTTGGCCTGGGTCAGACCGGCATAATCCCCTTGCAGCACCACATACCAGGGGCTGCCACGGAATTTGGTCTGATAGACCCATACCTTACCCGCCAAACCATGCTCGGCAACAAATTGATCCACCGCCTTGGTGTTGCTCGCCCCCATCAGCTGAACGCTGTAGTGGTTGCGCGGCTTCTTGTTCAAGGTGGCGACCGGTGTCAGGGCCACTTTGGGTGCTGGCGCGGCAACCGGCTCGTTGCTGGCGGTTTTGGTGGTGGCAGCAGGCGTTGTGGTTGTCACCGGGTTCTGTACCTTGCTAGTGCTGGCTGGTGCTGTGGTTGCGACTGCACCACTGGGGGCTGTGCCACTCGGTTTCTTGCCGGTCAGCTCGTCCACCACGTCAGTAGGCAGAGCGCCGCTCACCTTGGGTTCGGTCATCAGCTTTTGCACGACCTCGTCGGAGATCACCACCCGACGCCCTTCGTAATTGGTTGATTCGGTGGTCACGGTTTCGCTCTCCACCGATTTGGGCAGCACTTTCGCCTCCGGCTGCCAATCTTTCACAACCCCGTTTGGATTGCTGGCTGCATCGCTATTTTGCGCGCCTTGTGCAGCGGTATCGGTATTCGAAGCGCCTGCGGTAAGGGGATCGCCTCCCGCTACCGGGATCGGCAATGCAGTGTTCTGCGCAGGATCCTGCAGCGCCGGTTTGCTTTCATTGTCAAACAGCGCAGGCAGCAGGTAGCTCAGCGCCAGCAGGCCGCCAGCGACCAGCGCGATAGCGGTGGCAATCTTCTTGACAGGCAACTCCGCCTGACGCTTCTTGGGCCTTCTGTCGGTCATGATATCCTCCAGTAACTGCATGATGGTGGACGGATGTCCGTTCGCCGTTTTCAGGATCTCCTCCACTTGCGGCTTGGGCAAGAGGGTCGCCGGGATCTTGAGCTCTTTGGCTTTCTCATACAAGAAGATGCGCTGCTCGGGCGGGCTCAGTGGCGGCACTTCCAGCTCAAGGGCTGGCATGGCACGCCCTTTGAGCTGCGGCCGTTGGGTACGACACCAGACGTCACTGCCCGAGACGATAATGGCCAGCTGATGGGGCGCCGCCAGGGTATCGTTATGACGGATGATCGCCCACAACTCTCCCAGCAATTCGGCTGGCAACTGGTCGGCCCGCTCTATCAGCAGCAACAGGGTGGCTGGCTTGCTCCCCTCCAGCATGCGAAAGAAGCTCTCCGCCAGCGCATCCTGTGGATTGAACAGCGGGCGCGCCACCACCTGTGGCAGCAACAGCTGGCGCACATCCACCATCTTCATGGCAGGTGTACCAATCAGGCTTACCACCCGCACTTTTTCCGGCAACACGCCGAGCAGGGATTCGCACAGGGTACCGCGACCACAACCGGGTTTACCGGAGAGAAAAATGAAAGGGTGATTGAATTCAATCAGATGCAGCAGCCGGTCAACCAGCTGCCGCTGGGAAGGAAGTTTTAGCAGTTTATTCGTCACGACCAGACTCGATCACCGCCAGCAACTCGGCATCGGACACATCCCCCACCACCTGCGCATGGCCGATACCAACCGGCAACACCAGACGCAGCTTGCCTTCCAGCACCTTCTTGTCACGGCGCATATGGCGAATAAAGGCGGCGAAATCCATCTCGGCAGGCGCATGAATGGGCAGATTGGCGGCCAGCAGCAGGGCGCGCACTCGCGCAACGTCCTCTTCGCTCATATCGCCACGGGCCTGCGCAGTCCAGGCTGCCAGCATGGTGCCGGCGGATACTGCTTCACCGTGCAGCCAGTTGCCATACCCCTGCTCGGCCTCGATAGCATGACCAAAGGTGTGACCCAGATTGAGCAGCGCACGGACGCCGTGCTCGGTCTCATCCTGACCGACCACATCGGCTTTGATCTCGCAGCAGCGTTTGATGGCGTAGGCCAGCGCGGCAGGTTCCAGCTGTTGCAGACGCACCATGTTCTGCTCCAGCCAGCTGAAGAAATCAGCATCCCAAATGATGCCGTACTTGATCACCTCGGCCATCCCTGCGGCAAATTCGCGGGCGGGCAAGGTACTCAGACATTCGGTATCGATAACAACTTGTTTGGGCTGATAAAAAGCCCCAATCATGTTCTTGCCGAGGGGGTGGTTGACAGCGGTTTTACCGCCAACAGAGGAGTCAACCTGGGAGAGCAGGGTGGTCGGGATCTGGATAAAAGGAATGCCACGTTGATAGCTTGCTGCCGCAAAGCCCACCACATCCCCGATCACACCGCCCCCCAGAGCGATCAGTGTTGTATCGCGCCCATGGTTGGTTTCAAGCAGAGCAGACATGATCTGCTCAAAGGTCGCCAGGTTCTTGTATGCCTCACCGTCAGGCAGGATCAGGTGTTCAACCTGAAAACCCGACAGCAGAGCGGTTACCCGTTCAAGATAAAGCGGAGCAACGACCGTGTTGGTCACTATCATCACCCGCTTGCCCTTGATGGTCGATACCAGCGCCTCGGGGCGCTGCAACAACCCGGCAGCTATCTCGATGGGATAGCTGCGTTCACCCAGTTCGACCTTCAACCGTTCCATGGACGTCCTCTAGATTACATACCGATCAGCTTTACAATTTGATTGGCAACGATTTTTGCGCTCTGGTCATCGGTGTGCACAACAAAGTCGGCAACCTCTTCATACAGGGCATTGCGCTCTTGTGCCAGACGTTCCAGCACTTCGCGTGCCGGTTCTTCGGTCTGTAGCAGAGGGCGGCGTTTGTCTCGCTGTGTGCGCGCCAGCTGCTTTTCGATAGTGGTTTCGAGGTAGACCACGATGCCACGAGCAGACAACTTGTTGCGGGTTTCGCGACTCTTGATGGCACCGCCACCCGTCGCCAACACGATACCCTGCTGCTCTGACAATTCGCCGATCACCTTCTCTTCGCGAATCCGGAAACCTTCTTCGCCTTCAACATCGAACACCCAGCCGATATCAGCACCACTGCGGCGCTCAATCTCATGATCTGAGTCGAAAAACTCCATATGCAGTTGTTCTGCCAGATGTCTACCTATGGTGCTCTTGCCCGCACCCATGGGACCTATCAGGAAAATATTGCGTTTCTCAGCCATGTCTTTTCGTTAGTAATTACAAACTGTACGACCCCGATGAATACTGGATCGGGGTACCTATGAACCTTATCTTGCGATGGATCAGGAGGGGGATTATCTCAATAGATATCGGGACTGGCAACCGCAGCCCTTACGCCCCAGCCTCATTGGGGCGTAAGGTTATATGTGTTTTACCCTCACATGTAAAGCATTCAGAAGGCGTCGGTGACTATCTTGGGCGTCACGAAAATCAGCAACTCCCGCTTTTTGTTCTCGCTGGTGGTCTTGCGGAACAAGGCCCCCAATCCGGGAATATCACCCAGCAGCGGCACCTTGGTCACATCGCTCTTGATGGTCTGCTGATAAATGCCGCCCAACACCAAGGTCTCGCCATTGTTCACCAACACCTGAGTGGTGATGGACTGGGCGTTGATGGAAACCGCATCACCGGTACCGGTCGGTACCGTTTCACCCTTGGTATCCTGGGTCACGGTCAGGTCGAGAATCACCCGATTGTCAGGGGTGATCTGCGGGGTCACCTTCAGGCTCAATACCGCCTTCTTGAAGGTAACCGAGGTAGCACCACTGGAAGAGGACTCCACATAGGGGATCTCGGTACCCTGCTCGATCAATGCCGGTTTCTGGTTCGCCGTGGTCACCCGCGGACTGGCGATAATCTCGGCCTTGCTCTCTTTTTCCAGCGCCGACAACTCGAGATCCAGCAAGGTGCCATCAGCCAAACGGGCAACCTGGAAGGCCAAAGTACCGGCCGCATTGGTCACCGGCAGGTTGACGTTCAACCGATCGTCTGCTGTCGGTCTGGTAATTGTCGAGCCACCATTGTTGTTACCAGAGCCATCATTCCCCGCTATGGAACCGGACGTACTGTTGCCATGACCATCGTTTTTGGTCACTCCCCACCGCACCCCGAGCGCTTCATCAAAGCCGTCATCAATGGTCACCATCCGCGCCTCGATAACCACCTGCTTGACCGGAATATCGAGAATATCGAGCATCCGTTTGATGCTGCTGATGACATCGGCGGTATCCTTGACCACCAGCACGTTGGTTCGCTCGTCCACGCTCACCGCACCACGGGGTGACAGCAACTTGGTACTTTCGGAAGAGAGCAGGGCCGCCACTTCCGAGGCCTTGGCATAGTTTATCTGCAGATATTCGGTATAGAGCTGCGCCAAATCAGCGACCTGATTGCGGCTCTCAAGTTGCTGCTTCTCGCGTGTTGCGATCTCTTCTGCAGGCGCTACCAGCAAGATGTTGTTATCCAACCGCTTATCCAGACCCCGCACCTTCAAAATAATGTCGAGCGCCTGCTCCCACGGCACCCCATCCAGACGCAAGGTAATATTGCCTGCTACCGAATCTGTGGTTACCAGGTTAAGGTTGTTGAAATCGGCGATCAGCTGCAACACGGTACGGACTGGAATATCCTGGAAGTTCAATGAGATCGGCTTGCCCTGATACTGCTTGGATGCCGTGGCCGTCGTCCGCTTTTTTACCTCGATAATGAAGAGCTTGTCCGCCTGATCGTAACGGTAATCAAACTGACCATTGATCGACAGTTCAAACAGGGTATCACTGCCCTGCCGGGAGACTTCAACCTGAGAGACCGGCGTTGCAAAATCCTGCACGTTGATCAGATTAAGCAAGCCATCCGGTACCCGAGTGCCATGAAACTTGGCCAGTACGGTCTGGCCTCGGCTGCTCACATCGACGGCGGCCGAGCTGTTATCCAGCGTGACCAGAAACTCCCCCTGACCATCCTTGCCACGACGAAAATCCACACCGGTAACCGAGTTGAAATAGGCGCCCCCCCCACTGCTTTGATAGTTGTTGAGCACCGGCTTGCTGGCAGGCTGTGTTGCTACCGGCGTAGTCACGGGCGCAACAGGCATCGACCGGGCGACGACCTGAGGATTGAGCAGTGCCGAAGGAGAGGGTGTGGCCACCATCGCAGAGGGCGCTGGCACAGGAGTAGCCGAGGTTGCGGGTGCAATCAGGGCGCTCTCACCATTGATGAGCCCGGAAGAGGCCCCCTCGCCCAATGACACCAGTAATTTGTTCCCCTGTTGCTGAACCTGATAGGGGGCCAGCTGATCGAGTGCGATCTTGATATCCAGACCTGCGCCCTTACCCTCAACCTTGATATTATCTACCCCCAGGCGCTGGATCGGCAGCGGGTTCACTTTCAGCGCCCCTACCGCACCGGGAACATGCAACAACAGCTGATTGGGTTGGTAAGAGAGACGATCGGTAAAGCCTGTGACCGGCTCACTGAAACTGAGCTCCACCAGCAATTGATCGGCAAGCAGCGGATTGACCTTGATCTCCTGCAGGGTTGCCACTGCCCACGCCTGACTGAGGGCGCTGGCGCAAAACAGCAAAGCTACTTTGGATACACTCTCTATTGTTGTTCTCATTGCTGTTCGTCCCTGATTATTGTTTTTCTTGCACATTGGCCATCGCCAACTGGGTTTCTCTTGTTACCCAGCACCCCTTCCCATCCGGAATGGTTTCCAGCAAATCCACGGCAGTGTCAGTGATCTTGATGACTCGACCCTGATCAAGCCCCATATACTGGTTGAGTCCGACCCGCATCGATTTGCCATCCGGGGTGCTGATCAAGGCCCACAACTGACCTGCCTTACCCAAAGAACCATGCATCGACAGACTGGCCAGCGAATAATTTTCCAGCACCTCTTTCTCACGATCCATCAGGGTCTGAGCACAATCCGGCTGGGCCTTGGCAGTGCTTGTACTTCCGACCGTCGCCTCAGGCTGAGGAACCATGAAGGGGCTGCGCAACTCGCGTTGCTGGTAGTGCATGGGGGCAAAAGGCTTCAGCTCGGGCAAGGGCTCGATAGGTATGGGCGGCCTTGCTTTGGTCTGGGCGACATAGCTATCCATGTCCTCCTGACCACCACACGCCGCCAGCAAGAGGGCAGGCAACAACCAGCAGATGCGTCTCATTGTTTCGGCTCCACTGTTTTACCGTTGTACTTGTAGGTCTTGGCCAGCATCGACATCGAAATCAGCTCCCCTTCATCCTTGCTCTGGCCCAGAGTGAAGGAGTCAAGGATGACGATACGGGGCAAGGCAGCCATGTCAGCGGTAAACTTGCCAATTTCATGGTAAGTGCCCACGACTTCGATACGCATCGGTAGCTCTGTCGAAAACTCGTGCTTGACCTCGGGTTCCCAGTTGATCCGGTTCAATTTCAAGCCATTGTCGGTAGCAATAAAGCTGATATCGTCCAGCAGACCGGCGACCTCATGGGTATTGGGCAACTGCTTGAGCTGGGTATCAACCAGTTGCTCAAGCTGAACCATTTGCGCCTTGTATGCCCCCAGGTTGGCAGCCAGCATCGCCTTGCTTTCAAACTGGGCTTTCAGTTCGGTCTCTTTCCCCGCTTCCTGAGTCAAACTGGTCAGTGAGTTGGCAATCACGTAGTAGTAGATGGCGCCGCCGGTCAACACGCAGCAGAAAAAGATGAAGACCCCTTTTGCCCATTTTGGCCAGCTTGCTATGTCATTGATATCCAACTCGTTGAGTTGCTGAAGGTTCATTGTTGCTCCTTGGCCACATTCCCTGCAGCCGCAGCATTGTTGGCGATCAGGAACGTCATGGAAAACTGGCTCAATGACACTGGCGCAACATCAGCCGCAAAAATAGTGCTTATCTTTGCCTGACCCAACCAACCGGAACCATCAATCCGTCGCATCATGCTGGCTACCCGCCCATAGGCCTCGGTCTTGCCATTTACATCAATAATATTGTTCTGCATCGAGAGGGTGTTCAGGTAAACCCCGTTGGGCACCAGTGAAGGCAGCTGATTGAAGAGGCGGACGGGCACATTGCGTCGCATCTGCAACTGCTCGATGAGCTGCATCCGATCGATCAGTTCCTTGCGACGCTCTTTGAGCAGACGGATCTCCCCAAGTTGGGCATCCAGAATAGTCATCTCCTGAACCAGCCGCTGGTTGCGCTGCTGCTGGGCGACGATCTGGCGATCAACCAGCCAGTTGGCAAAAAAACCCAGCGCGACCGTGGCCAGCACAAAAATCCCAAGCAAAGCCCCGAACTGTTTCTTTTGGCGCTGGGCCCGGGCTTCACGCTAGGGCAGAAGGTTTATATTTGACATGGTGTGAAACTCCTCAGAGCCAACCCGAATGCCGTCATATATTTAGCACCATGTACCAGCTCGGCCTCACCTTTTGGTTTGCCAAACAGGGCGAACAGATCCGGGTGCAACACCTCGCAATTGACCTCTTCCTTTACCTGTACCAACAAACCGGGCAGCAGACTGCCTCCCCCCGTCAGCACCAGTTTTGCGATGTCGCGATAACCGGATGAACTGCAAAACAGCTGGATATTGCGCCGCACTTGCTGCAGCAGCGAGTTGATGTGGGGCATCAGCACATCCAGCTCATGGTCCACAGGCAAGGTACCTTTGGTTTTAGCCTGCTCAGCCTCATCCAGCGTCATGCCATAAAAGGAGGAGAGCGCCTGGCTGTACTGATCGCCACCGAAGTTTTGCAAGCGGGAGTAGATCACCTCTCCCTTGACCAGGGCCGCAAAGGTCATGGCACTGGCACCGATGTCTATCACCCCGATCGGCCGTTCACTCTCCTGCAATTCGGGCAGACAAGCCACCACGGCACGGCCCAGCGCATGGGCGCCCACATCCACCACCTTGACGGCAATACCGGCTTCGGCAAGGGCGCTGACCCGGCCGTTGACACTCTCGGTGCGGGCTGCGCTCAGCAGCACATCCTGACGATCTTCACTGTTGTTGGTGCTCAGTACCTCAAAATCGAGACTCACTTCATCGAGGGGGAAGGGAATGATCTGCTCGGCCTCCAGCTGCACCTGACTCTCCAGCTCCTTGTCGCTGAGGCGGGCATCAATCTGGATCACTTTGGTTATCACGTTGGAGCCGGTCACCGCAGTGGCGGCATAGTCGCTGTGAGTTGGAATAAGACGCTTGAGAGTCTTGAGAGATTGGCTGACGCGCTCGATATCCTGCAATTGATAGTCAACCAGCGTCCCTTTCGGGGTGGCAATATCGGCGACAGATTCGAGATGAAGCTTGCCGGGTCGGCCACTGAGGGTAACGGCCTTGATGGTCTGGCTGCCAAAATCAATGCCCACCAGAGGGAGGAGGGATCCCTTGTTAAAAAGCCCAAACATATACACATCCATGCGTTATTTGGTTTTATTCCTGAACAGAGTGTAGGACACCCGATCAGAGGAGTGCTTCACTCATCCTAAATGCTCTAACTATCAATGTCATAAAGTTTATGCCGAAAAGTGACCCATCTCGCTTTCTTCATGGCAAGTGGCCCTCCTTGGTTATTGCTCCCCGTAGTGCTAACCTCTCGCATCCTTTTGAGGTGGGTGGCTCGCCACAGGAAAACCTCGAATTCCCGATGGCAAAAGGGCTATACTCTGCGCCCGTTGGCTAATTTTAAGACGATTGGTAGTTCTTCCATGCTGAAATGGCTCGTTCGCCTGTTTATTGTCATGATGCTGGGTGCTGTGCTGGGTGTTGCCAGCCTCATCGGTATCTACTTCTATATCAAACCCCAACTGCCCGATGTCACCGCACTGCGTGACGTCAAGCTGGCAACCCCGATGCGGGTTTACAGCCGGGATGGGGAGTTGATCGCCCAATATGGCGAAATTCGTCGCATTCCGCTGCGTCTGGACGAAATTCCGCAACCCATGATCGATGCCGTACTGGCGACCGAAGATGCACGTTTCTATGAGCACCCGGGCATTGACCCGATTGGTATCATTCGAGCTGCATCCGTCTGGGCTGTCTCCGGCCATGCCCGTCAGGGTGCCAGTACCATCACCCAGCAGGTTGCCCGCAACTTCTTCCTGAGCAATGAGAAGACCATCATCCGCAAGATCAAGGAGGTCTTCCTGGCCTGGCGGATCGAGCAGAATCTCTCAAAAGATGAGATCCTCGAACTGTACCTCAACAAGATCCCCCTCGGTTATCGCTCCTTCGGGATCGGTGCTGCGGCACAGGTTTACTTTGGTAAAGAGGTCAAGGATCTGGGACTGGACGAGATCGCCATCATTGCCGGTCTGCCGAAAGCTCCCTCCATGCTCAACCCCATCCGCTCCCCCGAACGCGCCTTTGCGCGCCGCAACGTTGTGCTGGGCCGGATGCTGGAAACCGGCAAGATAACCCAGGCCCAGTTTGACGAAGCGTCCAAAATGCCGATCAAGGCCCGTTTTCACGGCGCCGAAGTGACCCTGCACGCCCCTTATCTCGGTGAAATGGTGCGCCAGAAGATGGTCGAGCAGTTCGGTGAAGATGCCTACACCATGGGCCTGCACGTCTACACTACCGTCTCTGCCGAACGTCAGCGGGCGGCAAGACAGGCACTGCTGGATGGCGTTTTTGCCTATGACATGCGCCACGGCTATCGCGGCCCGACGGCTCAGTTGTGGAAGGCTGGCGAGACAGCCTGGGATTACGAGCAGATCGTCGCTCACCTTGGCAAACAGCCCACTTACGACCCGCTGATGGCGGCGGTCGTGACCAAGCTTGGTGATCGCAGCGCCACGCTGGTACTGAAAAATGGCAAGGAAGCAGAGCTCGGCTGGAACGGCATTAAATGGGCCCGCTCCTTTATTACCGACGACCGTCAGAGCTATGCCCCGAAATCGGCGCGCGATGTGCTGAAAGTCGGCGCTCAGATCTGGGTACGGGAAGAGGGCGAAGAGTTGCTGCTGGCCCAAATCCCGGACGTCAACGCCGCGCTGGTTGCCATGAACCCGAAAAATGGCGCACTGGAAGCACTGGTCGGTGGTTTCAGCTTCGAACTCTCCAAATTCAACCGGGTCGATCAGGCGCGTCGCCAGATCGGTTCCAATATCAAGCCTTTCCTCTATGCGACCGCGCTGGAGCATGGCTATACCCTGGCGTCGCTCATCAATGATGCGCCGATCAACCAGTGGGATCCGTCAAAAGGGCCCATGTGGCAGCCCAAGAACTCCCCGGCCGTTTATGATGGCCCCACCCCGCTGCGTCTGGGACTGGCCAAGTCCAAGAACGTGATGTCGGTTCGACTGATGCGCGCCATCGGTCTGGATACCTATATCGACGGTCTGACCCGCTTTGGCTTCCCCCGTGACTTCATCTCTCCCCATGAGTCGCTGGCACTGGGGGCTGCCGAATTCACCCCCCTCGAGGTAGTGCGTGGTTACTCGGTTCTGGCCAACGGTGGCTTCCTGGTGACCCCATACTTCATCGACAAAGTGACCGACAGTCTGGAGAACACCCTCTATCAGGCCAATCCTGCAATTGCTTGCACCACCTGTGAACAGCAGGCTGCGCCCGAGCAGAGCACACTGCCGGAGCCAACTGTTGATGGAGCCGCACAAGATGGCACGCAGACCCCTCTCGCGCCAACCATCGCCCCGCATACCATCAGTGCCCAGAGTGCGTTCCTGATCACCGACACCCTGAGCACAGCCATCTGGGGTGGCAACGGCTGGCGTGGTACCGGCTGGCGTGCAGCCCGCGACCTGAAACGTCACGACATCTCCGGTAAAACCGGTACCACCAACGAATCGCGGGATGCCTGGTTCTCCGGCTACACCCCGGACATCGTTGCTACTTCCTGGATCGGTTTTGACAACCACCAGCGTGGTCTTGGCCGTGCCGAATTTGGCGGTGGCGCCGCGCAGCCTATCTGGATCGACTTCATGAAAGTCGCCCTCAAAAAGCTGCCGGAGCACAAGATGCCGGTTCCCGAGGGGATCATGACGGTGAAGATTGATAGCGAAACCGGCCTGCTGGCGACCAGTGGCGGCACCGACGAATACTTCAAGGAAGGGACCGAACCGACCCGCTACGCAGCACCGAGCTCGGATGGCAATCAGGTCTACGGCGGTGACAACCCCGATGTAGAAGGGCCTGTCTCTACCGACGATATCTTCTAAGTCGTTATCGCGGCAGAAGCAAAACCGGCAGCCTTGGCTGCCGGTTTTTTTATTGGGCCAACTGCTTGCTCATCAGCGTGGCGATCGAGGCGGCCAACTCATTGAAGCAGGGGCGACGCACCGAGTAGTGGCGATAGAGCAGCGAGATAGTACGCCCCGGCACAGGGTCAACCACAGGTCGATAGCTCACCCCGCCCTCATCATGATCGGCAGGTACGGCCAACTTTGGCACCAGGGTCATGCCGCTACCGGCGGCCACCATGTTGCGCAGGGTCTCGAGACTGGTCCCCTTGAAGCGTTGATCCTCACCTATCCCGCCGGCGAAACAGAAGCCCATCGCCTGATCCCGCAAACAGTGACCATCGGCCAGCATCAGTAATTTCTTGCCCTTGAGATTGCCAAGCGGCACCTGTCTGGCCTGTGCTTCGGGGTGATGGCAAGGCACCGCCAACCACATCGGCTCGTGGTAGAGCTGGATTGAACCAAACCCTTCCATCCCCGGCATCTCGGCCAGAATGACGCAATCCAGCTCCCCCTCTTCCAGCCGTTTGAGCAGGGTTTGAGTCTGCTCCTCATAAAGGTAAAACTCCAGCTGGGGAAAACGCTCACGCAGGGTCTGGATAATGCGGGGCAACAGGTAGGGGCCCACGGTCGGAATAAAACCGATATGGATCTCCCCGGACATCGGCTCGGAGAAGTGCTGACCGATGCTCTTGAGCTCGCGCACCTCCTTGAGCACCCGACGCGCCTGATGGGCCATGGCATCGCCAGCCGGAGTAAACAGCACCTTGCGCGAGGTACGTTCGATCAGAATGACCCCGAGTTCATCTTCCAGCTTGCGCAGCTGGCCGCTCAGGGTGGGTTGACTGACAAAGCAGCGTTCAGCAGCTTTGCGAAAATGTTTTTCCTCATCCAGCGCCACCAGATATTCGAGATCGCGAAGATTCATACAGCAAGAGTCCTGCCTGGAAAATGGGCCATCAGCATGCACAATATCGTCCGGCGGGACAAGTCATCCGCTCGCGGTGAACCTCTCTGGCTGCCCCTCCAAAACAGAAAAGCCCGACCACCTTGCGGTAATCGGGCTGTTTGACTCGCCGATGGATTACACCCTGAAACGGCGCACCATATCCTGCAGTTGGGTAGCCAGGTGGTTCAACTCGTTGCACGCCTGAGCCATCTGGGTGGCACCGGCGGCCACCTCTTCGGAAGCATGACTGATATTGACCACGTTACGGTTGAGCTCCTCGCTCACCGCGCCCTGCTCTTCCGTGGCCGTTGCAATCTGGATGTTCATGTGGGAGATGCTGCTGACCGAGCCACTGATCTGGGAGATGGACTCGCCAGCTTCCCGCGCGGTAGCAACCGTGGTATTCATCAGCTCCTGACTCTGTTGCATAGTACTGCCCGCCTGTTCGGCACGCTGCTGCAACTCGGCAATGATGGTGTTGATCTGGGAGGTGGAGTCCTGAGTGCGCTTGGCCAGAGTACGCACCTCATCGGCCACCACCGCAAACCCCCGCCCCTGCTCACCGGCACGGGCCGCTTCAATGGCTGCGTTCAATGCCAGCAGGTTGGTCTGTTCGGCAATGCCGCGGATCACCTCCAGCACCATGCCGATATTGCGACTGTCATCGCCCAGTTGGCGGATCACCACCGCGGTACTCTCGATGGCACCGGCGACCCGTTCAATACGTTGAATGGAGTCATTCACCGTTTGCGCACCAAGTTCGGCCGTCTCACTGGCCGAGGTGGCGGCACTGGCCGCATCGCTGGTATTGCGAGAGACCTCCTGCACCGTGGCTTGCATCTCGTTCATCGCCGTCGCCAGCTGGTTCAGCTCATGTTGCTGAGCATTCATATTGTTGGCTGACTGGCTGGCAACAGAGCTGATCTCCTCCGCAGCGGAACTCAGTTGCACCACAGAGCCCGACACTTCACTCACCAGAGTGCGCAGATTGGTCTGCATCTCACCAAACCCTTTGGCAAGGGTTCCCAGTTCATCATTGTTGAACTGCTGCATATCGATACGGGAGGTGAGATCACCAGAGGAGACCCGCCGGGTCTGTTCCAGCAACGCCATCACCGGATTGCGGATCTGACCGGTCAGCAGCCAGGCAATTGCCACAACAAAACCCAGCGTCACCAGACTGACAATGACGCTCATGGTTCTGGCACTGCTGTATAGCGCCTCCACATCTTTTGTCATCTGGGCCGCAATCTCGTTATTGATTTCCCGCAGGCGGAAGGATTTTGCTCCCACCTCCTCCAGCGCGACCCGGGTTTCGTTTTTGCGCAGACTTCTGACTCGCTCCAGATCGCCAGCAGCGAAGGCGCTCAACAGTTGGTCATGCACCGCAAAATACTTGGCCCCCGCCGCAACCACCTGCTCATAAACCTGTTTCTCTTCACCTGTAGTGAAAGCTAAAGCACCGTATTTTTGGGCTGCTTGCTCAAATTCCTGCCTGGCCTTATTGAAGGTCAGGGTGCGATCGCTTACCTCTTGATCATCCTTGTTCAGACCACCGATGACCTGGGCCAGCTCTGAGCGGCGCGCATCCAGAATGGCAACATGCATCTGGCTGGCATAGCGGGTTGACGGCAGCAGGTTGTCAGTGATGGTTTCGGTATCACCATAGAGCTTTGCCAACTGGCTGATGGAAAACCAGGCCAAGCCCAGTACCAGCAGTGCCAGGATGGCAAATCCGGCACTCAGTTTCTGGCCGATAGACATGTTTTTGAACATATGGGGGCTTCCTTGAAATGAGTCTGCACTCCCGCAACATCCGCCGGGAATGGTCACATAGAGCATAGTCTGCAAGCAGAAAGTCGAAGGCTTTCATATCGCTTCTGCATACAGGAATATCGGCCCGTTCACTCCACTTCTAAAGAGACCTTGTCCGTCCACATTCTAATAACTATTCCATCAACTCAAGAAGATGCTGACGCAACCCGGCAGGATCGCCCAAAAAGTCAGCCACTCGCACAGTACTCACCTTACCGTTGTGCATCAACCCAAGGGTGGGATAACCCTGACCGCCCAGCCGTTTCATCCAGCCCAGGCTATCTGCCAGATGTTGCAGCAAGGGCGCCTGCAGATAGGATTGCTGGAATGCCTCGGCTGCAATCCCCTGCTCTGCCGCCAGCGTGGCTAGAAATGCCGGCTCACCAATCCAGATCCCGTCCCGATAGTGGGATTGCTGGATCCGGTGCAACATGACCAGCCCATCGCCCCCCAACGCCGTGACGGCCAAAACCGCACGGATCGGCGGCTCGGAGTCCAGCAGACAGCCCTCCCGCAGCAGCAGTTCGTTAAAGTAGCGTTCGCCAAAATGCTGGCCGGTCAGCGCTTCGATCCGCTGATCATGGGGGCGCACATAATCACGCAATGCCTCGCCCATCGGCTGACGGCGACTACCCATCCAGAGACCGCCCGCATGCAGCTCGATCTTGAGTCCGGCAATGGTGGCTGCCGCCTGCAACAGGGGGGCGGCACCGTAGCACCAGCCACAGAGCGGGTCATAGACATAATGGAGGGTGGTTTGTTGTTCGCTCATCTTCATTCTCACTTCAATCTCGGATAAAAAACCGGGCCCTTAGGCCCGGTAAAAAACACAGGGAAAGCAGGCTCAGTGGCTTACCACTTCATCTCGCCGGTATTGACCTTGGCACCGATGGCCAGACCATCGTCAACCGGCAGTGCTGGATAGGCTTTCTTCAGAGCCTCAATCAGCTCACCGGAGTTTTTCGCCTTGGCCAGCTCCTGTTCGAAACGCTCTACATAGTCACGGGTAAAGGTCACAGCAGCAGTGCCTTTGGGAGCAGTCCCCAGGAAGTGGCCCGGTACCACACGCTCGGGTTTCAGGGCCAGCAGGTTATCCAGCGCCTTGACCCAGTTGCTGCGAGCCGCTTTGGTCTGGCTGTCGGCCATCCAGACATGCACCCCGTGGTAGACCGGCACACCACCAAAAGCAGTCTTGATGGAAGGGGCCCAGAGGTAGGCATTCGGGGTATTCATCTCTTTGATTTCAATCTTCTCGCCATCCAGCGTCAGGTGACTGGCGGTCATCACTTGCGGTACGGTCAGGCTCTTCGGTGCGCCCTTGCCGAGGATCGGGCTCCAGTAGCTCAGCTTGGCATCCTTGGTCTGGTTGATATGGTCAACCACATGCTGATCGGCCAGCACTTTGACATCCGGGAACGCAGCCATGACCGGCTCCAGACCGAAGTAGAAGTCGGGGTCACCGGCACTGATATAGACAGTGGTCAGCTTCTTGCCACTCTTCTTGATCATGTCGACCAGCGCCTGACCATTTTGCACATCGAATTGGGCATCGATCAGGATGGCCTCTTTGTCACCGGTCACCAGTGAGGAGGAGACCGGGAAGATCGCCTTCTCGCCAGGGTTGTAGACGGTCACGCTCAGGGGGGCGGCCAGTACGGCGCCACTCAACAGGGTAGTAGCCAGAGTCAGGTTGCGGATCAGGGTGTTGTTCATCATCTATTCCTCATTAAGTATTCGGGGGTTCATTTGATGGACACAGTGTATTGGATCACTTAAGGTGCAAATACAGCATAAAAAGCGCATCACTGTTGCACATATCGAACATATAGAGAGCCGTACATGGATCGACTGACCGCCTTGCGGGTCTTTGTCAGCGTAGTCGAACAGGGGAGCCTGAGCGGCGCCGGAGAGAAACTGGATATGTCGCGCGCCATGGTGTCGCGCTATCTCGCCGAGCTGGAGAGCTGGATGGGCGCCCGCCTGCTGCACCGCACCACCCGTCGTCTGAGCCTGACCGGGCCGGGAGAGGAAGCGCTGAACCGGGCCCGCGCCATGCTGGCACTCGGTGAAGAGATGGAGCAGATCGCGGTGAAGGGAGATGACGCCCCCAAAGGACAACTGCGGATCACCAGCAGCTACTCCCTGTCAGAAGCGCTGCTGGTCGGGGCTGCCAACGACTATCTGGCGCAATACCCGGGGACGGCCATCGACATTCTGCTGCTCGACAGAACCGTCAATCTGGTAGAGGAGCGGATAGATCTGGCGGTGCGCATCACCAACGACCTCGACCCCAATCTGGTGGCGCGCCGTCTCGGCACCTGCCACTCGGTAGTCTGTGCCAGCCCGGCCTATCTGGCCCGTCATCCGATGCCACACAAGGTGCAGGATTTGGCGCTGCACAACTGCCTCACCTACACCTACTTCGGCAAGAGCCTGTGGGAGTTCAATGGACCGGACGGCCCCGAGTCAGTGCCGGTCAGCGGTAACCTGAGCGCCAATATCTCCAACCTGCTGCTGGAAGCAACGCTGGAAGGCGCAGGGATCAGCCTGCAACCCCGCTACTCGGCACAACCCTATCTGGAGCGCGGGGAACTGGTGCCCCTGCTGA
This sequence comes from Aeromonas sp. 25-AL00135, assembly GCF_054052385.1. NCBI lineage: Bacteria > Pseudomonadati > Pseudomonadota > Gammaproteobacteria > Aeromonadales > Aeromonadaceae > Aeromonas > Aeromonas sp. 25-AL00135. Next base: position 113,717 of record NZ_JBSTYQ010000001.1, on the reverse strand, counting down.
CCGACTGGCAGCCCAAGCGGCTCGGCGTATACGGGGTGTATGCCACCCGCAAGCAGATGTCGCCGCTACTGCGCAGCTTCCTCGATTTTCTGCTGGCCCGCATGGCGGCGGATCCCATCTGGCAGGAGTAAGCACTCCGCACACCCAAACATAACGAAGGGGCCGCTGCGGGCCCCTTCTTCACTCTGATCCCTTGATCAGGCTTCAAATCCGAATGGTTCTGAGTGCGGCGCTTCCGGCTGCGCACTCTCGTCCAGGAAAATATCCCGATAAGCCACATAGATGGAGTAGTTGAGCGCCGGGATCACCACCAGCAGACCTACCAGCAACAGCACAGCGCCAAACAGCAACAAAATGGCTGAGAGCAGCCCCCACCAGAAGAAGGGAAAAATATTGCGCCAGCAGCCGAAGAAGCTCAGCCGTACCGCCTGGATGATGCCGATATCGTGGTGGTAGATCAGCGCCGGAGCAAAGGTGACCCCCATCAGCACGGGAATGATGAGCAGCATCCCCACCAGCAATACCAGCAGCAGTTGTTGCAACTGGCTGGCTGAGACCACCATGCTCTCGGGATCCTGCGTCAGCAGCGGGAGCAGCCCCCACATGGAGAGCAGACCGAGACAGACGAGGCCCACCAGGCTGAACAGCAGCAACACCAGCAGACCGCCTAGCATCAGCGGGGTCAACTTGTGGCGAAAACCGGCGAAGAGATCGGCAAACTGCAGCGGCTCCCCCCGATAACCCCGAGCGGCGACCGCCACCCAACCCGCGCCCCACACCATGTAGAGCAGCTGGGAGATAAGGCCACCCGCCGGCAGTTGCTCCAGCAGCATACCCACCATAAACCAGACCAGCACCATGGCTACGCTGATCCCCATCCCCTTGTTGAAGATATCGAACCCGCTGCGAACCCAGAGCCAGCCACGACCTGTCGTGTACCGGGCCGGTGTGGTGCGCAAAGGGGGTAATCCGTTCATATCGTCTCCTCGGAGTGTCGGTGGCATCAGTGCCGGAAGCCGATTCTAGAGCCAGGGCGGGGGCGACTCAATGGCGAAGCGGCCCGACCACGACATAAAACCTGACGCAGCTATGCACAAAAGGGGCGTCAGCCACGCCCCGCCTCTGGCTGCCCCGACCATAACGAGGCACAATCTGCCCCCTTCCCCAGCCGCGCCTGTCGTGGCCAGCGTGCCGTGATCATCCTTTAGTGATCGACGAATGCCGGACAGGGGGTTGTCATCCCGCCATCCCGGGCGCTTTAACATCGAGTGGTATCGTCATGAGAGTTGTGTGTTGTCTGTTGTTGTTGCTGGCCAGCCAGTCAGCCCTGGCCGAGGGTTTTATCAGTCGCCAGCTCAACCATCCGGTGCCGGGTGGCGTTGCGGTGATCCCTCTTGGCGCGTCACCCACTGCCCCCACGGCCCGCTATCACGACAAACCTGTGCTGGTGGTGCGCGAAGACAACCAGTGGATCGCCATCGTCGGCATCTCTCTCAAAAACCCGCTTGGGGCCCAGCAGCTGACCACAGGTGATGGCCGTACTCTCGGCTTCACCGTCACCCCCAAGCACTACCGCGAGCAGCACATCAAGCTCAAGAACAGCCGTCAGGTCAATCCGCTCGCCGAAGATATGACCCGTATCAACCGCGAGCTGGCGGAGCAGACCCGGGCTTACCAGACCTTCAGCCCCAACCAGCCGAGCAACCTGATGTTCGACAAGCCGGTCAACGGCCCCCTCTCCAGCCCGTTTGGCCTGCGTCGTTTCTTCAATGGCGAGGAGCGCAATCCCCACTCCGGCCTCGACTTCGCAGTGGGCGCCGGCACCCCGATCAAGTCCCCCGCCGCCGGCAAGGTGATCCTGATCGGCAACTACTTCTTCAATGGCAATACCGTCTTTGTCGACCACGGTCAGGGGCTCATCAGCATGTTCTGCCACATGTCAAAGATCGATGTGAAGCTCGGCCAGAGCCTACAGCGTGGCGGCATCGTCGGGCGAGTCGGTTCGACCGGCCGCGCTACCGGCCCCCATATGCACTGGAACGTCAGCCTCAACGATACCCGGGTCGATCCCGCCATCTTTATCGGCGCCTTCAAGCCCTGAATCGGCAGAGCCCGTTAACAAAACATCCTCTAACAAAACAGGCAGCCCATGGCTGCCTGTCTGCTATCTGCACGTCGAACCTGATTACCTATCCGGCCAGCGCGTGGGCACCGGACTCCCGACGCATCGCCCGCCACATCACCAACACCAGCAATGAGCTGCACGTTGGCAATGCCAGCCAGACCCCGGGCACGCCCCACAGGGTCGAGAAGCCCCACAAGAAACCGCCGATCAGCACCAGCTTGCCACCGGTGAGCAGGGAGGCGATGCGGGCCCGGTTGATGGCCTGGAAGTAGGTAGCCCCCACCAGCAGCAAGCCCTCCATCGGCAACCCCCAGAAGTAGAGCCAGATCCCGAGGCTCGCCACCGGCAGTAAGGTGGCGTTGTCCCCTGCAAACAGATAGACCGCCGCCTCCGGCCACAGATAGAGCGGGAACATGGCGCACAGGGCGATCCCCAACGTCACTCCGAGTGCCAGATTGCGGATCCTCAGCACCCGCCGCCAATGACCGGCTCCCGCGTTGAAGCTGGCGATGGGCTGGATACCCATGGCGATCCCCTCGAACACCAGATAGAAGAAGGCCTCGGTGTAACTGATCACCCCGTAGGTCGCCACATGCAGCGAAGTGCCAACCGCCAGCAACGCCTTGTTGTGCAGCGCCAGCACTACCGAGAGATAGAGGTACATCAGAAAACTGGAGACCCCGAGGCGCACCGTCTCGCCCATCAGCCGTAGATCGGGGCGCAAGGTGTCCCAGCTTATCCGCAACTGGCTACGCGGTGTGAAGAATTGCCACAGGCAAGCGAGGCCCGTCACTGCCTGGGAGAGCATGGTGGCCGTCGCCACCCCGGCCAGTCCGAACGGAAACACTACCATCAGCAGATAGTCGAGCAGCACGTTGAGCAGGCCCCCGACTACCATGATGAGGGTGACAAAGCCGGGGCGGCCATCGTTGCGCAGCAGGGAGCTGAACGCCATCGACAGCACCGCAAAGACACCCAGCCAGGCGTAGGCCTGCAGGTAGGAGAGCCCGGCGGTGAAGATCTCCCCCTCCGCCCCCATCCAGGCCAGCATGGGCTCGCCATAACGGATCCCGATAAAACTGAGCAGTGCCGAGGCAAGCAACACCATCACCAGCGCATTGCCGACGATATGGCGGGCTTTGGCCGGATTGCCCTGCCCCAGATAGAAGGAGACCAGCGATGAGGCCCCCATGCCGATCAGCGCCCCCACCGCATAGAGCACGGCGCAGATGGGATAAGCCAGCATCAGACCGGCCATCCCATCTTGACCCAGCACATGGCCAACGAAGATGCCATCGATGGTGACATAGATGCCGGTGATCAGCATGGCCGCAACGGTCGGGGTTACGTAACGCCAGAAAAGGCGAGATAGCGGGGCTGTGCCCAGATCAACAGCTGACATATTCGACTCGGTGGAGAGAAAGCGGCCGGGATCATAGCGAAACGGCAGCACGACTTCCTGTTATTTGTGTTATGAATCATTAATATAGACTGCTTTACCCGCCTCCCTGCCCTGTTTTAGGCTAGGGCCACCTCTTCTGAACGGAAACGAGCCTCATGTTGCAACGCCTGCTCACCCTCTTGCTGCTCTCCCTTATCTTGTTGCCGCCAGCCGTGCGCGCCGACGATGCCATTGCCCAGGCCGAATCCCTGTTGCAGAGCGTGCCCAAGAGCGATACCCCGGAAAACCAGAAGCTGCGGGAGAGCTACCAGCAGGCGCTGCAATTTGCCAGAGAGGCCGAGCGCTACCGGGAGCAGAGTAAAGCCTATCAGCAGATCCTTATCGATTACCCCAAGGAGTCGGCGCGCCTCAAGGAGAGCCTGCACAACTATCAGCCCGCCGCTCGCCCGCCGCTGGCGAGCCTTAAGGAGGAGGCGCTGCGCCAGGCCATTGGCCTGAGCAGCAACCGCCAGCTCAACCTGCGCAAGGAGCGGCAGGGGGTGATGGACAGCCTCAACCAGCTGGAGAGCACCGGGCAGGAGTATCACCTGCGGGTGGACGATCTGCGCAAACAGCTGCAACTGACCCGCAGCCAGCTGGAGCGACTGAGCTTCAGCAGCGAATCGGATCGCCAGCAGGAGGCACAGCTGCTGCTGACCAGAATGAAGGAGCAGAGCCTCTCCGACCGGATCCAGATGCTGGAGCTGGAGCAGCTTTCGGCCCAGCAGCGCAACGATCTCGGCAAGCTGAAACTGCAGGAGCTCAATCTGGCCATCGCCGACGAGGATGAGTGGCAAGCCAGCCTGCTGACCCAGCAGAACCAGCTGCGGCGGGAGAAGACCGAGCAGGCGCTGGAGGAGAGCGAGCGGCTGCGCAAACAGCTCACCACCGACATGCCGCTGCTGCTGGAGCAGCAACAGCAGAATCAGGCGCTCTCCATCCAGCTCGGCACACTGGAAGATCAGATTGAGCGGGTGCAGGACGAGCAGCGCAGTGTCGACAAGAATCTGTTTGAACTGAATGAGCGGGTCAACTCGGTACGCGAACAGCTGGAGTGGCTGCAGATCAGTAATGCCTACGGCGAGAACCTGCGCAGCAAACTCTCCGATCTGCCCCCCCAGTTCCCCCTCGACAAGCTGGAGTCCGCCATCGTCAGCGCCCGCATGGCCAAGTACCAGTACGAGAGTGAGCAGGATGGGCTCAAGGATACCCGTCAGCTGCGCGACAAGCTGATGGCCGAAGAGGAGGTGACGCTGGATCGGCCGCAGCAAGCGGTGCTCGACAACCTGCTCAAGGCCCGGCGCCAACTGCTGACCCGGCTCAACGACGCCTCCGACACCCTCATTCAGGAGCAGACTCGTCTCAAGCTGCTCTACAGCCGCCAGAACAGCAAGATCGACGAGATCCGTGAGATCAGCGCAAGCCACCTGTTCTGGATGCCGGATGTGCGCCCCTTTACCCCACAAGTCATGCTCGGCATTCCTGCCGCGCTGACCCTGGCCTTCAACCCGGACAACTGGCTGCAACTGCCCTACGCCATCGCCGAGAACAGCCCGCTGAGCCTCACGCTGGCCGGTATTGGTCTGCTGGTGCTGGCCTGGAGCTGGTTCAAACTGGCCCGTCATCTGAGCCTCTATTGCGACCATATTGCGCCGCGGATCGGCAAGGTGACCCAGGACAAATTCAGCCTCACCAGCCGCTTGCTGCTGCGCTCCCTGCTTGCCGCCCTCCCCTTGCCCGCCATGGTGCTGATGGTGCGCGGCCTGCTCGAAGGGGCCTGGCAATACCCGTTTGCGGTGGCGGTAGCACGCGGCCTTGGCGAGATCTGGTTTCTGCTGCTGGCACTGGTGATGGCCCGCCACCTGACGCTGGAGCGGGGGATTTTGATCCACCACTTTCGCTGGCCCCGGGAACAGGTGCAAAAGGTATGGGGGCAGTTTCGCACCCTGCTGCTGGTGCTGATCCCGAGTTTCTTCGTGCAGGGGATGGCCAACAGCTATCAGGAACACGCCTTCTACGACTCCCTCGGCCGGATGGCCTTCATGATCGGTGCACTCTGGCTGCTGCTCTTCTTTGCCCGCCTCAACCGGGAGCGGCTGCCACTCACCTGGGGCCAGACCGACATGACCAAGCCCCATCTGCTGCACCACTTCATCTGGAACAGCCTGATGCTGGCGCCGCTGCTGGCGGTGATTGGCGCCCTGTTTGGCTACTTCTATACCTCGCGCACCCTGCTGCGCCAGCTGGAGCTTAGCCTGCTGATGGGGCTGGGTTGCCTGCTGGTCTACTATCTGGCCAGACGCTGGATGCTGATCCAGCGCCGCCGCCTCGCCTTCGAGCGCGCCAAGAGCAAGCGGGCCGAGATCCTGGCCCAGCGCGGCCGGGAAGAGGGGCATGACGAGCTCAGCTCCGAGACCCCGGACGTGGTGGAAGAGACTGAGCTGGATCTCGATACCATCAGCGCACAGTCGCTGGGGCTGGTGCGCACCCTGCTGATGCTGGGCTTCACCATGCTGGTGGTGGTGCAATGGTCGGATCTCAACTCCGCCTTCAGCTTCCTCAGCAATATCGAGGTGTGGCAGGTGAGCAGCAAGATTGGCGGCATCGAGCAGCTCTCGGCCATCACCTTGCAGGATCTGATGCTGACCGCCTTCGTCTTCATTCTGACCGTGGTGACAGCCCGCAACCTGCCGGGGCTGATGGAGCTGACCCTGTTGCAGCACCTCAGCCTCTCCCCGGGTACCGGCTTTGCCCTCACGACCACCAGCAAGTATCTGGTGATCCTGATCGGCGCCCTCACCGGCTTCTCCATGCTGGGCATCGACTGGTCGAAGACCCAGTGGCTGGTCGCCGCCCTCTCGGTGGGGCTGGGTTTCGGTCTGCAAGAGATCTTCGCCAACTTTGTCTCCGGCCTCATCATTCTGTTCGAGAAACCGATCCGGCTCGGTGACACCGTCACCATTCGCGATCTCACCGGCACCGTCACCAAGATCAAGACCCGGGCAACCACCATAGTGGATTGGGATCGCAAGGAGATCATCGTGCCCAACAAGGCCTTCATCACCGAGCAGTTCATCAACTGGTCGCTCTCAGATGCCATCACCCGGGTCAAACTGCGGATCCGGATCGGCCTGACCCGGGATCCGAAACTGGTGCAGCGCATTCTGGAAGAGTCCATCCAGGCATCGACCCTGGTATTGGAGACGCCGACGCCAGAGGTCTTCCTGATCGAATTCACCGACTCGGCACTGATCTACGAGATCCGCCTCTACGTCAACAACATGGATCACCGGATGCCCATCACCCACGAGGTTCACTCGCTGGTGCTGGAGAAGATGCAGCAGCAGGGACTTACCCTGCCCCATCAACAGATCGACATTCACCTGAGCCGCGGCTGATCCGCGAGGTAGAAGGAGCAGAACATGCAGATTATTGCCCATCGTGGCGCCAGCGGTCTGGCACCGGAAAACACCCTCAAGGCGATGGCCAAAGCGTTAGAATTGGGAGCGTCAGCCATCGAGATCGACGTGCAGGCGGCCGATGGCGAGTTGTGGGTCTTCCATGACAGGCGGCTGGAGCGCTGCACCAACGGCAAGGGGGTGTTGACCGAGCAATCGCGCTCCTATCTGGAGCAGCTCGATGCCGGTGAGGGAGAGGTGATCCCGACCCTGTGGCAGGTGATGGAGATCATCGCCGGACGCTGCGAGCTGCATATCGAGCTCAAGGGCGCCCATACCGCCGATGCGGTGGCAACTCTGACCCGACGGGCAGAGGCCGAGCTGGGCTTTACTCCCGGCCAGTGGGTGGTCTCCTCCTTCCATCACCCGGAGCTGGCCCGATTTGCCGCCTTGCGGCCCGATATCCGGCTCGGTGCCCTGACCGCCAACCTACCGCTCAACCTGGCGCAGTTTGCCGACGAGCTGGGGGCCTGGTCCATCAATTGCGATGTTGATTTCATCGACGCCGCGCTGGTCGATGATGCACATCGCCGGGGGCTCAAAGTTCTGGTTTATACCGTTGATTATCCAGAAGATTATGAAACGCTCTCTAGCATGGGGGTCGATGCAATCTTCACCAATCGACCAGATCGTTTTCTGGCGCAGTAAGGGGGGGGGATACGCGCATGGATAACCACTGATTTAGGCACTAACTTTAAATAGCTGACCGGGATACAAAGAGTTCAACTTCAGCCGATAAACAGAGGCTCATAACAATAACTAGATTCCACACACACTTCAGACTGACGCTCACAAGGATGTAACTATGAACTTATCCATTAAAAACAAGCTTGTCCTGGCTATCGGGGTCATCATTCTGGTGATCACCTGCCTGCAGGTCTGGTACAACACCTCGCAACTGCGCAGCGAGACCCAGCGACTGGTCTGGAACATCATCGACGAAAGCTCCATGGCCAACGTCAAGGGGATCTCCCGCTGGGTCGACTCCCGGATCAGCATGGTCAGCACCACCAAGGAAGCATTCGCCAAAGAAGATGAGCCCATCAGTCATCTGGCACAGTCCATGAATGCCGGTGGCTTCGACCTGGTCTATGCCGGTACCGCAGACGGCAAGATGATCCAGAGCAAACCAACCGACTTGCCCGCCGGTTATGACCCCCGTCAACGCCCCTGGTACAAGGACGCGGCCGCAGCAGGCAAGCTGGTCATCACAGCCCCCTATGCCGACATCTCCACCGGCCAGCTGATTGTTACCATTGCCGAACCGTTCCAGCGCGGTAATACCCAGGGGGTCATCGCCGGTGACGTCTCCATCAGCTCACTGATTTCGGACATTCTTGCGGTCACCACCGAGGGAACCTACGCCATGCTGGTGGACAGCAATGGCACCATCATCGCGCACCCCGATGCCTCCCTGAGCCTCAAATCCGCTACCGCTCTGGCACCGGAGCTGACTGCGGCCTACATCAATCAGGTCGCCCATGACGGCATGATCAACGAGCTGGTGATCAGCGGCAAGAAAGAGGTCTACGACTTTAATGCCATTCCCAATACCAACTGGTATTACGGCATGATGGTGGATGAAGAGATCGCCTACCAGTCGGTACGCCGCATGGTTACCTCCTCCCTCATTCAGGGGCTTATCACCATACTGATCGTGGCAGGCTTCTCCTATGTCGCCATCAACGGCTCGCTGGCCCCTCTGAAAACCTTGGGCGAAGCGATTGCAGATCTCTCCCGTGGCAATGGCGATCTGACCCGCCGGATCAAGATTGAACGTGAGGATGAAGTAGGCGCGGTTGCCAAACACGTCAACACCTTCATCGAGCGGATCCATGTGATGGTGCAGGATATCTCCAACTCCTCCGGCCAACTCAACCAGCAGGCCAAGTCCTCCCACAGCATGGCGGAGAAGGCCAATCAGGGGCTGGCACGCCAGCAAAACGAGATCTCCCAGATCGCCACTGCGGTACACGAGATGTCGGCCACCGCGGTCGAGGTCGCCAGCAACGCCGAGCAGACCGCCGAGGCGGCCCGCAGCTCCTCCAGCAGTTGCGAGCATGGCAAGCAGGTGATCGCCCGCAACCAGCGTTCCATCACTGATCTGGCCACCCAGGTGGAACAGGCCTCCAACATCATTCAGGAACTGGAGAAAAACGCTCAGGAGATCAACACCATCCTCTCCACCATTCAGGGCATCGCCGAGCAGACCAACCTGCTGGCACTGAACGCCGCCATCGAAGCGGCACGTGCCGGTGAGCAGGGTCGCGGCTTTGCGGTGGTAGCCGACGAGGTGCGCGTCCTGTCACAGCGTACCCACAGCTCCACCGTCGAGATCCGCAATATGATCGAAACCCTGCAACGCAATACCCAGGGAGCGGTCAGCACCATGCACGAAGGGCAGCTGCTGGCCCAGAACAGCGTGGATGACGCCAACAACGCCACCCATGCGCTGGAGCAGATCACCACCTCGATCAACCAGATCTCCGACATGGCGACCCAGATCTCCAGCGCGGCTGAAGAGCAGCGGGCCGTCACCGATGAGGTAAGTCGCAACATTCAGGCAGTGAAAGATGTCTCGGACGAACTGGCAGTGGATGCAGACAGCTCACGCCATCTCTCTGAACAACTTAAAAATATTTCGGGTGAACTGAGCAATCAGGTCGGCATGTTCCGCATTTAAGCATGAGCAAAAGGGGCCGTACAGGCCCCTTTTATTTTTCTAAATAGCGCTTAATTTTCAGTGAGTAATCTCACATTACCCGCCAAATCCCCCGCCTTGAAACCCTTGTAATTCGTCTGGAATTATCAGAACACCGCCGTGGTCACCGCCGCACTTCGGATTACCTATTTCTATCCGAATAGATGAATGCCAATAATTCTCATTAAAAAATTACAATAAAAAACTTAAAATTTTTTTCGCGAGTACCTAAAAAGAGAGGTGATTCGCATTTTATTGAAAGAAAACTACGTACAATCCAGAAGTTAAAGTGCTCGTAGCTAGGTGTTCAACTGCTCAGTAACACCAAAAAATGACGATAATAACGACATTTTCATCCAGGGATTTGGGTGTTTTATAGAAAAATAACCAATAAAAAGGGAATAAAACCTAGCAGTTTGACTTGCATCAAGCCTGAATTTTTTTCATAGAGCAAAATCGTGCCCAGCAAATCTATCCCTAAGGAGGCAGATGTGGATATTATCAAGACCGATGTGGCCATCATCGGTGCTGGCGGTACCGGCTTACGCGCCGCTATCGCTATAGCCGAATCACAGCCAGACCTGGACATCGCCCTGATTTCCAAGGTTTACCCGATGCGCAGCCACACGGTTGCTGCCGAAGGCGGCGCCGCCGGTGTCGTCCGTGATGACGACTCCCTCGAAAACCACTTCAACGACACCGTCTCCGGTGGTGACTGGCTGTGCGAGCAGGACGTAGTGGAATACTTCGTCAACAACGCGACCAAAGAGATGATCCAGCTGGAGCACTGGGGTTGCCCCTGGAGCCGCAAGCCGGATGGTAAAGCCAACGTGCGTCCGTTTGGTGGCATGAAGGTTCCGCGTACCTGGTTCGCCGCAGACAAGTCCGGTTTCCATATTCTGCACACCCTGTTCCAGACCTCCGTCAAATACCCGAGCATCAAGCGCTTCGACGAGCATTTCTGCCTTGATCTGATCGTGGACGACGGCCGTGTCCAGGGCGTACTGACCTTCGACATCCAGAACGGTATCACCCGCTTCATCCAGGCCAAATCCGTGATCGTGGCAACCGGCGGTGCTGGCCGTGTCTATCGCTACAACACCAACGGTGGCATCGTCACCGGCGACGGCATGGCACTCGCCTACCGTCACGGCGTACCGCTGCGTGATATGGAATTCGTCCAGTATCACCCGACCGGTCTGCCGGGCACCGGCATCCTGATGACCGAAGGTTGTCGTGGTGAGGGTGGCGTCCTGCTGAACAAGGATGGCTACCGCTACCTGCAAGACTACGGCTTGGGCCCGGAAACCCCGATCGGCCAGCCGAAGAGCAAATACATGGAGCTGGGTCCGCGCGACCGTGTTTCCCAGGCATTCTGGCAAGAGCAGCAGAAAGGTCGCGTCATTCAGGGCCCGATGGGCGATGTGGTTCACCTCGACCTGCGTCACCTTGGCGAGAAGTACCTGAAAGAGCGTCTGCCGTTCATCTGCGAACTGGCCAAAGCCTACGTCAACGTGGATCCGGCCAAAGAGCCTATCCCGGTACGTCCGACTGCCCACTACACCATGGGTGGTATCGAGACTGACAACAAGTGTGCCACCCGTCTGCCCGGCCTCTACGCCGCGGGCGAATGTGCCTCCGTCGGTCTGCACGGTGCCAACCGTCTGGGTTCCAACTCCCTGTCCGAGATCGTGGTATTCGGCAAGCTGGCCGGTGAGCAGGCAGGTGAATTTGCCAAGACTCAGAAGCATGGCAACACCGAAGCCCTGGCCGCCAAGGCCGAGGCGCTCATCAAGCAGCACCTCTCCCTGATGGACGTAGACGGTACCGAAAACCCGGCTGATATCCGCAACGAGCTGGGCATGTCCATGGAAGCCGGCGTCGGTATCTACCGTACCGAAGAGCTGATGCAGGGCACCATCGACAAGATCAACGAGCTGAAAGCCCGTTACAAGAAGGTCAAGATCAACGACAAGTCCTCTGTCTTCAACACCGATCTGCTGTACGCCATCGAACTGGGTTACATGCTGGACGTGGCTGAAGCCATGGCGCACTCCGCCATCAATCGTAAAGAGTCCCGCGGTTCCCACCAGCGTCTGGATGGTTACGAAGAGCGCGATGACGTGAACTTCCTCAAGCACACGCTCTCGTTCTACCAAAATGGCGAAACGCCCTCCATCGATTACTCCGATGTGAAGATCACTAAGTCCCAGCCGGCAAAACGCGTGTACGGCTCCGAGGGTGAGAAACAAGACGAGGCTAAGAAGAATGGCTGAGATGATTGAAATTGAGATCCTGCGCTACCGTCCGGAACAGGATAACGAGCCCTGGATGCAAACCTTCCAGGTGCCATACCAGAGAGAGATGTCTCTGCTGGACGCCCTGCAGTACATCAAGGATCACCTGGACTCTACCCTGAGCTTCCGCTGGTCCTGCCGAATGGCGATCTGCGGCTCTTGCGGCATGATGGTCAACGGTGTGCCCAAGCTGGGTTGCAAGGCGTTCCTGCGCGACTATCTGCCGGGCAAGATGACCGTCGAGCCGCTCAACAATTTCCCGATCGAGCGCGATCTGGTGGTCGACATGTCCGACTTCATCGAGAAGCTGGAGAGCATCAAGCCGTACATCATCCCGAGCGAGCCGCGCAGCCTGTGTGATGGCGAGTACATCCAGACTCCGGCCCAGATGGCGCAGTACAAGCAGTTCTCCCAGTGCATCAACTGTGGTCTCTGCTACGCGGCCTGCCCGCAGTACGGCATCAACAAGAAGTTCACCGGCCCGGCGGCACTGGCTCTGGCCTATCGTTACAACGTCGACAACCGTGATGCCGGCGCCAAAGAGCGTATGCGCATCATCAGCCAGGACGAAGGCGTCTGGGGCTGTACCTTCGTGGGCTACTGCTCCGAAGTGTGCCCGAAGGGCGTCGATCCGGCAGCGGCCATCCAGCTTGGCAAGGTCGAAAGCGCCAAGGACTACATGATCGCCATGTTCAAGCCAGATTGAGAGCAGGATTGAGACCATGAACAACACTGATAGCAAACGTAAACCTTACGTCCGCGAAATGAAGAAAGACTGGTGGCTGAAGAACGCCTTCTACACCGGTTACATGATCCGTGAAGGCACCAGTATCTTCGTCTCCATCTACGCCGTTGTGCTGATGTGGGGCCTGATGCGCCTGGTTCAGGGTCAGGAAGCGTTCAACGGCTGGCTGGAATCCCTGCAAAGCCCGATCGCTATCCTGTTCCATGTCGTCGCTCTGGCGGCGTGCCTGTTCCATGCCAAAACCTGGTTCGCCCTGGCGCCGAAAGCCATGCGTATCTTCCGTGGTGAAGACCTGGTACCGGAGAAACCGATCGTTCTCGCCCAGTATGTGGCGCTGGCGGTGGTGTCCCTGCTTGTCCTGATCATCGTGGCCTGAGGAGAAAACAATGAGACGTTCTGACGAACCAATTTACTGGGGTCTGTTTGGTGCGGGTGGCATGGTCGTTGCCATGCTGCTGCCGGTCATTGTCCTCATCACCGGTCTGCTGGTGCCCATGGGCATCATGGACGTGGAAACCATGAGCTATGACCGCGTGCACGCGTTCGCCAGCTCCTGGTGGGGTGCCTGCATCCTGCTGGTGATCATCGCCCTGCCAGTCTGGCACGGCATGCACCGTATCTACCACGGTCTGCACGATCTGGGGATCCACACCACCAAGCTGCACCACTATGTGTTCTATGGCTTTGCCTTCCTGGTATCTGCCATTAGTGTCGGCCTGCTGATGGTACTGGTACTCCAGTAATCACATCTGACTGATTGACCAAACCGGGCCTCGTGCCCGGTTTTTTTTGCCCCGCTATCCCACCCCTGCTTTTTATTCACTCAAACAATTCGATAAAAACCAGATTATCGTCCAAGTATATGGCGATCACAGTCACATAACCCCAATACATTCGTCATTTGCAGCAAACCATTTTGACCACCATCAATTTAGTGACATCCATATCAATTATAATTATTCAGATTAAATAATTATTCATATGGAGCTAGCTAATGACAGACAAAACACGCTCGGTGAGCATAGGCAGTTACCTGGCACTGGCCTTCGCCGTGGTCTTCTTCTCCGGACTGTTGCAATCCGGCGAGTGGTACGGGGTATTCGATTTCACCACGCTGAACGGTTCGTTCGGTACCATGGTCCAGAGCGTCAGCGAGAATGGTGGCGGCATCAAGACCGCTATGACCGACATGCGCGGCAAGGGGGGCAACGGTGCTCGCGATGGCTTCTTGTTTGCCCTGACCCTGATCCCCACCGTGATGTTTGCCCTTGGCATGATCAATGTGCTGGAACACTACGGCGCGCTGGAAGCGGCCCGCAAGTTGCTGACCCCGCTGCTGCGCCCGCTGATGGGGATCCCGGGCAACACCGGCCTCGCCCTTATTGCCTCCCTGCAGAGTACCGATGCCGGTGCCGCCATGACTCGTCAGCTCAAGGATGAAGGGCTCATCACCAAGCGTGAAACCGACGTATTCACCATGTTCCAGTTCTCCGCTGGTGCCACCATCGTCAACTTCTTCTCCTCCGGCGCCGTGCTGTTCACCCTGACGCTGGCGGATGGCAGCCCGGCGGTCAGCTCCTCCATCGGTCTGGCTGTCATCGTGATGTTCGCCTTCAAATTTGTCGGGGCCAACCTGTTCCGGGTCTACCTCAATATGAGCGAAGGCAAGCAGACCGATAACAACACTCAGCAGACCCTCAACACTCAGGAGCAAGCCAAATGAGCCAGGCCAACATCAAGAAACCCATCGTCACCGATATCTTCGTCGAAGGGGCCAAGAAGGGCTGGGTTATCGCGACCACCTCCACCGTGCCCAACGTACTGATGGCCTTCGTCATCATCAAGGCGCTGCAGATCACCGGCGCGCTGGATGCCATGGGCGCCATCTTCTCCCCTGTCATGGCCATCTTCGGGTTGCCCGGTGAGGCGGCAGCCGTGCTGATCGGCGCCTGGATGTCGATGGGCGGTGCGGTCGGTGTGGTCATCACCCTGTTCGATCAGGGGATCCTCAACGGCACCCACATCGCCATTCTGGCGCCAGCCATCTACCTGATGGGCTCCCAGGTGCAGTACATGGGCCGCATCCTCGGCTGTATCGGCACCGAAGGGCGTTATATCCCCATCATGGTCGCCATCTCGGTACTCAACGCCTTCGGCGCCATGCTGGTGATGAACATCCTTCTCTGACCCGAACCTGATAGTGGAGCAAGCAATGACTTTTTCTCTGGATCAATACCTGACCGAACTGGTCCCGCTGATCAATCTGGATTGCGGATCCCTGCACCAACCGGGCATTGCGGCAGTGGCCGACCTGATGGCGGCCAAATATGAGGCGATGGGCGGCTGGCAGATCAAGCGGGTCGACTGTGGCGCCGCCGGGGTGGGACTGGAGATCCGCAACCAGCCTGATGCGGCACAGATCGATGTAATGCTGATCGGCCATATGGATACCGTCTTCCCCCTCGGCACCGCCGCCGCCCGCCCGATGAGCATCGATGGTGAGCGCGCTTATGGCCCCGGTGTCTCCGACATGAAATCGGGGCTGCTCAACATCGTCTATGCCCTGCGTGAAGTGCCCCGCGAGGTGCGCGATCGCCTGAGCATCTGCGTCTGCATGAACCCGGATGAGGAGATTGGCTCCCTGCACTCCAGCGACTGGCTGGCAACGGTGGCCAAACAGGCGAAACAGGTGCTGGTGGCCGAAGCTGCCCGCGCCGATGGCTCGCTGGTCAAGGCGCGCAAGGGGATGGCCCGTTATCGCATCGACTTCACCGGCAAGGCAGCCCACGCGGGCAACGAACCGCAGAAGGGGCGCAGCGCCATCACCGAGCTGGGCCACTGGATCCTGGCCATCAACGCCCTGACCAACTTCGATAGCGGCACCACCCTCAACATCGGCATTGTCGAGGGGGGCAATGGCGCCAACATAGTGCCGGCCCATGCCAGCGCCGTGGTAGACGTCCGTTTCTGGGACAATCAGGAGTACCACCAGATCGACGATCATCTGCTGACCCTGGCCGAGCGGCCGCATCTGGACGGCGTCACCATCCAGCTGACCCGCGAGGCCCACAAACCGGCCATGGTGCCGTCAGAGGGCACCCAGGCACTGATGCAACTGGTGGAGGAGTGTGGCGCCGAACTGGGGCTGCCGATCAGCTGGCAAGAGGTGGGGGGCGGCTCCGATGCCAACCTGACCGCCGCCCTCGGTATCCCCACTCTGGATGGTCTGGGCCCCATCGGCGCCGGTTTCCACAGTGACGAGGAGTATCTGGATCTGGCCAGCATTGCCCCGCGCATCGAGCTGCTGGTGAAAGTACTGACCCGTCTGGCAGCCTGACAAGCTCTCACGTAAAAAGGGCCAGCCCGGTTGCCCCGGCGGGCCCGCTGTTTATCTGCTCCCCAGAATGACAGCAACCCTTCGCTATTACTCCATTGGCGGCAAGAAGCGGCGCATCACCTCATCCGTATGCCCCCCTTCCTGAAATGCCACCAGCGACTGATTGAGGATATTCACCAGCTCGTGGCCGCGGGGGGAGCCCTTGCTCACCAGCAGATAGAATCCCTTGCGGCTGGGCAGGGCGAGATTGAGCAACCCGCTCTCGCTGCGGTAGATGCCAAGGCTGATGCCAGCCACCAGAGGTTCGATTTCGCTCGGCAGAAAGTCGCAGCGATCCCGCTCCAGCATATCGAGCGCCTGCTGCAACTGCTTGACCCGGCGTGGCTCCTGCGCAAGCCCGTAGGGTGTGTAGTTGTAGCCAATCACCCCACACACCCGGGAGCGATTGACCGTCTGCAGATCCGGCGGTTCAGGGTAGCGGCGCTTGAGATAGAAGAAACCGAGGTGGGTGTAGTAGAGCGGCACGCTGTAGAAGGCAAACTCGGCACGCTCCGGCTTGTAGCTGGCATCCCAGGTCAGCTCGCACAGACCATTCTGGCGATAATCCGCCAGCTCCTGCTGCACCCGCGCCCAGGGCAGATAGCGGGTCTGGTGCGAGAGCCCGCTCTGTTGCAGGGCATCGAGCACCAGCGTTGTCGCCGAACCGGTCAGGCGGCTGGTATCGGGCACCCCGTCCTTGCGCTCCCAGTAGGTAAAGGGGGCCCACTCGTTGCCCTCCCCCAGACAGATCTTAACTGGTGGCTCTTGCCCCCATAGCGCGGTGGACAAGATGGCCATCGCCCATCCCGCCCACCATGTTGCCGCTCGTCTCATCTCCCGCTCCCGGACTGTTTATCCCTCTTGCAGCTTAGCCCAGAAGGGATAGTGCTCACTTTGCAGGGGCGCTTTCATGCCACAACGCCAGCAAATTGGCCGGAATGGCACCATAACGGAGCTGCGGCGTCTGGTGCCAGTCAGCCAGCTTTTGCAGGGCTTTCGCCAGATCCTGTGCAAGGGTGCGGGTCACTCTCACCCCGGCTTCCAGATAGAGACTCTTGATCTCGAAGATCCCCTGCTGGCGATGGGCCTTGGCATCCATCCTGCCCACCAGCTTGCCGCGATGGAGCAAGGGCAACACGAAGTAGCCATACTGGCGCTTGGGGGCCGGGGTATAGCATTCGATGCGATAGTCGAAGTTGAACAGCTCACTGGCACGTTTGCGATCCCACACCAGCGGGTCAAACGGCGACAAGGCTGTGGTATGGGTTGCCTTGAGGGTGCCCGCCTGCACCCTTGCCAGTTCATCGGCCAGCGAGGCGTGCACAAAAGCGCCGTGCTGCCACCCCTCCACTCGTACCGGCAACAGCTCCCCCTCGTCCGCTAGCTGATGGAGCAAGGCGTCATATTTGCCGCGCCGCAGCCGATAGTAGTCAGCGACCCAGCCAGTTTTGACCAGCCCCAATGCCCGGCAACTAGCGCGCACCATATCCCGCTGCGCCTGCTCGACGCTCGGCAGATCCCGCTGGTCGCTCCACTCGGGGATGACCCGATCGGCCAAGTCATAGACCCGTTGAAAGTTGCGTCGCTCCCGCACCATCAGCTGACCGCTGGTAAACAATACCTCGAGATGACGTTTCTCCGGTTTCCAGTCCCACCAGCCGTTCCCCTTGCCGGTTGTGCGTTCAAAGTCGGCCGCCCGCACCGGACCATGCTGGCGAATACGCTCGATCAGCTGGCCAATCTCCTGCTGATGGGTAGCGAGCCAGTTGGCCGAAAACTTCCACCCCATGGCGGCGGGGTCGAGCATCCGGTGGCGCAGCAACCGGTAATCCTCGCGGGGCACAAAGCAGGCCTCGTGGGCCCAATATTCGAAGATCTCGCCGTTGGCTAGCAGTTGCTCCAGCCAACGCGGTTCATACTGGCCAAGCCGGCTAAAGAGCACCAGATAGGGGCTGCGGGCCACCACCGAAATAGTATCGATCTGCAGCAGCGCCATGCGGCGAATGGTGGCCAACAGATCGGCCGGGGTCGCCTTGCAGCGACGGGGGGCAAGCAGCCCCTGCGCCGCCAGTTGCAGATGACGGGCATCTTGCAGTGACAAATGGGTAATCGACATCAACAACCGCTCCCTGGTATCTGGCTATCGCGCGCCCGGCGGATAGCCAACAAAACCGGGGGAGGCCCCACGCTGACATGCCTCCCCTCCCTTGTGTGCCTGCGCCGCTATGAGTGAGCCGGGGGCAAGACCAGCTGATTGACCACCAGCATGATCTCTTGATAAGTGGTCTCTACCGTCTCGGGGGTCGGCTCCAGAATAAGGTCATCGGCATAGCCGTTGATGAGCGAGGTGATCTGGCGCGCCAGTCGCCGGGCATCGCCCGCCACAAACTCGCCGCTGTCGATCCCCTTTTGCAGGATCTGCTCCAGCACCTCGCGCCACGCCAGAATGATTTTGCGGTAGCTCTCGGCAAACACAGGGTCGCGCAGTGACTCGTTCCAGGCATCCAAATAGATGGCCCAGGAGGCATCCTGACTGGTCGGCAGGTTGTCCCGCACAAAGAGCGGCAACGCTTCGCGGGCTGGCAGCGGCAACAGCCACTCCCGCTGCTCGGCGATCTCCTGATAGGTGAAACGCTCCACAGCGCAGAGGCAAAGCTCCTTCCAATCCTTGAAGTAGTGGTAGACGTGGCTGCGCGCCAGACCGGTGCGTTCGGCAATATCACGGGTTGACGATGCCGCCATCCCCTTCTCTCGAAACAGGGCTAGTACGGCCTCGATGATCATCTCTTTGCGCTGTTCTGCTGATGGGCGTGCCATCTGACCTCCTGCGATATCAATCGATCTGCTTGACTTTGAGCGGTCGCTCAAACAAACTTTGAGCACTCGCTCAAACTTAGCGTTTCCGACATCTTAGGAGATAACCCATGACAACACCAACCACTTCGGCAGCCAGTTGCGACGAGCAGGCCACGCCGTTGCAACACTCGGCCGGTCGTTCGCTGGGGGCGATTGCGCGGGCCAATCCCCTCAAGCTGGCGGGCACCTTCTCGCTGGTGGCCCTCGAAAACATCCTGCTGGTGGTCTATCCCCTGTTTGCCGGCTTTGCCATCGACGCCATCGTCAAGGGCCAGTGGTGGCAGGCTTCAAGCTACGCCCTCATCGTGCTGCTGTTCTGGCTCATCGGCGCCCTGCGCCGAGCGGTCGACACCCGCACCTTTACCCATATCTATGCGGCACTGGCGGTGCCGGTGATCCTGACCCAGCGCCAGCAGCAGGAGGGGCAATCCACCATAGTGGCGCGGGTCACCCTGGCGCGGGAGTTTGTCGACTTCTTCGAGAAACATATCCCGATCCTGGCCACCAGCCTGATCTCCATCGTCGGGGCGGCCGTGATGCTGATGGTGATCGAGTTCTGGGTCGGCATCGCCTGCATGGGGGTATTGCTGCTGTTCGGCCTGCTGCTGCCCGGCTTTTCGCGCAAGAACCAGCTGCTGCACGAGCGGCTCAACGATCGGCTGGAACACGAGGTCAAACTGGTCACCCATGCCAAGTCAACCAGCCTCGCCCGCCACTACCGCGCGCTGGCCTGGATCCGCATCCGGATTTCGGATCGGGAGGCACTCGCTTTTCTGGCGGTCGGCATCAGCGCCTCCCTGCTGTTCCTGCTGGCCATCACCATGCTGATGGCCCAGCCCCAGGTCTCGGCAGGCCATGTCTATGCTGTGATGACCTACCTCTGGAACTTTGTCACCAGCCTGGATGAGGGGCCCGGTCTTGCCGATCAGCTGGCACGGCTGCGAGACATAGGTCGCCGGGTCAATACCGCCCAACCCGATGAAATGATTTGACATTTTGTATCTGTAACCGGAGTAGAAGATGAATCCGACCACCCTTTGCCAACGAGCGTTGACCATGTGCATCAGCTGTTTTTTCCTCGCCGCCTGCGGCCCCAAGATGAGCGACTTTGAGCTCAACACCAGCTACTGGTTCAAGGAGAAACCGGCAGAGGAGAGCGCCCCGCTAGCGCAAGACATGAAGGTGGATATCGCCATCGTCGGCGGCGGCTACAGCGGCCTCTCCAGCGCCTGGCATCTGGCCAAGGCCAACCCATCGCTCAAGATCGCCATCTTCGAAGCCAAGCAGGTGGGCAGTGGTGCCTCAGGCCGCAACGGCGGCATGGTATTGCCGGGCTCCGAGGTGATGGATCTCTACGAAGAGGGGGAGGCGAGCAAGCGCCACTACGACCTCACCGTCGCCAGCATGCGCAAGCTGCAGGCGTTGGTCGCCTCAACCGGCGTCGAGGCCGACCTCAAGCTCGATGGCTATGTGGAGGCGATCCTCGATGAGGAGGATATCGCCGAGTACCGCGACTATGTGAAAACCGCCAATCGCCTCGGCATCCCGCTCCAGTACTGGAACGCCGATACCACCGAAGAGAAGCTCGGCACCGACCGCTACGTGGGGGCGGTCTACGATCCCAATGGCGGTCAGGTACACGCCATGAAACTGGTCAATGCCCTGCGCAAGGCGGTGGAGCAGGCGGGCGTCACCATCTATGAGCAGAGCACGGTGCTGGGGATCAAGGAGGGCAAGCAGATCGAGCTCAATGTGGCCGACAAGTACAAGGTGACCGCCGACAGCATAGTGCTGGCAACCAACGGCTACACCTCCAAGCTTGGCTACTTCAGTGGACGGGTCTTTCCGGTGCACGCCCAGAGCGCCGTCACCGAGCCGCTCACCAAAAAGCAGCTGGCCGCCATCCAGTGGCAGAGTCGGGTGCCCTACTACGACACCCGCAACATCCTGTTCAATCTGGTATTGACCCCGGATAACCGTATCGTCATCGGTGGCGGCAATGCCGAGTACGTCTTCAACGACGGCCTCAACTACAAAGGCGATCTTAACCGGGTCAGCGAGATGATGATGACCGAGCTGGTGACCCTCTATCCGGCCCTCAAGGGGATCAAATTTGAGCAGGTGTGGGACGGGGTTCTCGGCATGACCGGCGACAGCACCGAAGCGGTGGGGGTAATGGGGGAGCACAAGAACATCTACTACGCCCTCGGCTACAACGGCCACGGCATCAACCTCTCCTTCCTGTTTGGCGACATCGTGGCCAGCCTCTATCAAGGCAAGGAGCACCCCTGGTTCAACCACGCGGAGCAGAGTCTGCCGATGTGGCTGCCGCCAGAGCCGTTCAAGTCAATCGGCGTCAAATCTGCCCTGATGTACTACCAGTGGCAGGACAAGGGCTACAAGGAGTAGCGCCGGGCGAACCCGACGAGTAACAGACGAAGGCACGCCTCAGGGCGTGCCTTTTTGCAATACCGCCACATCGGCGTGGGGGAAGCTGAGCTCGGCCTGCCAGCTGGCGGCCAGCACCTGAAACGATGCCTCGGCAAAGAAGACGATGTGGGTCGGGTCGTGGCGATAGCGCCAGTTTTTAAAGCGCACGTCACTGAGCACCCGCTGGGTCTGCAGCACCAGCAGGCCGCCAGGCTTGAGGCAATCCCACAACTGCGCCAGCACCGTGCGCGGCTCGGCAATATGCTCGATCACCTCGGTACTGGTGATGAAGTCATACTGACGCGTCAGCAACTCGGGAAAGTCGGCATAGAACTTGTCATACCCAACCATGTCGTAACCTGCCTCGCGTCCCATCGCCACCAGCGCAGGGCCGGGACCGCAGCCAAAATCGAGACCACTGGCAGGTAGCGGCACCCGCGCCAGCACTTCGCCAAAAGCCCGCATCAAAAAAGTGCGATAACGGGGATCATCCACCCGGTTGTCGTGACCGTCATAGACCGCCTTCTCCGCCTCCTCATCCAGATGATCCGCCTCATCCAGCCAGACCAGCTCGCACGCGAGGCAGCGATGATAGCGCTTGCCTGCCACCGGCAGAGGATAACTGCGATGGCTGGCACACAGGGGGCAGCTGACGGTGGATGACATGGCGGTTCCTCTTGGGGGCTTCCTGTTGGATAACAGCGGCGCAGATTGCCTGCCCGCAGCCTCGCTGACAACTTTTTTTGCTCCTTAAGGGTTTCTTAAGTTTGCCCTTTTACTCTCAAACCATCGCAAGAGAAGGAGTCACCCATGACCATCGAGATCCAGGCCCCCTACCGATTGCTGCTAGCCAAGTCCCCGCAGCAGGTCATGGCGCTGCAAACCTATATCCAGGCCGCCTACACCCTCGAGTTCAACGCCCGCATCCCCCATTTTCTCCCCTGTCTGCTGGGGCTATATCGGGCGGACGGGACGCTGGTCGGTGCCTGTGGTCTCAATCATGCCAGTGAGGGGCCTCTCTATCTGGAACAGTATCTGGAGCAACCCATCGAGGCCGCCATCAACACACGCCTCGGGGTCTACCCGGCACGCAATCGGATTATCGAAGTGGGCAATCTGGCCTGCAGCGAACCGGGCAATGCCCGCCTGATGTTCGCGGCCCTGTGTCGCCTGCTGTGTGAAAACGCCCTCGACTACGTGGTCTTTACCGGCACCGCCAAGCTGCGCAACAGCTTTGCCCGCCTGCAACTCAACCCGGTGGAGCTGGCCCCCGCACAGGCCCATCAGGTGGGAGCCGACGCCGATGCCTGGGGTGAGTACTACCGTTGCCAACCCAAGGTGATGGTGGGTGACATCAATCAGGGGCGCGAGGTGCTGGCCCAGAGCAGCCTGCTGCTCAATCTGCTGGCCCCCATGCCAACCCTGTTTGACGATGCCGGCAAGAGCAGTGATAACCAGACCCATCAAAAAAGGTGCGCCCAATGAGCCTGTTCGACGCCATCGCCAAACATGCCCACGAGGCTCCGCAATCCCCTGCGCTGCTGAGCAGCCAGCAGCGTCTCGATTACCAGACCCTGTGGCAACAGATCCAGCGTCTGGCCAGTCAGCTGCAACAGCTCGACATCAGCCGTCTGGCGCTGCAACTGGACAACGGCCTGCCCTGGGCGCTGCTGGATCTCGCCTGCACCCGAGCCGGTATCGTGGTCATTCCGGTGCCCCACTTCTTCAGTCAGGCCCAGCAGGCCTGGTTGCTGGAGAGCAGCGGCGCCGATGCGCTGGTGGGGCCATATCATCAGGGGTGGCATGCCGCCGAGCCGCTCTCGCTGATCACCGGAGAGCTGCCGCTCTGGCGCCACGCACCAGCCAATCGACAGGCGCTGCCCAAGGGCACCGCCAAGATCACCTACACCTCCGGCACCACAGGCCAGCCCAAGGGCGTCTGCCTGTCACTGACCCAAATGATGGCGGTGAGCCATGCGCTGACCGAGCGAGTCGCGCCAGCCAAGGTGGAAAAACACCTGACCCTGCTGCCGCTGGCCACCCTGCTTGAGAACATCACCGGCCTCTATGTGCCGCTGCTGACCGGCGCCTGCAGCCGCATTCCGTCCCTCGGGGAGCTCGGTTTCACCGGATCCAGTTCGCTCAATCCAGCCATGCTGGGGGAGGCGCTGCTGCGCTGGTCGACCCACAGTCTGGTGCTGGTGCCCGAACTGCTGCGCCTGCTGCTGGCGCTCTGCACCAGCACACCGACGCTGGCCCAGCAGCTCAAGAGCCTGCGCTTTATTGCCGTCGGTGGCGGCAAGGTGGCCCCCGACCTGATCAAACATGCCCGCCAGCTCGGACTGCCGGTATACGAAGGTTATGGCCTCTCGGAGTGTGGCTCCGTGGTGGCGCTCAACAGCCCGGATGCTGACAAGCCCGGCAGCGTCGGCCGCCCCCTGCCCCACTGTCAGGTCACCATCGCCAGCGACGGCGAAATTATGGTGAGCGGCAGTGCCATGCTGGGCTATCTCGGCAACAACGAACCGACTCCCGAACAGATTGCCACTGGCGAACCTTCTGCCATGCAGATCGCCACAGGCGATCTGGGCCACCTCGATGAAGAAGGCTACCTCCATATCACCGGGCGCAAGAAGAATGTCCAGATCACCGCCTTTGGCCGCAACTTCTCCCCCGAGTGGGTGGAGGCCGAGGCCCAGCTCTGCCCCGCCATCGCCCGCATCGTGGTGTTTGGCGATGGTCAGCCCGCCAACGTGGCGCTGATCCAGCCCTTGCCGGGCAAAGAGGCGGATCTGCCACAACAGATCGAAGTATTGAATCGTCGTCTCCCCGACTACGCCCGCCTGCACTACTGGTTGCCGGTGGCGCTGGATCAACATCCCGGCCTGCTGACCGCCAACGGGCGCCCACGTCGCAACGAGATTTACCAACACTTTTCCCGGCAAATCAGCCAATGCCTTACAGGAGAATCGTCATGAGCTTCTATCAGACTCTGCAACAAGCCACTGCCAGTGAGCGTGAGCATCTGTTCAACGCCCCCATCATCGAAGCCTGTCGCCGTGGCGATATCAGCCGTGACACCTATCTCGCCTTTCTGGCGCAGGCTTACTACCACGTGCGCCACACAGTTCCACTGCTGATGGCAACCGGCGGCAAGCTGGGTCAGGAGTACGAGTGGGTGCGCGGCGCCATTGCCGAGTACATCGACGAGGAGTATGGCCATCAGGAGTGGATCTTAAGCGATATCCGCGCCTGTGGCGGTGATGCCGAGGCGGTGCGCCACGGCCAGCCGGGGCTGCCCATCGAGCTGATGGTCGCTTTCCTCTACGACCAGATCCAGCGCGGCAACCCCATGGGCTTCTTCGGCATGGTGCAGGTACTGGAAGGTACCAGCGTCGCCATCGCCCTCACCGTCGCCGACCAGCTGAAAAAGGGACTCGGCCTGCCACCGCATGCGATGAGTTACCTGAGCTCCCACGGCGCCCTGGATCAGGAGCACCTCAAGTTCTTTGAATCCCTGATGGATCGGGTCGAGAGTCCGGCGGATCAGGCCGCCATCATCCACGGGGCCAAGGTGGTCTACCGCCTTTATGGCGAGATGCTCTACAACCTCACCGCCACACCGTAAGTCGGCAGCGGATCAGCAGACAGCAAAAAGGGAATCCATACCATGAACCTTGAAGGGAAACTCGTGCTGCTCACCGGCGCCAGCGGTGGCATAGGTGAAGAGCTGGCGCAGGAGCTGGCGGCCCAGGGGGCACACCTGCTGCTGCACGGACGTCGCGGCCCCGCACTGGAGCGGCTGTGCAAGTCACTGCCCCACCCCGAGCGCCATCAGGTGGTGCTCACCGACCTCGGCTCTGCACAGGAGCGGGCCAAGCTGTTGCAACACCCTGCGCTGGAGGACGGGATCGACATCCTGATCAACAACGCTGGCTGCAACCAGTTTGCATGGCTGGAAGATCAGAGCTTTGAGCAGGTGGAACGCCAGCTGCTGCTCAATATCGAGGCGCCCATCCAGCTCACCCGTGCCCTGCTGCCAACCATGCGCAAGCCGGGGATCATCATGAACATGGGCTCGAGCCTGGGCAGCATCGGCTACCCCGGTTACAGCGTCTACTGCGCCAGCAAATTTGCCCTGCGCGGCTTTAGCGAAGCGCTGGGACGAGAGCTGGAGGGGAGCGGCATCAAGGTGCTGCACTTTGCCCCCCGCGCCACCCGCACCAAGCTCAACTCCGAGGCCGCTTACGAGATGAATGCAGCGCTCGGCACCCAGACCGACAGCCCGCAGGAAGTGGCCGAAGAGGCGGTCATCGCCCTGTGCAACGAAACCCGCCGCAGCTGGCTCGGCTGGCCGGAAAAACTGTTCGTGCGGCTCAATGCCCTGCTGCCCGGCATTGTCGACAAGGCGCTGGCCAGACAGTTGCCAATCATCAAACGTTATGCCCGTCATCTTCAGCCAGGGACGGCTGATGCCGGCGCAAACAGTGCGCCACAACCAGACTTGTCCCGCCCGATCCCGACCAAGAAGGAGCATTAATATGAACTTTTTCCGTCAATCAGTGACCTCTTGTGCCATCGCCATCCTGCTGGGGTCCTCCTCGGTCATGGCCGCGGATGATGCCCTCGTCCCCATCCAGCAACAGTGGGCCGTCTGCCAGTATCAACAGACCGGCAAGGCGAAAGAGAGCTGCCTCGAAACCCTGAGCACCCAGGCCGAAGCGGCCAGCGCCAAGGAGCCTTTTCGCGCCGATCTGCTGATCTGGTCGGCCATCGTCAAGAGCACATGGGCGGGGGCCAAAGGGGGGCTGGGGGCACTGGGTCTGGTGAAAGAGGCCAAAGCCAAGCTGGAGCTGGCACTCAAACAGGATCCCAAGGCGCTGGACGGCTCCGCCTACACCAGTCTGGGCTCCCTCTACTATCAGGTGCCCGGCTGGCCGGTCGGCTTTGGCGATGACGAGAAGGCAGAGCAACTGCTCAAGCAGGCTCTGGCCATCAATCCCGATGGCATCGACCCCAACTTCTTCTATGGCGACTTCCTGCTGGATCAGGGTCGCAAGGCCGAGGCCAAAACCTACCTCGACAAGGCGCTGGCAGCCCCGGCCCGCCCAGGTCGCGAAGTGGCCGACGAAGGGCGCAGAATGGAGATCCGCGATCGACTGGCCAAGCTATAAAACCCTGATGGATCAAAGAACTATTTAAACTCTGCCCACCAGCTTGCATACTGGTGGGCAGGGTTGTTTATGCCACGGCACGCCCTGGCGCTGAGCCAGATCGCCACACCCAACAAACAGGGAGAAAAGAATGCGGATCCTGCTGGTGGAAGATGATGTGATGCTGGGGGATGGTATGCAGGATGCACTGCGCCATAGCGGCTATACGGTGGACTGGCTGCAACAGGGGTTGCCCGCTCTGGCAGCCCTCAAGAGCGACGAGTTCGCCGCCCTGATCCTCGATCTCAACCTGCCCGACATCGATGGCCTCAGCCTGCTGCGCAAGTTGCGGCGTGAAGGCCACCAGTTGCCGGTGCTGATCCTCACCGCCCGCGATGCGCTGGACGATCGGGTGGTCGGCCTTGATGCCGGCTCCGACGACTACATGGTCAAGCCCTTCGCCCTGCAGGAGCTCAACGCCCGCCTGCGCGCCCTCGTTCGCCGCAGCAAGGGGCAGGCTCAGGCGGTGCTGGAGTATGGCGATATCCTTATCTATCCCGAATCCCAGCAGGTCACCTATCAGGGGGAGGCGGTCAAACTCACCCCCCACGAATACAAGTTGCTGCAGGAGCTGATCAGCCAGAGCGGCCGGGTGCTGAGCAAGGATCAGCTGCAACAGAGCCTCTACGGCTGGGATGAAGGGGCCGAGAGCAACGCGGTAGAGGTGCATATCCACCATCTGCGCAAGAAGTTCTACAGCGACCTCATCCGCAATATTCGCGGGGTCGGCTACATCATTCCCCAGCTCGAACAGCCAAGCCGGACACCCGCACGATGAAACGTCCCCGCTCCATTCGCCGCTTTCTGCTCACCGGTATCCTGACGCTGGTGAGCCTGAGCCTTACCATCAGCGCCTTTATCGGCTACATGGAGGCGAGCCACGAAATGGAGGAGCTGTTTGATGCCCGCCTCGCCCAGTCGGCCCGCATCACCAATCAGCTGCTGGCTCGCTACATGGCCCAGCAGGGGCAACTGCCCGCCAACGGCACCGTCTATCAGGAGTGGGAGGCGCAAAATCCCGATGAGTGGCAAAAAGACCCCAGCCTCAACCTGACCGGCGAGGATCGGGAGATCACCCCCTACGGCCACGAGTTCGAACGCAATCTCTACTTCCAGCTGCTCGATGAAAAGGGCGGCTTGCTGCTGCGCGCCCCCAGCGCCCCGGATCAGCCGCTGGTCACCCTGGCTATCGGCTTCGACACGGTCGAAAAAGATAATCACCAGTGGCGCACCTTCACTCTCTACAACCAGCAGGAGCAGACCTGGCTGGTGGTAGCCGAGCGGGACGACGAGCGCAGCGAACTGGCCAGCAAGATGGCCACCCTCACCATGCTGCCGCTGCTGATCACTCTCCCCTTCCTGCTGGCCCTGCTCTGGTGGCTCATCACCCGCGGGCTGGCCCCCCTGCGCCAGCTGGCCCAGGCCATCAGCGAACGTCACCCCGCCAACCTGAGCCCCCTCAGCCTCAAGATAAGCGCTCAGGAGCTGACCCCCCTCACCAACGAGATCAACCGGCTGATGCAGGCGCTGGCGGAGACCATAGAGCGGGAGAAACAGTTCACCAACGAGGCGGCCCACGAGCTGCGCACCCCGCTGGCGGTGCTGCGGATCCACAGTGAAAATGCCCTTGCGGCCGATGATGACGCCAGCCGCCAGCAATCCCTGCACAAGATGTTGCAGGCCCTCGATCGCAGCGATCGGCTGATCCGCCAACTGCTGACCCAGGCCCGTATCGACAACCAGCAGGGACTGGTACTGACCGAGCTGGAGATAGGCCACCTGCTGCAAGGCACCCTGGCGACCCTGGCACCCATCGCGCTCAAGAAGGATCAGCAGCTGTCGCTGGAATGTGAATTGCCGCAGCTGGTGATGGGGCAGGCCACCCTGCTCGAGCTGCTGTTCAGCAACCTGATCGACAATGCGCTGCGCTACACCCAGCCAGAGGGCGAGATCAGGGTACGGGTACTGCGAGAGGGCAACCGGGTGAGGGTGGATGTGAGCGACAACGGCCCCGGCATTCCCGCCAGCGCCTTGCCCCGGCTGTATGAACGCTTCTTTCGGGTCAATCCCCAGCAGGGGGATGGCGTGGGTCTCGGCATGGCCATCGTCTCGCGTATCGCCCAGCTACACGGCGCCGACCTCGATGTCCACAACCGGCCGGAAGGGGGGCTGGAGGTGAGCGTCTGGCTACCGACCCACACCCACTCCCAGCCCTGATCCGAAAATGACAACGTCTCCCCAAGGGAGGCGTTGTTCATGGATAGTTCGCACACTGACGCTACACGACTTGTTGCGGCGCCATCACCCGTAGATCAGGCAAGCAGTGCATCCAGACCTGCCGTCACCGCCTCCATGCGATGCCCGCCAGAGTGTTCAATCACATAACGCTTGCCCACCTGGGAAGAGGCATCCAGCCCGAACACACCGTGCTCCACCTTCTGGCTCAGCGGATCCCCGCTGGTGTTGACGTGGGTGACATTGGCATCGTCCAGCTTGTGAGCGAGGCGATCACGCAATCCGACATGCAGCCCCATGCTGTTGAACGCCGTGACCTTGAGCCCGTGCTTGATGCCGGCATATTGCGCCAGACCGCCCCCCAATGAGTGGCCTAGCACCTCGACCTTGCCGCCATACTGCTGGGCAAAGGCCTTAACCAGCCGGTCGGCATCTTGAAACGCGCTGTCCTTGATGCCAAGGGCCGCGCCAGCATCGCTCTTCAGGGTGCCGGGGCGTTTGGCAGGCTGAGTGCCCACAAACGAGAGCACCATGGTATCGCCACGCTTGTAAACGGCGACCTTGAGCGCAGACCAGGCATCACCTGTCAGGATAAAGGGGTCATTCTCGTTCTTGCCCGGGGTGACATGAAGTGTCAGGGCACTCCCGGTGCCACCGGAACTATCTTCACGGCGGGCCAATATCGAAGGGGGAATATCTGCCAGCGTGGCGTGACTGTAGCCTGCCGGCATCTCCCGATAACTGCTGGAGCAGCTGACCCGCGCCAGCTGGGCCGCATCCATCACCGCTCTCGCCCCCTCGGCAGTCAGTGGTTCCTGCTGCGCCTTCGCCACGAAGGCCGGTTTGATGATCCCCTTGGCGGTACTCAAGGCCTGCTGTGAGCCCTGTTGCAACCGCTCTGACATACCGAGCGGTAGATGGGAGGCCCCCTTCATCACGCTACCCGCCAACCCCAGAGAGGAGGAGGCCACCAGACGCGCCGCTGACTCGCCAAGGTTTTTCACCCCGGCCACCCCGGCCGTCACCGCACCGCTGGCCACGCTGCTGACACCACCGGTGATATTGGCCAGCCCTTTGATGATGGCGCCCGTCCAGTAACGGGCTTTGCCCTTGGCACTCTGGGCATGGGAATCATGGCCGCCCTGGATGGCGATGCCAATCTTGCGAGCCGGGGCACTGAGGGTCAACCACTTGAGCGAGGTGTTCAAGACCTTGCCCGGCTGAACCCGGGAGCCGAAGCCGAGGCTGGTATAGTGAGAGGCCAGATTGTGATGAACCGAGTGCTGGCGCGATGAGGATTGCACCTCCCCATGCTCATGAGAGGCCACAGCGCTAGCACGCTGGGGTTGTCCAATGCTTTGAATAGACATCTTCTACTCCTGATTAATACCAATGACGATCCATCAACACGGGATCATGACGCCAGATAACGGGGAGGGAATGGCAGCTGTCTCCTGCCGGGCGTGCAACGCCTGCAATTGCGTCTGCAAGGTGACGCCGAGATCAAGAAATTCGCCCAAGGTCTGCATAAACAGAGTTTTATCGAGCATTTCGATAAGAGAGGAAAAGGTCAGCACCAGATGGTTGCTGCGACTGTCCAGACTGATCTGGCTTCCCCCCGTGGTCAAACCAAACATGTTCAGCTCAAGGGCCGAGCGGGTCAGCTGCAACTGACTTACCGCATCGTCAGGCAGACGCAGCAAGGGGATATAGAGGTAGCATGCCTGCAGATCATCGTTATCGGGCACTTCGACCAGGCACTCGCCATCCAGACCGAATGGCACACGACAGTGGCCATCGCTGCCCAGACTCAAGGCTACGCCCTGCTGTTCGCCCGCGAGCAATAGCCATTCAGATACGATTTGTTGATAGGGTTTCACTATGATGCACTCCACGCTCAAGCCCTTGCTGGCGAACGAGCTCGCACGCTTCAGGGTATGGTGGAGATGCTACCTCTGGCAGAGGTGCGGGGATTTAGCTGTGAAACGGCGTTTTTTAGATTCACGCCGAAATTGCCCCTAACGGCAGGCGGGCTGCACGGTAAAGGTTCGACTGGAATCCACCGGGCCCAGCTCCGCCAGCAGACGTCGGCCCAGCAGCACCGGATAGATCATCTTGCTGCGATCCCGCAGGGTGAACCACTCCTCATACACCTTGTCCCCCAGACAGATGGACATGGTCACCGTTGGCCGCTGCTCCATGCCGCCCGCACCACGCACCGTCACGCTGCGCTCGACCCGCCGTTCGAACTGTTGTTTGACCAGTTTGCCGCTGTCGGCATCGGTCACCACCAGCATGAAGCGCACCCAGTGCTTGCCGCCCCGTTTGAATCTGGTGATGGCGCGTGCATCGAGGGAAGAGGTGAGCGCCCCGGTGTCGAGTTTCATCTTTACCGCCACGCCGGTGGGCAAAATAAGTCCCTTCTCGATCCAGCCATAGCTGGTCGGGGTCTCAGCCAGCGCACTGCCACACAGTGCCAGCATCAGGGTGATCCCCACCATCATCTTGCCCATTTTACTGCCCTGCCTTGTCAATCCTGCGGCCAGATCTACCACAGTCCCATTGTGGGTCAATACGATTTATTTCAGCTACTTGGATAATATCTGGCGGGTCAGGAGAGAGACGACAAAGAGTGGCCGAACGGCGGCCCAAGCGGGCGGGAATATCGTAGGAGAGCAAGGCACCGAACGGTGCTGGATGAAGCTGGTGGTTAACCTCAGGTTGTGACGCCAAAGGCTACCACAAGGATTTACAAATTATCAGTCTTGTTCTGAAGGGATTTTTGCCTACACTGTTGTAAACCGGAGGGCCTGAAAACCACCGGTTTTTTTGCGCCTGCCGAAAATTTGCCACTGCAAAAGTGACTTTCAACAAGGCTCAATAAGGAATTTGTAATGCGTATCGAAGAAGACTTGAAGCTCGGTTTCAAGGATGTCCTGTTCCGCCCCAAGCGCTCTACTCTCAAGAGCCGTTCCCAAGTAAGCCTGACCCGTCAGTTCACCTTCAAACACACTCAGACCCAATGGCAAGGCGTACCCGTCATCGCCGCCAACATGGATACCGTCGGCAGCTTCGCCATGGCGCGCACGCTGGCCGGTTTCGAGATGATGACCGCGGTACACAAGCACTACAGCCTTGAGCAGTGGCAAGCTTTCGTCAACGAGACCGACCCGGCGCTGCTGGGCCATGTGATGGTCTCCACCGGCACCTCGGCTGAAGATTTCGCCAAGACCCGCCAAATCCTCGCCATGTCCGAAGCGCTGCGCTTCAT
Source organism: Aeromonas sp. 25-AL00135 (assembly GCF_054052385.1). Classification (NCBI taxonomy): domain Bacteria; kingdom Pseudomonadati; phylum Pseudomonadota; class Gammaproteobacteria; order Aeromonadales; family Aeromonadaceae; genus Aeromonas; species Aeromonas sp. 25-AL00135. Next base: position 81,569 of record NZ_JBSTYQ010000001.1, on the reverse strand, counting down.
CTGTGTCGATGTGGCCAACGGCTACTCCGAACACTTCGTTGAGTTCGTACGCAAGATTCGTGAAGCCTGCCCCAACCACGTCATTCTGGCGGGCAACGTGGTGACCGGCGAGATGGTCGAAGAGCTGATCCTCTCCGGCGCCGACATCGTCAAGGTCGGCATCGGCCCGGGCTCGGTCTGCACCACTCGCGTCAAGACCGGTGTCGGTTATCCGCAACTCTCCGCCATCATCGAGTGTGCCGATGCGGCCCACGGCCTCGGCGGCCAGATCGTCGGTGACGGCGGCTGTACCTGCCCGGGCGACGTCGCCAAAGCCTTCGGCGGCGGTGCCGACTTCGTGATGCTGGGCGGCATGCTGGCAGCCCACGAAGAGTGCGGTGGCGAGATCGTCGATGTAGACGGTGAGCCCTTCATGAAGTTCTACGGCATGAGCTCCTCCAGCGCCATGGACAAGCACGCCGGTGGCGTCGCCGAGTACCGTGCCTCCGAGGGTAAAACCGTACTGCTGCCCTACCGCGGCCCGGTCGAGAATGCCGTGCGCGACATTCTGGGCGGCGTGCGCTCCACCTGTACCTACGTGGGTGCCAGCCAGCTGAAAGAGCTCACCAAGCGCACCACCTTTATCCGGGTACGCGAGCAAGAGAACAACGTCTACGGCAAGGAGTAACCTGCCACAGACCGCCGTCACACGCTGACGGTTAGAAGCCAGTCAACCGGTGTGCTACCCTGCGCACCGGTTTTTTTGCATCTGGGATCCCGAGCCATGACAACTCCCCTGCCCCCGTTTGACTGGGACATCTTCTGCTGCGTCGTCGACAACTTCGGTGACATCGGCGTCACCTGGCGACTCGCCCGCCAGCTAAAACGGGAGGGGAATATTGCGGCACCTAGCAATGAGGTTCAGGTGCGGCTCTGGGTGGACGATCTGGCAAGTTTCGCCCGCATCTGCCCCAAGCTCGACCCGGCACAGGATGGCCAGTGGGTCGATGGCATCTATATCCAGCACTGGCATGAGACCCTGCCGAGCGTCATGACACCGGCCAAGGTGGTGATCGAGGCCTTTGCCTGCGAACTGCCCGCCCCCTTCATAGAGCTGATGGCGAGCCAACCCAAGCCCCCCTGCTGGATCAATCTGGAGTACCTCTCGGCGGAGAGCTGGGTCGAGGATTGCCACGGCCTCGCCTCGCCACAGCGAGTTGGCAACCAGAGCCTCAACAAATACTTCTTCTTCCCGGGCTTTACCGCTAAAACCGGCGGCCTGTTGTGCGAGAACGACCTCATCGCCGAACGGGAGCAGTGGCAGCAAGATGATGCGGGACTTACCGCCTACTGGGCCAGCCTCGGTTTACCGCCCAGACAAGAGAACGAGCTGCGGGTCAGCCTCTTTACCTACGAGAGCGATGCGCTGCAAAGCCTGGTCGAGAGCTGGTGCCAGAGCACCACGCCCGTCACCCTGCTGCTGCCGCTGGGACGTTCTCTCAACGATGTGCTGCGCGGCGCAAGCCTTGAAGATGCCATCACCACCGCCAAGGCGGGGGAGCTGCTCCACTCGGGCAACCTCACCATCAAGCTGCTGCCGATGACCGATCAGGCCGGTTACGATCGACTGCTGTGGAGCTGCGATCTCAATCTGGTGCGCGGGGAGGACTCCTTCGTGCGGGCCCAGTGGGCCGCCCGTCCTTTCCTCTGGCACATCTACCAACAGGAGGAGGAGGCCCATCTGATCAAGCTGGAGCAGTTCCTTGACCACTATCTTGCCGATCTGCCTGCCGATTGCGCCCAATGGCTGCGCCGCTTTAATCTGGCTCTCAACCGTGGCGAAGATTGCGGCGAACTTTGGGCCCAATGGCCCCGATATAGCGCCATTTGGCAGCAACATGGGCGAAGCTGGTCACAGAAGTTGCTCCGGGACGGGGATCTCGTCACGAGGTTGGTGAAATTTTTAGAAAGCCGTATATAATCTGGCAGTTTTTATCCGTCCGTTTCACGAACAGGAATTTTTTACATGAAAACCGCACAGGAAATCCGCGCTGGTAACGTAGTCATGATCGGCACCGAGCCGATGGTGGTTCAGAAGGCTGAATTCAACAAATCCGGCCGTAACTCCGCCGTGGTCAAAATGAAGCTGAAGGGCCTGCTGAACGGCAGCGCTACCGAGACCGTCTTCAAGGCCGACGACAAGCTGGACGTAGTTCAGCTGGAACGTAAAGAGTGCACCTACTCCTACTTCTCCGATCCCCTGTATGTCTTTATGGACACCGAGTACAACCAGTACGACGTAGAGAAAGACAACCTGGGTGACGTGCTGAACTACCTGGTAGACGGCATGGAAGACATCTGCGAAGTGACTTTCTACAACGAGAAAGCCATCTCCGTAGAACTGCCGACCACCATCGTGCGCGAAGTTGAGTACACCGAGCCGGCTGCCCGTGGCGACACCTCCGGTAAAGTGACCAAGCCTGCCCGTCTGAAAGGCACTACCTACGAGCTGGCTGTTGCCGCTTTCGTAGAGATCGGTGACAAGATCGAAATCGATACCCGCACCGGTGAATTCAAGCGTCGCGTCAACTAATTGACCGCTTTGAATTGATTACAAAAAAGCGAGCCAACGGCTCGCTTTTTTATTGCCTCCGGGTTGCCATCACACCGCCCGCCTTCAGAAAATCCCGCCGCCGCCGCTAACCCAGATAACCGGGGGAGCACACTATGGCCAGATTATCCTTATCACTGCTGTTATTGACCTTGCTGGCTGGCCATGGGGCAGAGGCGAGCGAGGTCGCGCCCCCCGTTGCCGAGCCAATGCCCCTCGACCACTGGCAAGCCAGCGACTGGAAAGGGCTACCCGATGCCACCCAGATCGACAAGCAGACGGTGCTGTTCGCCAAACACGACAGTGAAAACTATCTGGGGCTCGCCATTTTACTGCCCGACTGGCAGCGCAGCGGCCAGCTGTGGCAACTGACTCGCGCCCTCGGCCGACTGGGCTTTGATACCCTGCTGCTGCTGCCCTCCCCCCAGCAGACCGAACTGGACCCAGCCGCCGAGAAAAAAGCGAAAAACAGCGATGCATTTCGCAAGCAGTTTGCCGAGCGGATCAGCAAGCTGGCCGATGCCAAGCTGCAGGAGGGGGGCTTCAAGCTGATCCTGGCGCAAGGTACCGGCGCCGCCTGGACCACCAACCTCATCGCCAGCGAACAGTTGCCCGCCCCCGATGCGCTGGTGCTGCTCGATGGCTTCTTCCCCAATCAGCAGAGCAATCAGACCCTGGCCAAACAGGTGGCTCAGGCGGCCATCCCCACCTTGGACCTCTATCAGGAGGATGGCGGTCGCTGGCCCCTGCTGGCCGCCGAGGCCCGCAAAAGCGAGAGCCGGCGCAGCAACAAGCTCAACTATCGCCCCTACGCCCTGATGGAGCTGGAGGAGACCCCCACCCGCATTCAGGGCTGGCTCAACCATCTGGGCTGGCTCTAAACCGGCCGCTATCGTGGCGCAATAAAGCGCGCAAGCTCACATCTGCCGGATAAAGCCCAGCCATGACACAGCGGCAGGCTGGCCCTGACTGCATCCTCTTTGGCATCATGGCCTCTCGAACCTGAACAATGGCAGGAAGGCCCATGCAGCAGATTGTGTTTCTCGACAGCGATACCCTGGATGCGGGCATCACCCTGCATCACCCCGACTTCCCCCACCACTGGCAGAGCTATCCAAGTACTACCCCGGAACAGGTGGTGGAACGGCTCAAAGATGCCAGCATCGCCATCATCAACAAGGTACGGATCGGCGCCGCCGAACTGGCCCAGCTGCCTGAGCTCAAACTCATCGCCCTGGCCGCCACCGGCAGCGACAACGTGGATCTGGAAGCGTGCCGCGCCGCCAACGTCGGGGTGTGCAATATCCGCAACTACTCGGGCCCCTCGGTGCCGGAGCACGCCATGGCGCTGATGCTGGCCCTGTCGCGCAACCTCTTCTGCTGGCGCCAGTCGCTGCTGGAGGGGCGCTGGCAACAGAGCGGCCAGTTCTGCTTCTTCGACCACAACATCATGGATCTGCACGGCAAGCAGCTTGGCATCATCGGCAAAGGGACACTCGGTCAGGCGCTCGGCGAGCGAGCCAAAGGGATGGGGATGACAGTGCGTTACGCCCAGAGCCAGGTCGGCACCAGTCACGACGAGGATCGCCTACCCCTCGACGAGTTGCTGCAAAGTTCGGATGTGATCAGCCTGCACTGCCCGCTCACCCCCTACACCCGCAACCTCATTGGCAAGCGGGAGCTGGATCTGATGAAACCGGGCGCCCTGCTGATCAACGTCGGCCGCGGTGGGCTGGTGGATGAGGAGGCGCTGCTGCAAGCGCTGGCCAATGGCCGCCTCGGTGGTGCCGGTTTCGATGTGGCGAGCGTCGAACCCCCGCCCCCCGACCACCCCTTGATGAAGGCGCTGCAATACCCACACTTCATTCTGACCCCCCATGTGGCCTGGGCCAGCGAGGAGTCGATGCAGCGTCTCGCCGATCAACTGATCGACAACATCAACGCCTTTGCCGCCGGTCGCCGCCAGCACCGGCTGGTGTGACTGCACGATCGAGTCACCACACAATGCACAACGGGGCCAACAGGCCCCGTTTTGCATCTTCCGCACTCACTGCACGCACATCAATCGTCGTCGTGCCATCTGTGCTTTTTATGCTTTTTGTACTTCTTGTGGTGCTTGTGATGGTGATGATCGTCGTCATCATCGTAATAGCGATCCTGACTCTGGTGGCCATCGCCAGTCTTGGCACCGATGGCCGAGCCGCTCGCCCCGCCAACGCCAGCGCCGATCAGCTGGCCGGTATCACCACCGACACTCTTGCCGATGGCGGCACCACCCAGCGCCCCCACCGCGCCGCCAAGGGCCGCTTCATTCTTGTTGCCCTTGTTGGCCGTCGCAGCCCCACCGGCAGCACCGCCCAATGCAGCCCCCACCAGCGCACCGGTATCGCCACCCAGCTCCTTGCCGATCATGGTGCCCGCCACACCACCTGCGCCGCCACCCAAAATGGTATTGAGGGTCTCGGAGGCGTGCACGGTCGTGCTGCCAGCCAGCAAGGCGCCCAGCAGTGCCAGTGCGCGAAGAGCACGCGAATTCATCTCCATGGGTACTCCTGTCAAATCTGATTAATTTCCTCTGCACTATACAAACCGGCAGGCAGCAAACCAGTGGGTGACTAGCGGCAAGTAGATTTTCACTTGAAACCCTGCAATAGGCGTCACCGGCAAGCCAGAATTCAATCTCTTGAATAACCACAAGAAATTTTTTATTTCACAGATATGGCGTGTCCCTCGGCAGGGGCGGGAGGCTGTCGCAGCCCCACCCCAACTACTGGCGATCGGACAGCTCCTGTCACCTGCGCAGGGTTGGGTGGCGCAATCTCAGCTGGGCTGGCAGTTCAGCGCGCCTCAACCCCGTTCACTGGGGAGCAACAGGATCGCCTATGTGCGGGGTGTTAACCCTCAGTTGAAAGTGTCACCACTGCATGTAAACGCCCAGAAGATAATCGGGTGGTATAGTCTATAGCTTGAACAACAGGGGATGGCTGGCCACAAGGCTGGCGCCCGGTGACTATCAAGCAAAGGAGATGTTATGAGCAGTCCGTTTATCGAACAGATCAAAGTACGTCGTACCATCTATGCCCTGGGTGACCAGGTCTCCCATACACCGGAGCAGCTGACGGCCCTGATCCAGGATGCCATCAGACACAGCCCCTCCTCCTTCAACTCCCAGAGCTCCCGTGCTGTCATCCTGTTTGGCGCCCAGCACCACAAGCTGTGGGATATCGTCAAAGCCGAGCTGAAAAAGATTGTGCCGCCGGAAGCCTACGCCCAGAGTGAGGCCAAGGTAGATGGCAGCTTCCGCGCAGGCTTCGGTACCGTTCTGTTCTTCGAAGACACCGACGTCATCAAGGATCTGCAGCAAAAATTCGCCCTCTACGCAGACAACTTCCCCATCTGGTCGGAACATGCCACTGGCATCGCCCAGTTTGCGGTCTGGACGACGCTGGCACAGGAGAAAGTCGGCGCCTCCCTGCAGCACTACAACCCGCTGATCGACGAGGCGGTGCGCAAGGAGTGGAACCTGCCCGCCAGCTGGCTGCTGCGTGCCCAGATGCCCTTTGGCAGTATCAAGCAACCGGCCGGCGACAAAACCTTTATCGACGACGCTACCCGTTTCCGCGTTTTCAAATAACCGTTGAGAAAGCAAAACGCCCCCGCATCTCGGGGGCGTTTTTATTGCGGCATGCAGTGTTGATGGCGATGGTTCATACCGCAATCTGCGGTCGTAATACGCTCTATCCACCGCTCAGGTGAGCAGCGTCACCAACAGGGACGCCTCCCCCGGCTCCACCTTCACCTCGCGCCAGTCGCGGATCACCGCCACCACCGCCGGATTGAGCGGCGCATCGCCTCCTACCTGCACCACGGTGCAACCTGCACGCAGGGCACTCTCGATACCGGCTGGTGCATCCTCGAACACCAGACAACAATCGGGCGAGATGCCAAGCCGTTCAGCCCCCAGCAGATAGGGCTCGGGATCGGGCTTGCCATTGATCACAGCTTCGGCCCCCACCAGTACATGGGGCAGCGGCAAACCGGCACAACTCAGGCGGTGACGGGCAACCTGCTCACTGGCGGAGGTCACGATGGCCCAAAGCTCTGGCGGCAAGTGGCGCAGCAACTCGCCAGCCCCTGCGATGGCGTCGCCGCCGGTATGCTGCATCTCCAGCTCGTCGAGCCGCGCCGCTTCCCGCTCCACATCCAGCTGCGGGGCCAACGCCCGGATCACCTCACGTGAGCGCATACCGTGGCACATAGTCAGTACCGGCTCAGGGGCAAGCTGATGATGCTGACACCAGAGCCGCCACACCTTCTCCACATCGCCGGTCGAGCAGACCAGAGTGCCATCCATATCGAGCAGCAGGGCGGATACCGACAGGGTGATCGTGTTCATGCCAGCACTCATACAGGCACCCCAGCCAGCTCGGGCAGAGAGCCAGAGAGTGCATCGGTAAAGGCCTGCTGCTGGGCGGCACGCTCATAACAGGCGAGTGCCTGCTCGGTACTGCCTGCCCACACTTGCAAGGGGCCGACCACAAACCCCTGTTGCAACAGGCTGGCGAGCAGCTCCCCCGTCTCCGGGGCCGCCAATGGCTGGGCCAGCACCAGCTTGCCCTTGATCAAAAAAAGATAACGTTGAGTGGACATAATATGGCTCCTTGTTCCGGTTCAGAGGAGGGCGATTTCCCCCTTACCGAGCCATTAGAACAAGGCGATTAGATAATTTATAATCAATAAATCGCCACTTTAGATAACCAATTGGAATGAAATTCGACTTGAGGCAACTGCAGGCGTTTGTGACGCTGGCCGACACCGCCAACTACCGGGAAGCGGCCAGCCGCCTCTTTATCACCCAGCCGGCCCTCACCAAGCAGATCCAGGGGCTGGAGCAGACGCTGGGCTGCACCCTGTTCAAACGGGGCCGCCACGGTGCCGAGCTGACGGCGCTCGGCGCCCAGCTGCTCACTCAGGCGAGTGCGCTGGTCGAGCACGGTCGGGAGTTCGAAAGCCATGCGCTGGCGGTGGCGAGCGGCGTGGCCGGTCGACTCAAAATTGGCTTCGGTCTGTCGAGTTTCGCACTGGCCCCTGCGCTGGTGGCCCGCTTCAAACAGCAGGTCACGGACGTGATGGTCCATCTGCAGGATATGCCCTCAGCCATCCAGCAGGAGCAGCTGCTCTCCGGCCAGTTGCAGCTTGGCTTTATGCGCAGACCTCAGGTGCCGCAGTTACAGGAGCACAGACTGCTGATCGACCGGCTGGTGCTGGCGGTGCCGACACGAATGACCGAACCAGACCCGGCCGCATTCGACGTCCAGCAGGCACTGACCAGTCAACCCCTGTTGCAGATGGTGGGCCACCGCTGCCCCGGTCTCAGCCAGCAGATCGCCGGTTTTCTCGGCGCCAATCGGCTGACCGGCATGGTTCAGGAGGCCGAAGATATCCAGACGCTGGTGGCGCTGGTCGCGGCGGGCATCGGCAATGCCATCCTGCCGCGCAGCGTCAGCTTTATCGCAGGACCCGATGTCACCCTCTATCCTCTCTCTGGTCCCAGCTCCGAGTGGGAAGTCAGCATGGTATGGAATCCGGACTTTGCCGACCCCATCCGGGATCACTTCGTCAGGCAGGTGATCGCCAGCCATCCCCTGCCGGTGTCGGCCACGCCCGAGCGCTGAAATCAACGCTCGCTGTTAGCTAACATCGTGCCACGTCAAAACAGTGCGCCCCCATCAAGGGGGCGCATGCAGAACAAAAGCGGCAATGCGGTTCAACAGCTGGCGCAGTGGCTACGGTTTTTACCCGCCCCCTTGGCGCAATAAAGCGCCGCATCGGCCGCAGCCAGCAACGCCCCTTCCCCCTCCAGCAGTTGCTCTGCCGTGTAGGTAGCAATGCCAATGCTGGCGCTAAGCTGAATATTATTTGCCACCACGATGTCGAGATCGTTGATGGCCTGGCGGATCTCCTCTCCAATCCGCTGGGCCGTATTTTGGTCGGTATTGCCGAGGATCAGGGCAAATTCGTCACCACCAAAACGGCAGGGCAGATCCGCAGGACGCTGGCAGAAGGATTGCAGAAGATGGCCCACCAGCTGGAGGGAGCCATCCCCCATCTGATGACCAAGATGGTCATTGCACGCCTTGAAGTTATCCAGATCCAGCATGATGAGGGAGAGTGGGGTATGTTCACGCATGCTGCGCCGCCACTCGTTATGCAAAAAGCTGTTGAACAGCCGCCGATTGGCCAGTCCGGTCAAGGGATCATGTTGGGAGAGGCTGGCAACTTCCAGCTCCAGCAGCTTGCGCTCGGTGATATTGATATGGGCGATGGAAAAAAACTCGGCGTCAAGCCCGGGTACCGGCGCTACTCGCATCATAAACCAGCGCTGGGTGTCGGGGCTGTGGCAGGGGTATTCCAGATAGAACTTCTCCTGCTGATGACGGATAACCCGGAGGATCCCCTCCACGGCAGCCAATCCAGAGGGCTCGGATTCAGCGTCACAAGCCCCCATGTAATTGACCCCAATCCAGTTATATCCCTTGGGCATGCCGTTTTGCTCAGCAAACAGATCCCAGGCGAGATTGGTGTAATGGATCACGCCATCCCGATCTATCACCGATATCTGGTCTTCCAGCGAATCCAGCAGCGCAGCCAGATGATGGGCTCGCTCGGCGAAGTGACTCTGCCGCTTCTGTATATCATCCGCCATGGTGGCCATCCTGTGGCAAAAGTGGCATACCGCCATCTATTAACAATTAAGTCAGCAGATAGAGTAAAGCACCCCGTTCCCACTTAGCCAACTGAGACCAAATTTCACCATCGAACACCATCCGGCAAGGTTTCAGGCCAGTTTCCCTGTTCCGGATATCAAGAGCACATCATGAGCATATGTATCTGATAAGTGACATTTAATGACCACACCACTGATTTTCGCAGGGGATGCCATCGCCCTCTCCGTCCATTTTAGTGTTCGGGCAATGTTGCAAAAACCAGGTTGCCTCCTCGCAGGAAGTCATCTGGGAACAATGCTGCCGACCATCACACTGGCGAATAAAGGTCGTTGCCTGTGGCGTGCTGACCTCCTCCTGATTGAAAGAGGAGACCGGCAATGGCGCCATCGACTCGGCCGAGAAACGGGAATAGATGGAAAAGAGGCCGACGAGCACCAGCAGGGGGATCAGTTTGCCACTCCAGCTGCTCTTGCGACGTCGATAGGGGTTACTTCGCTCTCTGGTCGAGGTGGGTCGTGGCGGCTGACTTGCCGCCCGAAACGATGGCGCCGCCGATGATGCGGCCGACGGCACGGCATCCGCCAACGTGAGCGGGCGATCGGGGAAAAAGACCTGTAACGCCCTTGGCTTGCCATCCTGGCCACTGCCGATCAGATAGGTGACACGCTCCCCCGGCTCTGGCACTCGGCCATCTGATTGCAGCGCCGTAACATGCACAAACAGCCCTGCACTGCGTGATCCATTGGTTGCCTGCTCGGCGCCATCTTGCTCCGGCGTAATAAATCCAAAGCCGCGCGCCTCGTTCCAGCTCGCGATCCGTCCCTGATAACGCATCTGTCCATCCTTGTTGTTATCCATGTGAGCACTATCTTGCCTGACAATCATGTAGCCCAAAAGCACTGCGGCCCGACAGGAGGCCACAGAGTCAATCTCAACACGGTGATCGGGCGCAGCCTGCGTTAAGGATCAAGCCAGCTGGGACACCTTGATGATCTCGGCGATGCGACCCAGCATGCGCAGCGAGGTGTGATGCTCGGTGGCATCTGCGGCGGCGCAGGCATCCTCCAGAATGGTGATGGCGTAGTCGCGATCGTGACCATCCCGCGCCGCCGCCTGAATGGCCCAGCTGGTGCTCACCCCGCACAGATAGAGGTGGTCGATGTGGTTGGCCCGCAGCGCAGGCTCCAGCGCCGTGCCATAGAAGGAGCTCACTCTGGGCTTGGTCAGCACCAGATCGCCGGGCTGCACATCGAGGTCGGCGTGAAAGTCGGTGCCGCTGTCAGCCAAGGAGAGCGCCCCCAACTGGTGAGCGCGACCAAACATGGGAGACCCCTTGGGTTGCAGCTGATAGCCGCCGTCAAAACCCACCTTGATCAGCACCACCAGCCAGCCGTTGGCGCGGGCATGGGCCAGCGCCTGATTGGCATGCGCAACAGCATCCTGCTCCAGCACATGGGCTGCAGAGGCGGCAATGCGCCCGTCGGGATGGGCGATGTCGTTGATAAAATCGATCACCAGCAGTGCCTTGTTCATCACCTTTGCTCCTTCGCGCATTCTGCCCGTGTTATCTGGTTCCGACCTGTCAAACCAGCCCCAGTGCATAGCGCAGCGCCATCTCCTTCAATGGGCCTGCCTTGTCCGCCAGATTGAGGGCCAGATTGCGGGCCAGCTTGAGGGGGCCAATCTCGTTGCTGAACACCCCGTAGAAGAGATCCATCCCCGACTGCATCAGCAGGTTGTCAGGACGACGGCGCCGCTCGTAACGCTCGGCCAACGCCAGTTGATGCCAGTCGGCGCCAGCTCCTTGCAGCAGATCAGCCCAGCAGGCCACATCCTTGAAGCCGAGGTTGACCCCCTGCCCCGCCAGCGGGTTGATGGTGTGGGCAGCATCGCCAAGCAACACCACCCGACCGGCGTAATAGTCGTTGGCGTGGCGGCGCACCAGTGGGAAGCTCCCCTTGCCGGTGACGGTGAACCCGCCGAGCCGACTCGGGAAGTGGCGGCGCACTTCGGCGGCAAGCCCTTCGTTGCTCATTGCAGTGAGCGCCCGGATACGGGCCGGGTTGTCATACCACACCAGGGAGCCGTGCTGACCGGGCAGCGGCAGGAAGGCGCGCGGGCCACTCGGGGTGAACTGCTGCCAGGTGATATCTTCCTGCGCAAAGTCGGTGTCGATATTGATCAGCATGCAGTGCTGGCGGTACTCGAAGCGCGATACGCCGATACCCGCCAGCTTGCGGGTGTGGGATTCGGCGCCATCGCAGGCCAGCACCCAGCGGGCCGCCAGCTCGGTGTCATCGTCCAGAGTCAGCACAGCTTCATCTGCACTCTGGCGTAGGCTGGTCACCGCCGCCGGGGTGTGGGTCTGGATGGTGGGGAAATCCTCCATCCGTTTGAGCAGGGCGAGCTGCACCAGCCGGTTTTCGATGATGTAGCCGAGCTGGGGCAGACCGAGATCGGCGGCATTGAAGCGGGTGGCAAAACCGTCCAGCTCCCAGGTCTCCAGCCGGCGGTAGGGGCAGAGCCGCATCTGCTGCAGATGGTGCCAGGCACCGGCCTGCTCCAGCAGCGCCACCGAGGCCTGACTGATGGCGGAGACCCGCAGATCCAGCGGCTGCTCCGGCGCGTAATGCTCCGGCAGTTGGGTCTCGATGACCCGCACCGAGAGACCCTGAGCCGCCAGCAGACAGGCAGTGGCGGCGCCCACCATGCCGGCGCCGACGATGGCGATATCACACTGTTCCATACATTTATTCCTGAAAGGGTGCGTCCGGCGACAGCGCTCGGACGTGAACCGGATGGCAGCATGATAGCGCAAGGGCGGCTGATAAACAGTGAGACAAACGGGGAATTGCTGCGTCAAATCAAGGAGAAAGCTTATTGAGCTTGCTGGCAACAGGTATCGGGTGAGCACCATTGCCAGCTGGATATTAGCTAGGCAGTATCCAGATTGCGGAGTAAAATGCGCGGTCCTTTGACCATGCCGATTTCAAAACAAGTCAAGAGAAGCAATGAGCAAGAAACTTCACATTAAAACCTGGGGTTGCCAGATGAACGAGTATGACTCGTCCAAAATGGCCGACCTGTTGGATGCCAGCAATGGCTACACCCTTACCGAAGAGCCCGAAGAGGCAGATGTCTTGCTGCTGAATACCTGCTCCATCCGCGAAAAGGCGCAGGAGAAGGTGTTCCACCAGCTGGGACGCTGGAAAAAGCTCAAGGCCAACAAGCCCGGTCTGGTGATCGGCGTGGGTGGCTGCGTTGCCTCTCAGGAGGGCGATGCCATCCGCCAGCGCGCTCCCTATGTGGATATCGTGTTCGGCCCGCAGACCCTGCATCGCCTGCCCGCCATGATCAAGGAAGTGCAAGAGGGCCGTGGTGCCCAGGTTGATATCGCCTTCCCCGAGATCGAAAAATTCGACAGCCTGCCCGAACCGCGCGCCGAAGGGGCCACCGCGTTCGTCTCCATCATGGAAGGCTGCTCCAAATACTGTACTTACTGCGTGGTGCCCTACACCCGCGGTGAAGAGGTGAGCCGTCCGCTGGACGACGTGCTCTACGAAATCGCCCAGCTCGCCCAGCAGGGCGTGCGCGAAGTGAACCTGCTCGGCCAGAACGTCAACGCCTACCGCGGTCCGACCTTTGATGGCGGTATCTGCACCTTCGCCGAGCTGCTGCGTCTGGTGGCCGCCATCGACGGTATCGATCGCATTCGCTACACCACCAGCCACCCGATCGAGTTCACCGACGACATCATCGAAGTCTACAAAGACACTCCGGAAGTGGTCAGCTTCCTGCACCTGCCGGTGCAGAGCGGCTCCGACCGTATTCTGACCATGATGAAGCGCCCGCACACCATCCTGGAGTACAAATCCAAGATCCGTCGCCTGCGTGCCGCCCGTCCCGACATCACCATCAGCTCCGACTTCATCGTTGGCTTCCCGAATGAAACGGACGAAGACTTTGAAGCGACCATGAAGTTGATCGAGGATGTGGGTTTCGACATGAGCTTCAGCTTCATCTTCAGCCCGCGCCCGGGCACCCCGGCCGCCGACATGCCCGACGATGTCGATATGGAAGTGAAGAAAGCCCGTCTGGCCCGCCTGCAGCACGTCATCAACAACCAGGCGATGCAGATTGGCCGCGCCATGCTCGGCACCACCCAGCGCATCCTGGTGGAAGGGCCCTCCAAGCTCGACCCGATGCAGCTGTGTGGCCGCACCGAGAACAACCGGGTGGTCAACTTCGAAGGCCTGCACACCCTGATCGGCGGCTTTGCCGACGTGGAGATCACCGAGGTGCGTCCCAACTCCCTGCGCGGCAAGTTCATCCGCGGCGAGAGCGAGATGAACCTGCGGATCGCCACCGCCCCGAGCGAAATCCTGGCCCGTCGCCCGGATAACGTACCGGACGAGCTGGGCGTTGCCGCCTTCACTCCCCATTAATCCCCTCCTCCCCATTCGCCCGGCGGATGGGGAGCGCCTTGAGACGAGGATATTTTGAGCCGACACATCTCGACCCTGAATCTGCATCTGGAGCCCGCCGACAACCAGCGCCTTGCCAGCTTGTGCGGCCCCTTCGATGACAACATCAAGCAGCTGGAGCGCCGCCTCGGCGTCGAGATCAGCTACCGTGACAGCCACTTCCAGTTGGTGGGCAAACCGGCCCAGCTGGATGCCGCCGCCGTCATCCTCAAGCACCTCTATGTGGAAACCCAGCCCCTCAAGGGTGGCAAGGTGACCGACATCACCCCCGACATGGTCCATCTGGCCATTCAGGAGTCGCGGGTGCTGGAGCAGGATGATGAACCGGCGCCGAGCATCCCCTATGGCAAGGAGGTGACGGTCAAGACCAAGCGCGGTCTCATCAAACCACGCAGCCCCAATCAGGCCCAATACATCGCCAATATCGTGCGCCACGACATCTGCTTCGGCATAGGCCCGGCCGGTACCGGCAAGACCTATCTGGCGGTCGCGGCAGCAGTGGATGCGCTGGAGCGTCAGGAAATTCGCCGCATTCTGCTGACCCGCCCGGCGGTGGAAGCGGGGGAGAAGCTCGGCTTCCTGCCCGGGGATCTCTCCCAGAAGGTGGATCCTTACCTACGCCCGCTCTACGACGCCCTGTTCGAGATGCTGGGCTTTGAGCGGGTCGAGAAGCTGATGGAGCGCAACATCATCGAAGTGGCGCCGCTCGCCTATATGCGCGGAAGAACCCTCAATGACGCCTTTATCATTCTCGATGAGGCCCAGAACACCACCACCGAGCAGATGAAGATGTTCCTGACCCGGATCGGCTTCAACTCCAAGGCTGTGGTCACCGGTGACATCACCCAGGTAGACCTGCCGCGCAACGCCAAATCCGGCCTGCGCCACGCGCTGGAAGTGCTGCCAGGGGTCGATGGTCTGTCATTCAACTTCTTCGAGTCCAAAGACGTGGTGCGCCACCCGGTGGTGGCCCGTATCGTGCAGGCTTACGAGGCATTCGATGCCAAACAGGCAGCCGAGAAGGTGGCCGGCCAAACAAACGCCAGCAAAGAGAGCGAGCAATGAGCGTAACCCTGGATCTGCAACTGGCCAGTGCCAGCACCGACGGCCTGCCCACCGAAGCCCAGCTGCAAGGCTGGCTCGATGGCACCATTCTCGGCTTCCAGCGGGAGGCTGAAGTGACGGTGCGTATCGTCGACGAGGCGGAGAGCAACGAGCTCAACCTCACCTATCGCGGCAAGGACAAGCCCACCAACGTGCTCTCCTTCCCGTTCGAGGCGCCACCCGGTCTGGAGCTGCCGCTGCTCGGCGATCTGGTGATCTGCCGTCAGGTGGTAGAGCGCGAGGCCGAGGAGCAGGGCAAGCCCCTCATGGCCCACTGGGCCCACATGGTTGTGCACGGCAGTCTGCATCTGCTAGGTTATGACCATATCGAGGATGAGGAAGCCGAAGAGATGGAAGCGCTTGAGCGCGACATCATGCAGGAGCTCGGTTTTGCCGATCCTTATCTGAACGACGAAGAGTAAAGAACCGGATGGTCATCGTCTTGAAACAGCAGATGGCCATCCTTATATAACCCGAACTATTTCAAGTGTGTTCATACGAGTAACCAAGAGAGAAAATGACCGACGATCACCCTAGTACCGGCTCGCCGAAGAAAACCTGGCTCGACAAACTCAGCCAACTCTTCCAGGGCGAGCCAAAAGACCGCAATGATTTGGTAGACGTGATAGCCGATGCCGAAGAGCGCGACCTCATCGATCAGGACACCAAGGACATGATCGAGGGGGTGCTGGAGATCGCCGATCTTCGCGTGCGCGATATCATGATCCCCCGCTCCCAGATGGTGACCATCGAGAAGTCCCAACCGGTAGATGCAATCCTGCCGGTGATCATCGAGTCCGGCCACTCCCGCTTCCCGGTGATCAACGAGGACAAGGATCATGTGGAGGGCATTCTGCTCGCCAAGGATCTGCTCCCCTTCGGGTTTGGCGGCCATCACGCCAGCGAGCCGCTGCAGCTCGAAAAAATCTTGCGCCCCACGGTGATCGTGCCGGAAAGCAAACGGGTTGACCGTCTGCTCAAGGAGTTCCGTGAAGAGCGCTACCACATGGCCATCGTGGTCGACGAATTTGGTGGCGTCTCCGGTCTGGTGACCATCGAAGACATACTGGAACTGATCGTTGGCGAGATCGACGACGAGTTTGACGACATCGAGGATGAGCCGGACGAGATCCGCCGCCTCAGCAAGCGGGTCTTCTCCATCAGCGCCCTGACCGAGATCGAGGATTTCAACGACTTCTTCGGCACCAAATTCAGCGATGAAGAGGTGGATACGGTGGGTGGTCTGGTAATGCACGCCTTCAGCCACCTGCCCAAGAAGGGCGAGGAGATCGAGCTGGACGGCTACCTGTTCAAGGTGATGCATGCCGACCGGCGCCGTCTGCAGCAACTGCAGGTGAAGATCCCCGAGCACCACGCGGCGGCGCAATCTGAGCCGCAATAGGCAGATTCGCTCGATGTGTGAAACAACGCCCCGACCTCGGGGCGTTGTGCTCTCTGCCACCGGCATCGAGGCTCGCCGTTGCCCCGCTTACAGGTTAAGATACCGGCCATTCGACCCCAGTTGCACACCAAGACGAGCACCATCGCCCGTGAGATTATCCCCTGTTACTTCCAAAATTCTGTTAAGCCTCAGTGCATTGGCCTCTGGTGCCATCGCCGTGCTGGCCTTCTCCCCCTTCGGCTACTGGCCGCTGGTGATCCCCTCCCTGCTCGGCCTCTACGCCCTGCTGGACAAAGCCACGCCGAAACAGGCCGCCTGGCGCGGTTTTGGCTACGCCATGGGACTCTTTTTGCCGGGGCTGTGGTGGATCCACGTCAGCATGACCGAGTTTGGCGGCATCCCGCTGCCGGTCGCCTTTGTGCTGCTGGCCGGGCTCTCCGCCTATCTGGCACTCTACCCGACGCTCGCCTGCTGGGTCTTTGCCCGCTTCTTTGGCGGCCGTCACTGGAGCCGCTGGCTGCTCGCCTTCCCAGCCCTGTGGTTGGTGGCTGACTGGCTGCGCGGCTGGGTGATGACCGGCTTCCCCTGGCTCTGGTTTGGCTACAGCCAGATCGACGGCCCGCTCAAGGGCTTTGCCCCCATTCTCGGGGTGCAGGGCATCACCCTCGCCCTGTTGCTGTCCGCCTCCGCTATCTGGCTGGTGTGGAAGTCCCGCTCCCCGCTCTGGCTGGCGGTGCCCGCCCTGCTGGTGGCCGGTGCCCACGGTCTGATGCAGCTCAACTGGGTGACCCGTGGCGAACCGGTCAAGGTGGCACTGGTGCAGGGCAATATCGCCCAATCCCTCAAATGGGATCCGGAGGCGCTGGCCCCCACGGTGCGCACCTATCAGGACTTGAGCCGCGAGAATCAGGATGCCGACATCATCGTCTGGCCGGAGTCGGCGATCCCCGCAATCGAGAAGGCGATGGGCCCCTATCTGGAGAATCTGGACAAGGCGATGAAGGTGAACGATACCGGCCTGCTGGCGGGGATCATTCACTACGACGAGCAGCAACAGCGCTTCTACAATACAGTGCTCGGCATGGGGGTGCAGGATGCGGATGGCAAGGAGTCCTACTTCTACAACCACTCCAACCGCTACAACAAGTACCACCTGCTGCCCATCGGCGAGTTCGTGCCGTTTGAAGATCTGTTGCGCCCCATCGCCCCCTTCTTCAACCTGCCGATGTCCTCTTTCAGCCGGGGTGACGAAGTACAGACAAACCTGATCGCCAAGGGGCTCAAGTTTGCCGCCGCCATCTGCTACGAGATCATCTTCCCGGAAGAGGTGCGCCGCAACGTCAATGCCGATACCGACTTCCTGCTGACCGTCTCCAACGACGCCTGGTTCGGCACCAGCATCGGCCCGTGGCAACATATGGAGATCGCCCGGATGCGCGCGCTGGAGCTAGCTCGTCCGCTGCTGCGGGACACCAACACCGGTATCACTATCGTGACCGAGATCGATGGCAGCATCATCGGCCAGATCCCGCAGTTTGAAGCGGGTGTGCTGCGCAGCGAGGTGCGTCCCGCCCACGGCGAGACCCCCTACATGCGCTTTGGCAGCTGGCCCCTCTACGGCCTGACCGTGCTGCTGCTGGGTCTGGCGCTGGCCCTGCGCCCCAAGGCTCATCCCTGGGCCCGCGAGCTGTAATGACCACCCGCAATCCCCGATAAACAAAGAGGCGCCCGCAGGCGCCTCATTTTTTACGACAACTTATCACGCATCTTTTTGCAGGCAGCAGATCACATAGCCGTAACTGCCAAGATATTGGCGGTGGATGGCTACTTCCCGGCTCAAGTCCTGCCAGGCAGCACTCTCCCCCAGCTCGTCTCGATAGCGCACCAGATTGACCTCGATAGGGTCCAGATAGTTGTTCCAGGCGCTCATCGGCAAGGGAGTGTGTGACAGGCAGCGATAGCCTGCCGCTTGTACCGTCTCAAGCAGGCCCGCCAGCGTCTGCATGGCAGGATAATCCTGCTGCCAGAACGCCAACGCCTCCTCGGGCGGGTTATCGGTCAGCCAGACCGCATCGCTCAGCACGATGCAAGCCTGCGGGCTTGAAAGCAGCGGACGCCACGCTTTCAGCGCATTGGCAACACCCATCACGTAGGCACTCCCCTCCGCCCAGATGAGGTCTGCCCGGGCCAGATCGTCCGGCAGTGCCGCCATGTTGGCGCAGAGGGTGGAGACATGCTCAAAGCCCGCTGCACCGGCGGAGTGCGCCACGGCGGCCAGCGCCTCCTCTTCCAGATCGATGGCCACAATGTCGGCATCGGTCACCTGAGCCAGCGCCATGGTCGAGGCACCGCGCCCGCAACCCATGTCGAGGATCCGGCGCGGCCGGATGGGCAAGGCGGCAAACTGCTGCTGGGTGAAGGCGCGATCCCCCGGCCCCCAGTAACTCATGCCATCCAGCAGCTGGATAAAGTTTTTGATGTAACGCTCATGTTCATTCATGTCTTTGCTCAACCATTGCAAGTGGTAGCGATCTTTCTCGCTAAAACCCTGTTTCATCACCCACGCGAAGTAGGCCTCCGGTGCCTCGCGCTGCAGTTGCAGCTGCCAGGCCTTGAATTCCTCACCGGAGCGCGGGCGCAGCCCTGCCAGATCCGCCAACAGATCCCGGGCGCGCTGCATCCGCGCCAGCTCCTCATCGAGCTCCCTGACCCGGGCCTGCAATGACGCTTGATCTATCTCGCCAGCCAGACAGGCGAGGCACTGCTTGAGGCTGAGACCACCTGCCTGCAGGGCCTGCACCATCTGCAGTCGCTGCAGATCCCCCTCGTCATAGTGGCGATAGCCGTTGGCGGCCCGGGTGCCGGCAATCACCCCCAGCTTCTCGTAATAGAGCAGGGTGGAGCGGGCGAGGCCGCAGCGGCGGGCCAGTTCGGATATTTTCATAGCAATCACTCACGGTGCGGGCCATCAGGTGACCCGATAGAGACGAGCTTAAACTGTGAAGCTATAGACGGGTCAACGCCCTTTTCCAGAGATCCGCCAACAAAAACGGCCACCCGAGGGTGGCCGTTGTCAGCGATAGGGCTGCGATGCTCTTGACTCAAAGACCGGCAGCCTCCAGATGTTCCACCAGCAGCTGCACGCTGCGGTTGCCGCGCCACTCGTTGACATCGAGCCGGTAGACAAGCCGCACCCGCTTGACCGAGGCATCGGGCCAGCGCTTGAGATCGACGCCAAAGGCGATGGCATCCACTGCGTGACCGGAATCCGTGGTCAGCATCATCTTGAGGTGCTTCTCCCCCACCAACCGCTGCTGCACCAGCACGAATTCTCCGTCGAACAGCGGCTCGGGGAAGGCCTGACCCCAGGGACCGGAGGCGCGGATCAGCTCGGCCAGCTCCAGACTCAGCTCATCGGGCAGCAGCTCACCATCGGTGAGCAGCACCCCGGTCAACAGCTCAGGCGTCACCAGCTCGCCGATGACCGTCTCGAAGGCCCGGCCGAAGGCCTCGATATTGGCCTTGGGCAGGGTCAACCCGGCCGCCATGGCGTGGCCGCCAAACTTGCCCATCAAGCCGGGGTGGCGGGTGTCGAGCAGTTCCAGCGCATCGCGCAGGTGCACCCCCGGGATGGAGCGCCCAGAGCCCTTGAGCTCGGTCTCGCTGCTCTCGGCAAACGCGATGACCGGGCGGTAGTACTTCTCCTTCACCTTGGAGGCCACCAGCCCCACCACCCCCTGATGCCACTCGTCCCGGTGCAGCACGATACCCGACGGTACCTCGCCGTCACGAAAACGGATCTGCTCCAGGGTGGCGAGCGCCTCCTGCTGCATCCCCTGCTCGATCTCCTTGCGCTCTTGGTTGAGGCTGTCCATCTCGGAGGCGAGCTGGCGTGCCAGGTTGATGTCCTCGCTCAGCAGGCAGGCGACCCCGAGCGACATGTCGTCGAGCCGGCCCACCGCGTTGAGGCGCGGCCCCAGCGCAAAGCCGAGATCGGCGGCGCACAGGCGACGACCGTCGCGACCCGACACGTCCACCAGCGCCTGGATGCCGGGGCGGCAGCGGCCCGCCCGGATCCGTTGCAGGCCCTGATGGACCAGAATGCGGTTGTTGCCGTCGAGCGCCACCACGTCAGCTACGGTGCCGAGGGCCACCAGATCGAGGTAATCCGCCACATTGGGAGCCACGATGCCGAGCCGCTCATACCAGCCGGAGTGCTTGAGGTGAGTGTTGAGCGCCGCCATCAGGTAGAAGGCGACCCCGACCCCGGCCAGCGACTTGGAGGGGAAGTCGCAACCATGCTGGTTGGGATTGACGATGGCATCGGCGTCAGGCAACTCCTGACCCGGCAAATGGTGATCGGTAACCAGTACCTGCATGCCAGCCGCCTTGGCTGCCGCCACCCCGGCGATGCTGGAGATGCCGTTATCCACCGTGATCAGGAACTCGGCGCCGCGGGCCACCGCCAGCTCGACGATCTCGGGGGTAAGGCCGTATCCGAACTCGAAGCGGTTGGGCACCAGAAAATCGATGTGACGGCCACCCATGGCGCGCAGGGCCAGCACGCACAGCGCCGAGCTGGTGGCGCCGTCGCAGTCGAAGTCACCGACGATGAGGATCCGTTTCTGGGCGGCCAGCGCGTCGGCCAGCAGCGGCACCGCCTGCTCCATGCCATAGAGGCGCTGGGGCGGCAACAGCTGGCTGGCGCTACGCTCCAGCAGGGCAGGATCTTCTACGCCACGGCTGGCGAAGATTTGGCGAAGCAGCGGATGCAGGTTGGCGGGCAGATGGGAATCATCAACTCGCGGACGACGACGGATTTGCAGGGACATCAATATGATCCAGTATCTTGAGCAGCTGTTCGGGGCTCTGATATCCGCGCACCAGATCCCCGTCGGAGGAGACCCAGGCCGGCAGTACCTTGACCCCCAACCATTGGCTCAGGCCAATATTTTGGATAAGGGTCTCACTACATGCCGTTTGAGGCAAATAGGCTTTTAACGGATCATTTTGCAGCAGGGGATCGCTGCACCAGTCGGCGGCCCGTTCGGCGTGATCAATCACCGGATAGAGAGCCACGCTCACCCCAGATGCCTGCAGGTGTTGCAAGGTGCCGGAGAGCTGACGGCGCTTTGCGTCCTGCTCGCCGAGAAACAGCGCAACCCGGTGACGCTCATCCCGGGCCTTGAGCACGATGGGAGCATGGGCCACCTGTGCCAAGCCAAGTCGGCGCTGCTCGCGCATACCCGAAATGGTCAGGTTCTTCATGTCGCGGGTCATATCCAGCATGACCCCCTGCACCACATAATCCCCTTTGGCATCGCTGTAGAGCACCCCCTGTGAGGTGCCCAGCATATACAACCCCGCGATCGGGGTCGGTTCAACCAGATAGACGGGGACCCCCAGCCGGGCCGTGATGGTCTGTTTCAAGGCTTGGGTATCCATCCCCGCTCTGGCAGCAAATGTGCACAAAAGCATCATTCCCAGTAGTAAATACTTCACTTGTTTACTCACGTGGTATGAATGAATCGACCCAGCAAACTACAGCAGCACAGCTCATCATTCAACCAGCTACTTACCAAAAAATTAATATCACTTTGTACCAAAAAAATGGTTCCCCCCGATTGCCAAGGACTCATAACGCCCGCAAGCTAGTCAGGACGACAGGAACAACGCGGCTTAGCCTCTGTTTTTCCTGACAAGAGTTCGCCCTTTGGCAAGGGTAATCAACGCGCTATCTTGTTTAATTTCGGAGGAAATAATGAGTCTGATTCAAGAGTTCAAAGCCTTTGCCGCCCGCGGCAACGTCATCGATATGGCGGTCGGTATCATCATTGGTGCCGCCTTCGGCAAAATTGTCTCCTCTTTTGTCGGTGACGTGATCATGCCGCCCATCGGCCTGATCCTGGGCGGCGTGGACTTCAGCGACCTGGCGGTCACCCTGAAGGCCGCAGAAGGTACAACACCCGCCGTGGTCATCGCCTATGGCAAGTTCATCCAGACCATCATCGACTTTCTGATCATCTCCTTCGCCATCTTCATGGGACTAAAGGCCATCAACACCCTGAAGAAAAAGCAGGAAGAGGAAGCCGCCGCCCCGGCAGGCCCGACCAAGGATCAGGAGCTGCTGACCGAGATCCGTGATCTGCTGAAATCCCAGCAAGGGAAATAAGCGCCATCTCCTGTCGTGTAGAGATAAAAAAACCGCCTGCTGGCGGTTTTTTGTTTTTGGGAGGCCAGCCACTCAAGCTCTGGGGTGATGCTCCCCGTGCAGCGCCTTGAGTCGCTCGTTGGCCACATGGGTGTAGATCTGGGTGGTGGAAAGATCTGCGTGACCCAGCAGCATCTGCACAACCCGCAGGTCGGCGCCGTGGTTGAGCAGATGGGTGGCGAAGGCGTGGCGCAAGGTATGGGGGGATAGCTCGCCGTTAATCCCGGCCCGCAGGGCATAGAGCTTGATGCGATGCCAGAAGGTCTGGCGGGTCATCATACGGGCCTGCTTGGAGGGAAACACCACATCCGAGCTGGTGCCACCCAGCAGCAGGGTGCGGGCCTCCCGGTAGTAACGCTCCAGCCAGTGCATCGCCTCCTCGCCCATCGGCACCAACCGCTCCTTGTTGCCCTTGCCCACTACGCGCACCAAGCCCTGACGCAAACTGACATGCTCAGCAGTGAGCCCCACCAGCTCGGAAACCCGCAAGCCGGTAGCGTAGAGCAGCTCCAGCATTGCCTTGTCCCGCAACTCCAGCGGGTCATCCACCAGCGGCGCGCTCAAGAGTGCTTCCACTTCCGCTTCGCTTAAATCAGAAGGGAGTTTTTTCGGCAGCTTGGGCCCCTCAAGCAGCACGGTCGGATCATCGCTGCGCAGCTTCTCGCGGTTGAGATACTGGTAAAAACGGCGCAGCGCTGACAGAAAACGGGCGGTGCTGCTGGCCGCAAACTGGTGATCGACCCGCCAGGCGAGGTAGTGCTGGATCTCGTCCATCCCCGCCAGCAGCAGCGAGCTCCCCTGCTCGTCGAGCCAGAGGGAGAACTTCTCCAGATCGCTGCGATAGGAGCTGACCGTGTTGTCAGACAATCCCCGCTCCAGCCAGAGGGCGTCGAGGAAGGGTTCAATCAGGGAATGTGGGTCAGGCTTGCTCATGGTGCGCTGCAATCAGGGGATCGATGGCCCATTGTAACGCGCCAACTCCTTGGAAAGACAAGGCACTTTCATTGGAAAGATAAGGCACGTTTGCCACACCCCTTGCCGGGCGGTGAAGGTCGAATGGCAATCTGCTAGACTGGCGCCCTCCCCTTACGTTACCCATCGTGTTGCCAACATGGCGCAGCCCACACGAGCATGCGAGAACGCGCCAAAAGCAAGCGAGAAAGCGCCAACAGAGAGAAGAGCGATGAAGATTGGTCTGTTTTACGGTTCCACCACCTGCTACACCGAGATGGCTGCCGAGAAGATCCGCGCCCTCATCGGCCCCGAGCTGGTGGATATTCACAATATCAAGGATGTCTCCCTGCGCCGGATGGAGGATTACGAGATCCTGATCCTCGGCATCTCCACCTGGGATTTTGGCGAACTGCAGGAGGACTGGGAGTCCCGCTGGGAAGATATCGCTGACATCCATCTGGAGGGACGCATCGTCGCCCTGTTTGGCCTCGGCGATCAGCTCGGTTATGGCGAATGGTTCCAGGACGCCCTCGGCATGCTGCACGATCAGCTGGTGCCAAAAGGGGTCAAGCTGGTGGGCTACTGGCCCAACGAAGGGTACGAATTCGATGCCTCCAAGGCACTGATCGACGATGGCCGTCACTTCGTTGGGCTGGCGCTGGACGATGCCAATCAGTATGACCAGACCGATCCGCGCATCGAACAGTGGGTCGAACAGATCCTGAGCGAAATCCACGCCCTGCTCTGATCTTTCCCACGTTTTGGCAAAACGACCCTGAGCGCCTGGCCCTGGCCGCCGGGCGCAGTTATCGCACCGATTTTCTCAATCGGTATCATCGCATGACGCTATAGCGACTTTTTTGTGCTGGTCTGCAACAATGGACTCGACATCCCATAACAATCAGAGCCGGATGTCGGAAGCAAACGGACAGACCAGAAAAGGATATTCTATGACCCCATTCTCCCTGTTGGCCCCCGCCATCGCCCGTGACGTGCTCGATCACGCGCTGGCGCTGGGTGCCGATTTTGCCGAGCTGTTTGTCGAGCGCAAGCGCCGCAGCCAGCTCAGCCTGCTCTCCAGCCAGATAGAGAACATCAGCGGTGGCCTCGATTTCGGCATCGGTGTGCGCCTCTGTTACGGCCACAAGGTGCTCTACGGCTACACCAATCTGGCCAGCCGCGACGAGCTGCTGCGCATCGTCACCCTGCTGGCGGCCAAAGACCGCCGCGACCCCGTGGTGACCGCCACCGCCTTCGATTTCACCCGCCTGAGCGATCGCAACCCGGTCGCGCTGCCCCTGTCGGCCGACAAGCTGCTGGAGCAGAAGATTGCCTACCTGCACGCCATGGATGCGGTGGCCCGCGCCGAGAGCGACAAGGTGAGTCAGTTCTCCGGCAACGTGCTGGGCTGGGAGCAGGAGGTGGAGATCTTCAACAGCGAAGGGGTGCAAGTCGCCGATCGCCGCCACTACAACCGCATCATGGCCCAGACCATCGCCATGGAAGGGAGCGAGCAGAGCGTCGGTTACGAGGCCCCCGGCGCCCTGATGGGGTGGGAGCATGCCGATCGCATCGACCCGCGCGAGCTGGCCCTCACCGCCACCCGTCAGGCACTGGTGAAACTGGGCGCGGCTCCCTGCCCGAGCGGCACCCTGCCGGTCATCATGGAGAACGGCTTTGGCGGCGTCATCTTCCACGAGGCGTGCGGCCACCTGCTGGAGACCACCTCGGTGGCCAAGAAGGCGTCTGTATTCCACGACAAGATGGGCCAGCTTATCGCCAATCCGGTGGTCAATGCGGTGGACGAGGGACTGCAAGGCAACGCCTGGGGCTCCATCAACGTCGATGACGAGGGGATGGCGACCCAGCATACCCAGCTCATCAAGGACGGGGTACTGACCGGCTTTCTGGTGGACAGAATGGGCGCCCTCAAGACCGGTTACGCCCGCACCGGCTCCGGGCGGCGCGAATCCTACAAGTACGCCCCCACCTCGCGCATGCGCAACACCTATATCGAACCAGGCAACCACAGCCTCGACGATATGCTGGCCACGGTGGAGCACGGCATCTACGCCAAGAAGATGGGGGGCGGCTCTGTACAGCCCGGCACCGGCGAGTTCAACTTCAATGTGCAGGAGGCCTACCTCATCGAGCACGGCAAGATCACCAAACCGCTCAAGTCAGCCACCCTGATCGGCACCGGCCCGCAGGTGCTGAAAGAGATCTCCATGGTGGGCCGCAATCTGGCACTGGCCGCCGGCATGTGCGGCTCGGTCTCTGGCTCGGTCCCCACCTCGGTGGGCCAGCCGGCCCTCAAAGTGGACAATATTCTGGTGGGAGGGAACGCCTGATGAGCCAGCTCGACATGAACCAACTGCTCACCCGCCTGCTCGACAAGGTGGCCGACCTCAACGCCGAGGCAGACATCATCGCCAATCAGGAGAAGGCCTTCTCCCTCAAGGCAGACAAGGGCGAGCTGGGGGAATACAAGGTCACCAGCAGCCAGCAACTCGGTATTCGCCTGATAAAAGAGGGTCGGGTCGGCATCGCCTACTCGGAATCCCTCGATGAGCTGGCGCTGGATGCCATGCTGCAGGATGCGCTCGATACCAGCCGCTTTGCCAAGGTGGATCCGGACCAGCGCATCTCGGTGGCCAATAGCCGGATCACCACAGATTGCGCCGAGATCAACCAGCCCGATACCACGCCGGTTGAGGAGAAGATCGCTCTGGCCCTGCGCCTCGAATCAGACATGCTGGCCATGCCCGATGTGAGCGGCGCTCCCTACAACAGCTTCTTCGAAGGTGAGAGCCAGCTCTGGCTTGCCAACAGTCAGGGCACCCTCTGCCAGCACGGCGAGTTCAGCGTCGGTTGCTACACCTCGGCGCTGGTGGAACGGGATGGCCGCCAGTCGATGCACTCGCAGGGCCAGTATGGCCGTCGCTTCGACGAGCTGGATAGCCAGGCCCTGATCGAGCAGATCTACGCCATCGCCGATGGCCTGCTGCCCGGTGAAGCGGTGCCGAGCGGTCGCTACAGCGTCATCTTCAGTACCAACTGCTTTGCCAGCCTGTTTGGCTGCTTTCAGGGGGTGCTATCGGGCAAATGGGCCCAGCAGGGGATCAACCCCTGGCGCAGCAAGGTCGGCCAGAGCGTGGCGTCACGCTGGCTTACTCTGGAGAGCCGGGTCTATATGCCTGGCGGCATGAACATCAAGGCGTTTGATGGCGAGGGGGCGGCCAGCTCGGATCTGCTGCTGATTGGCGAAGGGGAGCTGAAAACCCTGCTCCACAACAGCGCCACCGCCCACCACTTTGGCGTCGCCAGCAACGGCTCGGCCGCTCGCGGTGCCCGCAGCGCCCTCGATGTGACCACTCGCCACCTGGTGTTTGGCGCGGGCCCTCACTGTGAAGCGGAGGTGCAGAGCGGTGACTATCTGGAGCTGGTCAAGCTGGATGGCCTGCATTCGGGTGCCGATGCGGTGAGCGGCGACTTCTCCTTTGGCGCATCAGGGTTCCTCTGCCGCGATGGGGTGCGACTGCAGCCGGTGCGCGGCATCACGGTAGCAGGCAACTTCTACCGCCTGCTGGGCGAGCTGGAAGCGGTCGGCGATACCCTGCACCACAACGACAGCAAGGGCTTCTACGCCCCGCTTATCCGTTTTGGTGGCCTCTCCGTCGCGGGCAAGTAAACGTCCCGACGAAACCTGCAAGCAAGAAAAAGGCGCCTGATGGCGCCTTTTTGCTCGTTATCTCGTCCACATTGATGGCATGACTCAGGGCGAAAGCGGCTCGCGGTGATACTCGGCGCAGCCACACTCGGGGCAGGTATCGAGCTGCTCGGGGTGCAGCACGGTATGGCGCCAGCCACACTGGTCGCACACCATGACCCCGAGCCCTACCCAGTCACCCGCTTCGTAAACCCCCTTGTGCTCCAGCTCGTCGGCCAGCTCGCGCCACTCCACCTGGGCGCGGTCGGTCACATCAGCCAGCCAGGACCAGGCGGTGTCTTTGAGGGCCAACATAAAGGCAGACTCTTCCACCTGCGCACTATCGTCATGGCGCCCCTCGTCATAGTTGCCCAGATCCCGCTTCACGTACTCGGCGATGAGCGCCAGTTCGTCCTGAGTGAGGTCACTTGCTGCCTCCAGATAGGCCTGCACCTTGGCAATCATCCGGTTGAGGCGCTCCCCCTGGAACTCTTCAGTCTCTTGCCACTGTTTTTGCAGCTCGGCAATGAAGGCTTCGTACCCTTTTTGACGTTTGTCCATGGCTCTAACTCCTCTACTAAACCCTGATCTGGCCCGGCTTAAGGCCCAAGGGACGCTGGCGGTTGTTGCCGCCGCAGGATATGGGTATTCTATTGCGATTTCCCAGCTGATTTATCTATTCATTTCACAGATCCGGATGTCACCAATGCAAGAGCAATACGTTCCCCAATCAATCGAACCAGCAGTGCAAAAGCACTGGGATGCCAAGAAAACCTTCAAGGCCGTGGAGAAGGTAGACAAGGAGAAGTTCTACTGCCTGTCCATGTTCCCCTATCCGTCTGGTCGACTACACATGGGGCACGTTCGTAACTACACCATAGGTGATGTGATCTCCCGTTATCAACGCCTCAATGGCAAGAACGTGCTGCAACCCATAGGTTGGGATGCATTCGGTCTGCCGGCCGAGAACGCCGCGATCAAAAACAATACCGCGCCGGCGCCCTGGACCTACGAAAACATCGAATACATGAAGAACCAGCTGAAGATGCTGGGTCTGGGTTATGACTGGGATCGTGAAGTCGCCACTTGCAAACCGGATTACTACCGCTGGGAACAGTGGTTCTTCACCAAGCTCTACGAGAAGGGTCTGGTCTACAAGAAGACCTCCTCCGTCAACTGGTGCCCGAACGACATGACAGTGCTGGCCAACGAGCAGGTTGTCGACAACTGCTGCTGGCGCTGTGACACCCCGGTGGAGCAGAAAGAGATCCCCCAGTGGTTCATCAAGATCACCGACTACGCCGAAGAGCTGCTGAACGACATCGACAACCTCGAAGGCTGGCCGGAGATGGTCAAGACCATGCAGCGCAACTGGATTGGCCGCTCCGAAGGGGTCAACATCAGCTTCGCTATCGAGGGGCAGACTGAACATCTGGAGGTCTACACCACCCGTCCGGACACCTTCATGGGCGTCACCTATGTCGGTATCGCCGCCGGTCACCCGCTGGCCCTGCAGGCAGCCCAGAACAATCCGGAGCTGGCCGCCTTCATCGAAGAGTGCAAGAACACCAAGGTAGCCGAAGCAGAACTGGCCACCATGGAGAAGAAGGGCATGGCCACCGGCCTATACGCCATTCACCCGCTGGATGGCCGCAAGGTACCGGTCTGGGTCGCCAACTTCGTGCTGATGAACTACGGCACCGGCGCCGTGATGGCGGTTCCGGCCCACGACCAGCGTGACTTCGAATTCGCCACCAAATATGGCCTCGACATCAAGGCGGTGATCAAGCCGGTTGATGGCGACGTCGACGTGAGCGACGCCGCTTATACCGAGAAGGGCGTGCTGTTCAGCTCCGGCGAGTTTGACGGTCTCGACTTCCAGGGCGCCTTCGATGCCATCGCCAGCAAGCTGGAAGGGCTCGGCAAGGGCAAGCGCACCGTCAACTACCGTCTGCGTGACTGGGGCGTCTCCCGTCAGCGTTACTGGGGTGCCCCCATCCCGATGCTGACCCTGGCTGACGGTACCGTAGTGCCGACGCCGGAAGATCAACTGCCGGTACTGCTGCCGGAAGATGTGGTGATGGATGGTATCCAGAGCCCAATCAAGGCTGACGCCGAGTGGGCCAAGACCACTTACAACGGTCAGGAAGCGTTCCGCGAAACCGATACCTTCGACACCTTTATG
The DNA here is from genome assembly GCF_054052385.1 of Aeromonas sp. 25-AL00135. Lineage (NCBI taxonomy): Bacteria > Pseudomonadati > Pseudomonadota > Gammaproteobacteria > Aeromonadales > Aeromonadaceae > Aeromonas > Aeromonas sp. 25-AL00135. The sequence goes on along the minus strand of NZ_JBSTYQ010000001.1, from coordinate 52,202 downwards.
GAGTCCTCCTGGTACTACGCGCGCTACTGCTCCCCGGACTACGACAAGGGCATGCTGGATCCGGCTGCTGCCAACCACTGGCTGCCGGTGGATCAGTACATCGGCGGTATCGAGCACGCCTGTATGCACCTGCTCTATGCCCGCTTCTTCCACAAGCTGCTGCGTGACGCAGGTCTGGTCAACAGCGACGAGCCGTTCAAGCGTCTGCTCTGCCAGGGCATGGTGCTGGCTGACGCCTTCTACTACAAGGACGAAAAAGGCGGTAACGTCTGGGTCAGCCCGACCGACGTCAAGGTAGAGCGTGACGAGAAGGGTCGCATCACCAAGGCCATCGACAACGAAGGTCGTGAGGTAATGCACTCCGGCATGACCAAGATGTCCAAGTCCAAGAACAACGGCATCGACCCGCAGCTGATGGTCGAGCGTTACGGCGCCGATACCGTCCGTCTGTTCATGATGTTCGCCTCTCCGGCCGAGATGACCCTGGAGTGGTCCGACTCCGGCGTAGAGGGTGCCCAGCGCTTCCTGCGTCGCCTGTGGCGCGTCACCTTCGAACACGTTTCCGGTGGCGCCGTTGCCGCACTGGATGTAGCTGCTCTCACCAACGAGCAGAAAGCGGTACGCCGTGAACTGCACAAGACCATCGCCAAGGTAAGCGATGACGTGGGTCGCCGTCAGACCTTCAACACCGCCATCGCCGCCATCATGGAGCTGATGAACAATCTCTCCAAGCTGGGCAACGACGAGCAGGACCGCGCCCTGATGCAGGAAGCGCTGGAAGCTGTGGTAGTCATGCTCTACCCCATCACCCCGCACATCGGCTTCGAGCTGTGGAAGATGCTGGGCAAGGGCGACGACATCGATCACGCAGCCTGGCCGGTGGCCGATGAAGCGGCCATGGTCGAGACCGAGAAGCTGGTGGTGGTGCAGATCAACGGCAAGATGCGCGGCAAGCTGACCGTTCCGGCCGAGATCAGCCAGGCCGACGTCGAGAAGCTGGCGATGGCCGATGCCTCGGTACAGAAGTTCACCGACGGGCTGACCGTGCGCAAGGTGATCTATGTACCTGGCAAGCTGCTCAATATTGTCGCTAACTAATTGGCTGCCAACTGATTGGTTACCAACTGATCATTGCCAATCTGTAACAGCAAACGGATGATAACGGCGGGCCCTGCGCCCGCCGCTTTCCCTTAATGCAAAGAGGATTTTCTATGGGCACCATCTTCACCCGCTGGATGGCCATCGTGCTGGCTGGTCTGCTGCTGCAAGGCTGCGGCTTTCACATGCGCGGCAACGGCATTCCGAGCGAGCTGATGACCATGAAGGTCGTGGGCGACAACAAGAGCGACTTCTACCGGATGGTTACCACCCGTCTGAAGGCCTCTGGCGTGACGCTGGCCGACAAGGAGGGCATTCCGGTGCTCACTCTGGGCGGCGTAGGCAGCACCAGTCAGGTCGCCTCGGTCAACGCGCTGGGGACGGACACCGAATATGTGCTGGGCTTTGGTACCCAGTTCACCATCTCGGTGCCGGGCAAGCCGACTCAGGTATTCCCCATCAACTTCAACCGCAGCTTCCTCAACAAGCCGGATGCAGCGCTCGCCTCCTCCCGTGAGCAGGAGCAGCTCAACCGCGAGATGCAGGAGCAGGCGGCCAATCAGGTCATCCGGCAGTTGAGTCAGGTCAGCTTCTGATGCGGATTTACCCGGAACAATTTGGTGACCACCTCAAAGCAGGGCTTCGGCCCTGCTATCTCGTTTTTGGCGACGAGCCCCTGTTGCGGCTGGAGGCCATCGATGCCATCCGTCAGGTCGCCCGCAAGCAGGGTTTCGATGAGCGCCACACCTTCGTGGTGGAGCAGGGGCTGGACTGGAATCAGGTCTACGATGCCTGTCAGGCCATGAGCCTCTTCTCCGCCCGCCAGATCATCGAGCTGGAGCTGCCCGCCAAGGTGGACAAGGATCTGGCCGCCCGCATCAGCGAAATTGGCAAACAGCTTCATCCCGACCTGCTGCTGGTGCTGAGTGGCGGTCGCCTCAACCAGACCCAGATGAAGGCAGCCTGGTTCGACAAGCTCTACCAGATTGGCACCTATGTGCCGGTCAACCATCCGGAGCCCAAGTTTTTCCCGCGCTGGATGAGCGCCCGTTTTGCACGTTTCGGCCTCAAGGCGCTGCCGGATGCCATCAACTTCATGTGCCACTCCTACGAGGGCAACCTGCTGGCCGCCAGTCAGGAGATCGAGAAGCTGACCCTGCTCTCGCCGCCCCAGCCCATCAGCGTCACCTATCTGCAAGAGACCATTATCCGCCACGCCCACTTCACCCCGTTCCAGCTGGTCGATACCCTGCTGGAGGGCAAGGTGAACCGGGCCCAGCGCATTCTGGCCGCCCTGCGGGCCGAAGGCACCGAGCCGGGGATGCTGGCCTGGACCCTTTGCCGCGAGCTGGAGCAGCTGACCGAGCTGTCGCTGGCGATGCGAAACGGCCAGCCGCTGGGGGAGCACTTCAGCCGCCTGCGTATCTGGCAGAGCCGCCAGCAGCTCATTCAGCAAGCACTGACCCGCCTGCCGTTTGCCAAGTTGCAGCAACTGTGGCAACTGATGGCCCAGCTGGACGATGCCCAGCGCCGCTTCGATACCGAACAGGCGTGGCTGATGCTGCAGACCATTGCCCTCGGCTTTCGTGATGGCACCCCGCTGCCGCTGGTGATGGAGAGCAGCCCGTGCTGAAGGCGCCCATTGGCCTGCTGGGGGGCACGTTCGATCCTATCCATATCGGCCATCTGCGCCCGGCCATCGAGGCGCGCGATGCCCTCGGGCTGGCCGAGATGCGGCTGATCCCGAACCATATCCCGCCCCACCGTGCCAATCCGTTCTGCTCCAGCGAACAGCGTCTCGCCATGGTCAAACTGGCGGCGGCAGAGAACCACCACTTTGTGGTGGATGAGCGGGAGCTGAGACGGGACAAGCCCTCTTACACCATCGATACCCTGATCGAGCTGCGTCATGAACTGCCCGATACGCCGCTCTGTTTTCTGATGGGGATGGATTCCCTGCTGAGCCTGCCAAGCTGGCACCGCTGGCGGGAGCTGCTCGACTATGCCCATCTGGTGGTGAGCGTGCGGCCGGGCTGGCAACCGGATTATCCGGCCGAGGTCGCGCAGCTGCTGACGCGCCATCACACCACGGATGCCAACGCGCTGCATCAGCGTCTGGCCGGTCATATCTGGCTGGCGGACAACCAGCCCATCGAACTGTCAGCCACCCGACTGCGGGCCTTGCTGGATGGGGGGCAAGACACCCGCTACCTCTTGCCCGAGTCGGTTGCGCACTATATTGATCAACAGGGGCTCTACCGCGCCAACCGCCGCTAGCCCCTGTCGTAATCCCGCCCCACCCGATGGGAAACGGGAGTGACCATGATATAATCCGCCGCCCTGACGCAAACGCTGCGCGCCGGAATACAGGAGAGACTCATTGCAAGGCCAAGAATTGCATGCCTTTATCATCGACAAGATCGATGATATGAAAGGCCGCGACATCATCACCCTCGATGTACGCGGCAAATCCAGCATTACTGACACCATGATCATCTGTTCCGGCAACTCCAGTCGTCACGTCAGCGCCATTGCCCACCATCTGGCCAGCGAGGCCCGCCACGCGGGTCTGGATCTGCTGAGCGTGGAAGGACAACTGAGCGGTGAATGGGTGCTGGTAGATATGGGCTCGGTGATCGTGCATGTGATGCAGGATGAACATCGTGACTTCTACCAACTGGAAAAGCTGTGGAGCGGTGCCGCTCAAATGAATACGCAATAAGAGCACAAGTGTAACGACCATGAAGATCCAGTTGATTGCGGTGGGCACCAAGATGCCCGCCTGGGTAGAGCATGGCTTCGAAGAGTATCGTCGCCGCTTCCCCAAAGACATGCCGTTTGAACTCGTCGAGATCGGCGCTGGCAAACGGGGCAAAAATGCCGACATTCCCCGCATCCTGCAGAAGGAAGGGGAAGCCATGCTGGCGGCTGCGGGGCGTTCGCGCATCGTCACCCTCGACATTCCGGGCAAGCCCTGGACCACGGAGCAGCTGGCTACCCAGCTGGAGGCGTGGAAACTCGATGGCCGCGATGTAGCCCTGCTGGTAGGCGGGCCGGAAGGCTTGTCCCCCGAGTGCAAGGCTGCCGCTGAACAGAGCTGGTCACTGTCACCGCTCACCCTGCCCCATCCGCTGGTACGGGTGCTGGTGGCAGAGAGCCTTTATCGGGCCTGGAGCATCACCACCAATCATCCGTATCATAGAGAGTGAGCCATGCGTCTCTGGAGTCTCACCTCTCATATTCACCCCTATCACAGAGAGTGAACAATGCAGTTCCTGCTCTTATTGCCCCCAAGGGTCTTGAGGTAAAGGCATGCTGAAACAACGCATCGAAATGCGCGATCACAGTGCCGAGGGCAATCTGTTCTTCCGGCGCACCCTGGTAGCCTACATCGGCATCGTCGTGCTGATGCTGGTGCTGCTGGGCAATCTCTATTATCTGCAGGTCGAGTCCTACGACACCTACCAGACTCGCTCCAACTCCAACCGCATCCGCGTGGTGCCGGTGGCGCCGCCACGGGGCCTCATCTATGACGCCAACGGCGTGCTGCTGGCGGAAAACCGCCCGGTCTACAGTCTGGAAATTGTGCCGGAAGAGACCAGGGATCTCGAAAAAACCGCCGACCAGCTGATCACCCTGCTGGGTCTGCCAGAGGGCACCAAGGAGAAGTTCCTCGCCGAAGTGAAGCGCCAGCGCCGCTTCAAGCCGGTCCCCCTCTACGAGAAACTGACCGAATATCAGGTAGCCCTCTTCTCGGTCAATCAGCACAACTACCCGGGCGCCAGCATCGAGGCCTACCTCAAGCGCTACTACCCGTTTGGTGACACCCTCACCCACGCTTTGGGCTATGTGGCCAAGATCAATACCCGTGACGTGGAGCGCCTCGAGAAGGAAGAAAAACTCGCCAACTATGCGGCCACCAAGGATATCGGCAAGCAGGGGGTGGAGAAGTATTACGAGGATGAGCTGCACGGTGTGGCGGGCTATCAGGAGGTCGAGGTGAACAACCGCGGCCGGATTGTCCGTACCCTCAAGTTCCAGCCGCCTATTCCCGGCAAGGATATCTACCTCAATATCGACGTCCGGATGCAGCTCAAGGCCCAGCAACTGCTGGCCGGCCAGCGCGGCGCCATCGTGATGATGGACCCGAAAACCGGCGCCATCCTGGCCCTGGAGTCGAGCCCGAGCTATGACCCCAACCTGTTCGTGACCGGTATCTCCAGCGCCAACTACTCGGCGCTGCTCAACGATCCGGCGCGGCCACTGGTGAATCGCACCACTCAGGGCATTTATGCCCCTGCCTCCACCGTCAAGCCCATGATGTCCATCATGGGTCTCAACGAGGGGGCCATTACCCCGGGCTACCGCTATTTCGGCGGCCCGAGCTTCTCCATTCCCGGTACCACCAAGAAGTTTCGCGACTGGCGCCGCTGGGGTCATGGCTGGCTCGACGTCTATCGCGCCATCGAGGTCTCGGCAGATACCTATTTCTACGATCTCGCCTATCGGGTCGGCATCGACAAGATCCACAGCTACATGACCAAGTTTGGCTTCGGTCAGTACACAGGGGTCGATCTCTATGAAGAGACCAAGGGTGTCATGCCGTCCCGTGACTGGAAGATGGCCCGCTGGCGCCAGCCCTGGTATCAGGGTGACACCATCTCTGTCGGTATCGGTCAGGGCTACTGGAGCGCCACCCCGCTCCAACTGGCCAAAGCGATCAGCATCCTGACCCAGAATGGTCACGACGTCACCCCGCACCTGCTCAAGAGCACCGCCTCCCAGGCGGGGGTGGTCGATGCCCCCATCAACCCCAATATCGCCCTCAAGCTCAAGAACGACAGCTTCTGGAAAGTGGCGCAGGATGGGATGTGGCGAGTCAACCATGGCAGTGAAGGCAGTGGCCGTCACTCGTTTGCCAAGGCGCCTTACTCCTCAGGCGGTAAATCGGGCACAGCCCAGGTAGTCGGTTTGAAGGAAAATCAGGTTTACAACATCAAGACGGTCAAGGCGGAGCATCGCGATAACGCTTTGTTCGTTGCTTATGCCCCCTTCGAGGCACCCAAAGCGGTGGTAGCTCTGGTACTGGAAAACTCCATCGGAGGTGGTGGTGGTCGAGCTGCATCGCCCATTGCTCGCCAGATGCTGGATGCCTATCTGCTGCCCCCTGATCCGCAACTGCCACCGGCACCGGAAAAGCCGTCCCAACCGAGTGAGGTCGCTCCCAATGAGTAATTCTGCCCGCCAGCAGAGCATATGGTACAAGCTGCATATCGACTTGCCCCTGCTGCTCGGTCTGCTGGCCGTGATGACCCTCTCCATGGTGGTGCTCTACTCCGCCTCCGGTCAGGATATGGACTCCATCGTGCGCCAGCTGGTGCGCGGCGGTCTCGCCTTTGCTCTGATGATCGGCCTGGCCCAACTGCCCCCCTCCCTCTACGCCCGCTGGTCGGTGCCGCTGTTCGCCGTGGTGGTGCTGATGCTGATTGCGGTGGACGTGTTCGGCCACATCGGCAAGGGGGCCCAGCGCTGGCTCGATCTGGGCTTTATGAAGTTCCAGCCCTCCGAGGTGATGAAGCTCTCCATGCCGATCATGGTGGCCGCCTGGCTCAGTCGCCACTCGCTGCCCCCCAAGTTCAGCCATGTGGTGATCGCCCTCATCATGGTGCTGCTGCCCACCCTGCTGATCGCCGCCCAGCCTGACCTTGGCACCTCCATTCTGGTGGCCGCCTCCGGCTTCTTCGTCATCTTCCTGGCGGGGCTCAGCTGGTGGCTGATCGGCTTGGCGGTCCTGCTGATGCTGGCCTTTATGCCAGTGCTCTGGTTCTTCCTGATGCACGACTACCAGCGCCAGCGGGTGCTGATGCTGCTCGATCCTGAGAAAGACCCGCTCGGGCGCGGCTACCACATCATCCAGTCCAAGATTGCCATCGGCTCCGGCGGCGTCTTCGGCAAGGGGTGGCTGCAAGGGACCCAGTCCCAGCTGGAGTTCCTGCCCGAGCGCCATACCGACTTTATCTTCGCAGTATTCAGCGAGGAGTTCGGTCTGGTAGGGGTTGCCCTGCTGCTGGTGCTCTACCTCTACGTCATCAGCCGCTGCCTGTTTATCTCGATGCAGGCCCAGAACAGCTTCGAGCGACTGCTGGGTGGCGCCATCACCCTCACCTTCTTCGTCTATGTGTTCGTCAACATGGGCATGGTGAGCGGCATCTTGCCGGTGGTAGGGGTGCCCCTGCCGCTGGTGAGTTATGGCGGCACCTCCATGGTGACCCTGATGGCCGGCTTTGGTATCCTGATGTCCATCCAGACTCATAGAAGACTGCTCGCCTGATGAGACGGGTTGGATTGCTGCTCTCGCTCGCCACCACGATGGCGACCGCCGCCGTGGCGCCGGATCGGTTGGCCCTGCTCGCCGACCAGCAGCAGGTGCCGCTGGCGGAGCTGCAGACCGCCGTCGCCCGCGCCCAGTTACGGCAGGAGGTGCTCGACACCATCAGCAAGCCGTGGGAAGCCAAGCCCTGGCATCGCTACCGGCCGCTGTTCGTTACCCCGGATCGCATCCGTGACGGCCAGCAGTTCTGGCAACAACATGCCAAGACGCTAGCCCGCGCGGAACAGATCTATCGGGTGCCCGCCTCGCTCATCGTGGCCATCATAGGGGTAGAAACCTTCTATGGTCGCCAGATGGGCCGTCATCCGGTGCTCGATAGCCTCTACACCCTGGGGTTCCACTACCCGGCGCGCAGCGACTTCTTTGCCAAGGAGTTTGCCCAGCTTGTGGTGCTGGCCAAAGAGGAAGGGTGGCAACTCGATACCCTCAAGGGCTCCTATGCCGGGGCCATGGGAATGGGGCAGTTCATGCCCTCCAGCTATCGCCACTACGCCGTCGACTTTGACGGGGATGGCAAGCGGGATCTGTTTGCCAACCCGGTCGATGCCATCGGCAGCGTGGCCAACTATTTTGCCAGCCACCAGTGGCGCTGGGGCGAATCCGTGGTGGAACCGGCCCAGATCGGGTTGATGGCAGTCGAACCTCTGCTCAGGCCTGAGCCCGAGTTAACACAACAGTGGTCAGAACTGGCGGCGGCAGGGATTGAGCTCGCCACGCCGCTGGCCCCACAGACGCCGGTCAAGTTGCTGGCGTTTGCCCAAGCCGATGGACCGGAATACTGGGTCGCACGGCATAACTTTTATGTGATCACCCGTTACAATCGCAGCCCACTCTATGCGATGGCGGTGTATCAACTTAGCCAAGCCATTCAGGAAGCGTATGCATCTTCGTCACAAACTCCTCCCGCTCAGCCTGAGCTTGTTGCTGGCCGCCTGTAGCAGCCAGCCGGAACAGAGCGCCCCCATCGAGCCGCAAGCACCGGTCAGCAAGCCACCCGTTATCGAGATCCCGCAAGCCACCGGCGCCATTCCGCGCCCCGAGCCCCTGAGTGCCAGCGGCAACCGGGACTACTGGATCGGCAAGCAGAAGCACGAGGTGTGGCGCGACATCAAACACTACAGCGAAGAGGGCACCGCCAGCTGGCTATCGCCGGATCTGGACGGCCAGAAGACCGCCAACGGCGATGTGCTGGACAGCAAGCTGTTCAGTGCCGCCCACCGCAACCTGCCCATCCCGAGCTATGTGCGGGTCACCAATCTGGACAACGGGCTGGAAACCATAGTGCGGGTCAATGACCGCGGCCCGTTCAACAGCCCGCGCCTGATCGACCTCTCCTACGCAGCGGCCAAGCAGCTGGAGATGGTCGATAGCGGTGAGGCCCGAGTTCGGCTGGAGCTGATCAGCGACACTCCGGATCAGATGGTGATCATGGAGCCAATGAAGCCCATCGAAATGACTCCGACCACTCCGGCTGCGGCCTCCAACACGCTGTCGCAAGATGGCTTCTTGGGTGAACCAACCGCACTGGCGATGGCCACTCCCGCTGCCGAACCAGCTCCCGTCAAGGCACCCGCCGCCAAGCCCGCCAAAGCGGCACCTGTCAAGCCAGCGCCAGCCAAGGCCGCAGCGCCTGCCAGCAGTGGTGATGGCAAGATGATCCAGGTACTGGCCAGCGGCTCCCGGGATCGGGCCGAGGCGATGGGCAAGGTGATGACCCAGCGTTACGGCGTGCCCTACCGGATCGATGCCCATGGCGCCATTTTCCGGGTGCTGATTGGCCCGGTCGCCGCCGACCAGCAGGCAAGTGTGCTGGAAAAAGTACGTCAGGGCGGGCTGGAACAGGCCTTTATCGTGCCCTGATCGTCCCCTTTTGCCGCGGATGTGACTAACCGCTTACTCACTGTCATCACGTCGTTTTATGGCGTGATGACAGGGAGTGATGGATAAAAAACCAGTTCTGATCGCCATCTCGGGCTATAACCTGCGGGCGCATCTGGTATAGTTAGGCCCGCATTTTATCCCCATCTGGCTCGCAGGAATTTCAAGATGTCCAAATTTGCCCGTTCAGTTCTTCTGGCCTCACTGATCAGCGTAACCGCCCAGGCCAATACGCCGGTGCCGACACCGACCCCGAATGCCATGCCCATGGTGGTTCCCGCCGCGCCGGAGATCTCCGCCAAGGCCCATATTCTGATCGATTACTACTCCGGTCAGGTGCTGGCCGAGCAGAATGCCGAAGAGCGTCTGCCGCCCGCCAGTCTGACCAAGATGATGACCTCCTACATCATCGGCCAGGAGCTGCTGAAGGGGAACATCAAGCGCACCGACATGGTGACCATCAGCCAGAACGCTTGGTCCAAGAACTACTCCGACTCTTCCAAGATGTTTATCGAGGTGGGCAAGCAGGTCTCCGTCGATGATCTCAACAAGGGCATCATCATCCAGTCCGGCAACGACGCCTGTGTCGCCATGGCCGAATTCCTGGCGGGCAGCACCGACTCCTTCGCCAGCCTGATGAACAGCTGGGCCGCCAAGCTTGGCATGAATGACAGCCACTTCATGAACCCGCACGGTCTGGATGCGGAAGGTCACTACAGTACCGCTCACGACATGGCCCGTCTGGGTCAGGCGCTGATCCGCGACCTGCCGGAGGAGTACAAGATCTACTCCCAGAAATCCTTCGTGTTCAACGGCATCACCCAGCACAACCGCAACCGCCTGCTATGGGATCAATCCCTGCAAGTGGATGGCATCAAGACCGGCCACGTCAGCCAGGTCGGCTATAACCTGGTCTCCTCTGCCACCAACAACGAAGGCATGCGCCTGATCGCCGTGGTACTGGGCGCCAGCAGCGAAGCCTCCCGCGCCGCCGAGAGCAAAAAACTGCTCACCTATGGCTTTCGCTTCTTCCAGAGCCTGACCCCGTACAAGGCAGGCACCGAGCTGGTCACCCAGAAGATCTGGATGGGCGACAAACCGGAAGTGAAACTGGGCGTCGACAAAGATGTCTCCGTGCTGGTCACCCGCGGTCAGGGTAACAACCTGAAGGCTGATTTCCAGCTCGACAGCGAGCTGAAAGCGCCGCTGGCCAAGGGTCAGCGCGTCGGTACCGTGTTCCTGAAGCAGGGCGACAAAGAGATCAAGCAGGTGCCGCTGGTCGCCCTGGAAGAGGTGCAGGAAGGTGGCTTGATGAGCCGTCTGTGGGACTACCTGGTACTGCTGGTCACCAGCTGGTTCAAGTAATCCAACGCACAATCCTCACCAAACAGCGGCGCCAACAGGCGCCGCTGCTGTCTGTGACGGACAAAAGCAGTGAATAACCCTGTAAACTGCAGGTTCCGCCTTACCCTGATTTGTGGTAAAAAGCAGCACTTCCATCCTTGTCTGACCGATCCTGGCCTTGATCCCGGTCCGGGCAGCGCCCATATAGTTATGAGCCGTGCCCATATAGACTTGAAATGGCGGCCTCCACGGGCCATCGGCCACTAGCCATCCAAGATGAAGTCATCCCGGTGATGACGCAAAAGGTGAGTAAATGAATACCAAGTTTGATGAACTGCTGGAGTTTCCCTGCAAATTCCCGTTCAAGGTACTCGGCGTTGCCGACCCGGCACTGCCGGAAATGGTGGTTGAAGTGCTGCAGCAGCACGCCCCCGGCACTTACAGCCCGACAGTCCAGCCCAGCTCCAAGGGCAACTACCACTCGGTCCGCGTGACCGTGACGGCCCAGAGCAAGGAGCACATCGAAGCGATGTACCACGCCCTTGGCAAGATCGAGCTGGTGAAATACGTACTGTAATTTCTCTCTCGCCCCGTTCTGCGGGGCGACTGTTTTTGGCCGCAGCACGCCGCGAGGACGCCATGTCATCCCAGATCCCCGCCCAGTCCAGCCTGATTGTCAGGCAGCTGGGTCGCCGCCCCTACCAGCCGGTATGGGACGCCATGAAAGCCTTCACCGACAACCGCACCAGCGACACCCCGGACGAGTTCTGGGTGGTCGAGCACGATCCCGTCTACACCCAGGGTCAGGCCGGCAAGGCCGAACACCTGCTCAATCCGGGCAATATCCCGGTGGTGCAGAGCGATCGCGGCGGTCAGGTGACCTATCACGGCCCGGGCCAGCTGGTGCTCTACGTACTGGTGGATGTCCGCCGCTGCAAATTCTCGGTTCGCGAGCTGGTGACCGCGCTGGAGACAGCCATCATCAACACCCTCGCCAAAAGCGATATCCAGGCCTATGCCAAGGCCGATGCCCCCGGGGTCTATGTGAAAAATGACCTTGGCATGGAGGCAAAACTGGCCTCGCTGGGTCTGCGCATCCGCAAGGGGTGCTCGTTCCACGGGCTGGCCCTCAACATCAACATGGACATGACCCCCTTCCTGCACATCAATCCGTGCGGCTATGCGGGCATGGCCATGACCCAGACCAGCGCCCTGGGCGGCCCGCAAAGCGTGGCCGAGGCGCAATCCATTCTGGTGGCCGAGCTGGCCCGCCTGATTGGCTATCAAACAATAACAAACACCGAGAGTGAATCATGAGCAAACCCGTTCGTATGGAGCCGGGCGTCAAGCTGCGCGATGGCGACAAGATGGCCCTGATCCCGGTGAAATTCATGCCGGATCCCAACGAAGAACTCCTTCGCAAGCCGGACTGGATGCGGATCAAGCTGCCCCCCTCCAGCCAGAAGATCGAACACATCAAGAGCACCCTGCGCAAGAACAAGCTGCACTCGGTCTGTGAAGAGGCCTCCTGCCCCAATCTGGCGGAGTGCTTCAACCACGGCACCGCCACCTTCATGATCATGGGCGCCATCTGCACCCGTCGCTGCCCCTTCTGCGACGTGGCCCACGGCCGCCCGCTGGCACTCGATCCGGAAGAGCCGAAGAAGCTGGCGCTGACCATCAAGGAGATGAACCTCAAGTATGTGGTGATCACCTCGGTGGACCGCGACGATCTGCGCGACGGCGGTGCCCAGCACTTCGCCGACTGCATCCGCGAGATCCGCGAGCACAGCCCGCAGACCCGCATCGAGATCCTGACTCCGGACTTCCGTGGCCGGATGGAGCAAGCGCTGGAGGTGTTCCGCGAGACCCCGCCGGACGTCTTCAACCACAACCTGGAAACCGCGCCGCGCATGTATCGCGTCGCCCGCCCGGGTGCCGACTACAAGTGGTCGCTGGAGCTGCTGCGCCGCATCAAGGAGATGCACCCTCACGTACCGACCAAATCCGGTCTGATGATGGGCCTTGGCGAGACCAACGAAGAGATCGTCGAGGTGCTCAAGGATCTGCGCGCCCACGGCGTCAACATGCTGACCCTGGGTCAGTATCTGCAGCCGAGCCGCCACCACCTGCCGGTCAAGCGCTACGTGCCGCCAGCAGAGTTTGACGAGCTGAAAGATGTCGCCATGGAGCTGGGCTTTACCCACGCCGCCTGCGGTCCTTTCGTTCGCTCTTCCTACCATGCTGATCTGCAAGCCAAGGGAGAAGAGGTCAAATGATCTCGTACGACAGGGAGGCCAAATAACCGCCACCCTCGCAATGAAAAAGAGCGCCTATTGGCGCTCTTTTTATTGGTATCACTGACAGTTGCAGCTTGATGTACTCATCAGCCGTGGTCGAAGATCCCCTGCTGATGCCAGCGTTGCAACTGGGCCAGCACCCGGGTCTCTCGCGCCGTCCACTGGGGACAGGGCCCCGCCAGCTGGGTTTTGTTGGTCTGCAGCGCTTCGTCGAGGGCAAACCAGCCGGGTACGAAGCCAAGGCGGATCTCGTAGGGCTGTGGCTGCGGGGCCACCAGCTGATCGCCAATCCGGCACAAGTAGTAGAGCGAGCGGATGCAGTAGGCATCGAACCCCGGCTCGCGGGCGGCGCGATATTCACGGGTCTCGCCAAGCAGGCCCCCCACTTCCCGCAGCTCGGCACCACACTCCTCCAGCAGCTCGCGAGCGAGCGCCACATGGTGGCTCTCCCCCGCTTCAATGCCGCCCCCGGGGAACATCAGATCGCCGTTGACCCGGGAGTGGACCAGCAGCAGCTCGTCGCCACGGGGCACCACGGCGCGCACCGTGAGGCGCTCCAGAGTACGGCCATCGGTACGTACCTCACCATGAACGAAAGAGAGATCGAACGGATTGGGCCAGCAGCTGGCCGGAGAAAACGTCGTCATCACTGCCTCAGGGCCGGTAGTTGCCGTGCTGGAGCTGCTCGACAATTTCGGCAGCCCGCACATCGTAACCATCCTGCTCTGTCTTGCTCAGGGTGTGGTAGATGCCAAAACGCTTGGCTGAGACCTCGGGGCTATCCTGAAACGATTCGCTCACCTTGCCCCACAGATAGGCCAGCCCATACTGTTTCTGGCCCATATAGAGGGTGCTGAGGGAGGTGAATATGCGGCTGTTCACCTTGTCCCCCTCCTGATAGAGGGATAGCCCGTGCTGCAGGGTGGCGATGGCCTTTTCCGGGTCGCTCTTGGCGTAGATACCGCCGAGCGCCAGTTGCAGCTCGGGTTCATCCAGCGCCTTGGTGCCTTCCAGCGCCATAAACTGCTGACGAGCCAGCTCGTTGGTGTTGTTGGTCCAGTGCCAGAGCAGCAGGTAGGGATCTTGCGAATTGCGGGTCGCCGCATCGAGCTGAGCCAACTGATCCCCGGCCGCCAGCATGCCCTCGACCCGTGGACTCTTCTGCTCGCGGGCATTCTTGTATTCAATGCTCGTGGAACGCTCGGCACATTTGAGATAGCGCTCAAGGTTACGCATCAGCTCGTACTTGCGCCGATCCGTCCCCTCTTCCTTGAGATAGAAGCGACTGCGGATCACATCGGTACGCTCGTAGCGACACCAGCCATCGTCCACCAGATCCTGGCAGAGCTCGGGATGATTGCCACAGATGTTGTGGATCCGGTCGTCATTGCAGCCAGCCACGGCAAGGCCGACTGAAAGCATGATGAAGGTCTGTCGCAGGGGGAAATTGGCCATGGTTCACATCTTGTTGGTAACGCGGGTTGGTAACAACTGGCGCCTTTACGGGCCACCTCCGGCTAGCAAACCGGTTACATATCCATTACAATGCGCGCGCCATATAAGGCCGCGATTGCAGAATAATATAACGAAATATACACCCCTACACTGATCTGCATTCGACGAATTTTCTATTTACACCAACAACGTGAAATAAAGGATCTGGTCAATGACCCACGAGCACTACTTGCAAGCGTGGCAGGAGAGCCAGGAGCTCGCCGAAGCCATGCAGCCCTTGATTGGTCGCCTCTACCGACAACAAGGAGTCGAGATCACCCTCTACGGCCGCCCGCTGCAAAACGCCTCCACCATCGATATCCTCAAGGCCCACCGGGTCGTCCGCCGCCACCAGGGCGCCCCCCTCCCCATCCAGCAAAGCTTCCCCCTGCTTCAGGCCATCGTTGCCCTCAAACCCACCGCCGCCGAGGTTGACCTTGGCAAGCTGGCAGTCGGCTACTGGCAGGATCATCAGGATGAAGCGGGGATCGAGGACTATCTGCAAGCGCGACTGGCACCGGCCCTTGGCCGCAACCAGATGCCGCAGCCGACCGACGTGGTGCTCTACGGCTTTGGCCGTATCGGCCGCCTGCTGGCCCGCCTGCTGATCGAGCGTACCGGCGCCGCCAATCCGCTGCGGCTGCGCGCCATCGTGGTACGCGGTGGTCGCGACGGGGATCTGGAGAAACGCGCCAGCCTGCTGCGCCGCGACTCGGTGCACGGCCCCTTCAACGGCTCCATCGAGGTGGATGTGGAGCGCAGCGCCATCATCGCCAACGGCACCTTCATTCAGGTGATCTACGCCAACAGCCCGGCCGACATCGACTACACCGCCTACGGCATTCACGATGCGCTGATCGTCGACAACACCGGCGTCTGGCGTGACGAGGCAGGCCTCTCCGAACACCTGAAAGCACGCGGTGCTGGCAAGGTGCTGCTGACCGCCCCCGGCAAGGGGGAGATGAAAAACGTGGTGTTCGGGGTCAACCATGAGGTGATAGGCCCGGGTGACAGGATCATCTCCGCCGCCTCCTGTACCACCAACGCCATCACTCCGGTGCTCAAGGTGATGCAGGAGCGGTACGGCATTCGCCACGGCCACGTGGAGACGGTCCACTCCTACACCAACGATCAGAACCTCATCGACAACTACCACAAAGGCGAGCGCCGCGGTCGCAGCGCGGCCCTCAATATGGTGATGACCAGCACCGGCGCCGCCAAGGCGGTGGCCAAGGCGCTGCCGGAACTGAAGGGCAAGCTGACCGGCAACGCCATCCGGGTACCGACCCCCAACGTCTCGCTGGCGATTATCAATCTGTCGCTGGAGCAGGCCACCGATCGGGAGAGCCTCAACGCCTATCTGCAGCAGATGGCGCTAAGCTCGGCCCTCCATCGCCAGATCGACTTCAGCGCTAGTACCGAGCTGGTCTCCTCCGACATGGTAGGTTCCCGTTATGCGGGCATCGTCGACTCCCAGGCGACCATCGCCGAAGGGGATCATTGTGTGCTCTACGTATGGTATGACAACGAGTTCGGGTACAGTTGTCAGGTAGTGCGGGTGATGGAACAGATGGCTGGCGTAGTCCGCCAGGATCTACCTGCATAGCCCGTCAGGATCTGCCGGGTTGACCCCGAAGTTTATGGCTCAATAGTTCAAGGAGAAGGCCGGATGTCGTTTCAACAGGGTGAGTTTTTGCAAGCAATCAGGCAGATGCCCGCAGAGGTGTACGAGCGGCTCAAAACCGCAGTCGAGCTGGGCAAGTGGCCCGATGGCAAGCCCCTCACCGACGAGCAGAAGGCCACCTCCCTGCAAGCCGTAATGGCCTGGCAGGCGATGCATCTCGACAACCCCGAGCACATGAACATAGGTCGTGACGGCGAGATCGTGATGAAGAGCAAGAGCGAGCTCAAGCGTCAGTATCGCGACGAGGAAGAGATAGTGCGGGTCGACCTTAACCATTGAACCTGACTCGGCAGGCCGCTCGCGGCGGCCACAGCAAAGAGGGGAGCCATTATGGCTCCCCTCTTTTTCCACTCTCCCCATGGTGGGGAGGTCAGAAGCTGTTCACGACCTGTAGCGAGAAGACGTCAGCAAGGTGAAGAGCAGCGCAGGAACCGGAGCGTATAGATATACGTGAGGATTCCGAGCAGCACATGAGCCTTGATCACGCCTTCGCAGTAAGGTCGCGGACAGTTTCTCAGGGAGTCAGCTCCCCGCGCAGGGATTGTTGCATCAACTCGCGAATGCGGTGGGATGGCAAGTCCTGACTCAGCAGGAAGTGGAGCTTGGTGAGCGCCGCTTCGGCGGTCATGTCAAAGCCCGAGATAACCCCGGCCCGCGACAGGGCATTGCCAGTGGCATAGCCCCCCATATTGACCTTGCCGTGCAGGCACTGGCTCAGGTTGACGATGATGACGCCGCGGGCCGAAGCCTCGGAAAGCAGCGCCAGCATGGCCGGGTTCTGCGGCGCATTGCCAACCCCGAACGACAGCAGGATCAGCGCCTTCACCGGCTGTTGCAGGATATTGGCGATCACCTCGCTGGAGATCCCCGGATAGAGGGTCACCACGCCGATGGGCTGGGGGGTGATATCGTGCAGCACCAGCGGCCGCGCAGAGGGCACGCCCAGCTCACCCGCTTCCAGCGAGATGGCGATCCCGGCGTTGAGCAGCGGCGGATAGTTGGGGGAGTCGAAGGCGTGGAAGCCGTCGGCGTGCACCTTCTTGCTACGGTTACCGCGATAGAGCTGATTGTTGAAGAACAGCGTCACCTCGTGGATCGGGTAGTTGGCCGCGATGTAGAGGGCGTTGAGCAGATTCTGCTGGCCGTCGGAGCGCAGCTCGGCCAGCGGGATCTGGGAACCGGTGATGATGACCGGCTTGTGCAGATCTTCCAGCATGAAAGAGAGCGCCGAGGCGGTGAACGACATGGTGTCGGTGCCATGCAGGATCACGAAGCCATCGTATTTCTCGTAGTTGTCGCGAATGTCTTCGGCGATGCGCTGCCAATCCGCCGGGGTCATGTCGGAGGAGTCGATGAGAGGGGCATATTCGTGGATATGGTAATCCGGCATCTCGGGGCGATGGAACTCGGGCATCCGCGCCAGACAGTCTTCCATAAAGCCCGCCATCGGCACGTAGCCGTGATCGGAACGCTGCATCCCTATGGTGCCGCCTGTGTAGGCAATGTAGATAGACTTCTTCACACCCTCTCCTCTTGATGAAGTGAACACCGCCGGAACATGAACCATGTCGGAGTGAACCACAATGTCAACGCCCGCCAGCGCCTCTGCGTGCAGCGGAAACCGGCGAATTATAGAGACTGGCGCCCCAAATGACAGCCGTTCCATGCACCCTTTTCGGCTTTTCTGCCCTCTACCCACATAGTGTTAAATGTCACAATAAACCACTAAAACGAGCATTAATACGACAAAGATGGAATTAAACGATGCTTTTTGCTACAATCCGCCGGATTTTACTAAAATCTCATCTGGATGCCTGAGCATTTCAGGCCCGCACAAGCCCCATCTTTCCTGGGGCGGGGAGATGTTTCCCCTTCTTTGCTGGCACATAAGCCACACTGTTTTCATCCCGGCTGAATCTGTAAGTCTTTTGCTATGAAAGACACAGCCAATCAACATGGGAGTACTGAATGTTACAACTTGATTCCTACGCAACGCTGGTCGCTGCCACTCTGGTATTGCTGCTTGGCCGGGTGTTGGTTACCCGAGTCGGGCTGCTGCGTACCTTCAACATCCCCAAACCGGTAGCCGGCGGCCTGGTGGTCGCGCTGGTACTGCTGCTGCTGCGCTCCACCCTGCAAATGGAGCTGCAATTTGATACCAGTCTGCAAACCCCGCTGATGCTGGCCTTCTTCGCCTCCATCGGTCTTTCCGCCGATCTCGCCAGCCTGAAACGCGGCGGCAAGGCGGTGGTTACCTTCCTGATGGTGGTCACCGGCCTGCTGCTGGTGCAGAACAGTCTGGGTGTCGGTCTGGCGACCCTGCTCGGTCTGGATCCCCACATGGGGCTGCTGGCCGGCTCCATCACACTCTCCGGCGGCCACGGCACCGGTGCGGCCTGGAGCGCCACCTTCTCCGAGAAGTACGGGGTGCAATCCGCTGCCGAACTCGCCATCGCCTGTGCCACCTTCGGTCTGGTGCTGGGCGGCCTGATTGGCGGCCCGGTGGCTCGCTATCTGGTAAAGAAAGTGCAGGTGCCCGGTGAGGAGCACAATCAGGATGAGGCCCCCCAGGGCTTCGAAATGCCCGACATGGAGCGCCCCCTCACCACTTTCAGCGTCATCGAGACGCTGGCGCTGATCGCCATCAGCCTCAAGGGAGGCGAGCTGCTCTCGGCATCGCTCAAAGGGGGCGCCTTCGAGCTGCCGATCTTTGTCTGCGTGCTGTTTGTCGGCGTGCTGCTGCGCAACGTCCTGACCCTGCTGAACTGGCATGAGGTGAGCGATCGAGAAGTCTCCCTGCTGGGCAACGTCAGCCTGTCACTGTTCCTCGCCATGGCACTGATGAGCCTGAAATTGTGGGATCTGGCCAGCCTGGCCCTGCCCATCTTCATTCTGCTGGCCGCCCAGACAGTGGCGATGGCGCTCTACGCCATCTTCGTCACCTTCCGGGTGATGGGCAAAAATTACGATGCGGCCGTACTGGCGGCAGGTCACTGCGGCTTTGGCCTGGGGGCCACCCCGACAGCCATCGCCAACATGCAGGCCATTACCCAGCGCTTCGGTCCCTCCCACCTGGCGTTTCTGGTGGTGCCCATGGTGGGCGCTTTCTTTATCGACATCATCAACGCCATGGTGATCAAGCTGTTTATGGCGATGCCATTCCTGTAATTCCCTTTCCGTCAGACGTATATGATCAGAGCCCACCTTTCGGTGGGCTCTTTGCTTGCTCTCTACTCGCCAGCTGACGCAGGCAGAGCCGGGGCTCGTATCCGCCACCAGGGTGACCCGCGAGCAACCCAGACAACCCGGAATCCCAACGTCCCGCACTCCCCCGAACAACAAAAAGCCCCGCACTCGACAGAGGGCGGGGCTTGTTTATCTCAGCCGGAACAGGCCGAGAGTTGCACGTTACAGGATAAAGGTCGACACCTGCTGGTTCAGGTCAGCAGCACGCCCTTTGAGGCTGTGGGCCTGATCCAGGTCGCGCATGGCGGATGCGGTGATCTCGTCACTCACATCCTTGATGGCGGTGGTGTTCTGGGTGATCTCGCCGGTCACCTGGGTCTGCTCCTCGGCGGCGGTGGCGATCTGGCCCGCCATGTCGGAGATGAGCGACACTGCCTGGGTGATCTCCTCCAGCGCGGCAGCGGCGGCATCGGCATCCTGCACACTGTTATCTGCCAAACTCTGACTAGTCTGCATCAGGCTCACCGCACGGGCGGTGGTCTGCTGCAGGGTCTCGATGGTGGACTGGATCTGCTGGGTGGAGTCCTGGGTACGGCGCGACAGCACCCGCACCTCGTCAGCCACCACCGCAAAACCACGGCCCTGCTCACCGGCACGAGCCGCTTCGATGGCCGCGTTCAGTGCCAGCAGGTTGGTCTGCTCGGCAATCCCCTGAATGGTGGAGAGGATGCTGGTGATGGCCTGCGCGTGGCGGCTCAGCTCGCCGATCACTTCGGTCGCCTGTCCCACTTCTTCAGCCAGACCATTGATGGACTGGCGGGTCTTGTTGACCAGCATCTTGCCCTGTTCACTGCTCTGGGCAGATTGCTGGGCAGCGGCGGCGGTATTCTCGGCATTGCCAGCGATCTCCATGGTGGCGCTCGCCATCTCGGTGACCGCAGTGGCGACCATGGTCACCTCCTGCTGCTGACGCTGCAGCTCGTCCACGGCGGCCTGGTTGGTCACCAGACTGCGCTCGGCATCGGCGTTCAACTCGTTGGCCAGCTGGCGGATATTGGCGATCAGCTGGTGCTGGCTGCCGACGAAGCGGTTGAAGCTGTTGGCCAGCTGGCCCACTTCGTCGTTGGCATCGATCTTGATGCGCTGGGTCAGATCGCCGTTACCATCGGCTATGCGGGCCAGGGCCTGGGAGACCTTGCTGAGCGGGCCAAGCAGCATGCTGACCAACCAGGAGATGGCGAGAATACTGCCCACCAGCACCAGCAGCGCCATACCCAGCTGGGTCATCAGCAGAGAGGAGAGCGGCGCTTCCAGCGCGGCCTTGTCCAGCACCAGCACCAGCTCCCAATCCGTGTCAGGGATATCAGCCGCCCACAGCAGCTTGTCGCGACCTTCGTTGTCGAAGTAGGCCGGCACCAGCTCCTTGCTCGACTTGCTCTGCTCGATCAGCGCGTTGGTCAGATCGTTGTCGATCTCGCTGGCCGGTTTCATCGCCTTGGCAGCATCCTTGTAGGCGATGATGGTGCCATCCTTGTGCATCATGATGGCGAAACCGTCGGCAGGCAGCTGCATCTTGGTCACGTCTTCCACCAGCGAGGCGATGGAGAGGTCACCACCGACTACCCCGCCAGAAACCGGCTGGGCCAGGGTCACCACCATGATGTTGTAAGCCACGTCGAGATAGGGTTTGGTGACAATCAGGCCACCTTTGCTCATCGCCTCCTGATACCAGCCACGGGAGCGCGGGTCGTAGCCATCGCGGTTGATGGAGGGATCGGAGTCATTCATCTTGCCGCTGCTCTCACCGAAATAGGTGAGCTGGAAACGGCCGGAAACTTGTGCCTGTTGCAAGGCATTGAGGGGTTCGGCACCGGCCTTGTTGCCGAGCGCCTGGATCACGTCGCGACGGGCTGCGAGCCAGTCGCTGACACGCTCGGCCTGCTGGGTACCCAACCGTTGCAACTGCTCCTGGCTGCCTTGCAGCAACAGGGATTTCTGGCTGCTATAGCTCTGCCAGGAGAGCAACAAAATCACCAACGAAAGGGCGATCACCACTGACAACAGTATCTTCTGCTTGAGTGACAGGTTTTTCATCATGTGTTCTTCTTATTGAGGTGAGGAGCGGGTTTTTCCCTAAATTGCACAACACTACACGTAGTCATTAGCGACCCGAATGGCCAAAACTGAACCTGAAAATGGGTCGGCGGGCGATATTTTCTACCGAGGTGGAGAAAAGTGCACCAGAAATTGACGACATGAGCCGCACAAGCCAAGGCAACCCTGTTTATTCCTTCCACAATTGGCTAGAATATCCCGTTTTTAAATCACATCGACCCTGAGAGTTTTCACGATGTTCGAAGTTAATCCCGTATTAAATAAACTTAAGGAGCTGTCTGAGCGGACCGAGCTTCTTAGGGGGTACCTTTGACTATGACGCCAAGAAAGAGCGTCTAGAAGAGGTCAACGCCGAGCTGGAACAGCCGGACGTATGGAATGAACCCGAGCGCGCACAGGCGCTGGGCAAAGAGCGCGTCGCGCTGGAAAACGTGGTCGGCACCATCGACACCCTGACCCAGGGCGTGGATGACGTCGAGATGCTGGTGAGCCTGGCCGTGGAAGGAGAAGACGAAGAGACCTTCAACGAAGCTATCGCCGAATCCGAGCAACTGGAAGCCAAGCTGGTGGACCTCGAGTTCCGCCGCATGTTCTCCGGCCAGCACGACGGCTCTGACTGCTATATCGATATTCAATCCGGCTCCGGTGGTACCGAAGCACAGGATTGGGCCAACATGGTACTGCGCATGTACCTGCGCTGGGGCGACGCCCACGGCTACAAGCCCGAGCTGATTGAATGCTCCGAAGGCGACGTGGCCGGCATCAAGTCCGCCACCATCAAGTTCACCGGCGAATATGCCTTCGGCTGGCTGCGTACTGAAACCGGCGTGCACCGTCTGGTTCGCAAGTCCCCGTTCGATTCCGGTGGCCGTCGTCACACCTCCTTCTGTTCTGTGTTCGTCTACCCCGAGATCGACGACGATATCGATATCGAGATCAATCCGGCGGATCTGCGGATCGACGTCTACCGCGCCTCTGGTGCCGGTGGTCAGCACGTTAACCGGACCGAATCCGCGGTGCGTATTACCCACGTTCCGACCGGTGTCGTGGTACAGTGCCAGAACGACCGTTCCCAGCACAAAAACAAAGACCAGTGTATGAAGCAGCTGAAAGCCAAGCTCTACGAGCTGGAAATTCAGAAGCAGAACGCTGAGAAACAAGCCCTGGAAGAGACCAAGTCTGATATCGGTTGGGGCAGCCAGATCCGTTCCTATGTGCTGGATGACTCCCGTATCAAGGATCTGCGCACCGGCGTCGAAACCCGTAATACCCAATCGGTGCTCGACGGTGACTTGGACAAGTTTATCGAAGCCAGCCTGAAATCAGGTCTGTAAACAAGCAGGAATCACCATGTCTGAACAAACCATCACTCCGGAAGTCGACCAAACTCTCGAACTCAACAACGAGATGACCGAGCGTCGTTCCAAGCTGGCCGCCCTGCGCGCCCAGGGTAATCCTTTCCCCAACGACTTCCGTCGCGACAGCCTCTCTGGCGATCTGCACGCAGAGTTCGACGACAAAAGCGCCGAGGAGCTGACGAGCCTGGGTAAACGGGTGAAGATTGCCGGTCGCATCATGACCCGCCGGATCATGGGCAAGGCTTCTTTCGCCACCCTGCAGGACATGGCCGGCAAGATCCAGGTCTACGTCACCCGTGACGACCTGCCGGAAGGTTTCTACAACGAGCAGTTCAAGAAGTGGGATCTGGGCGACATCGTGGGTGTCGAAGGTACCCTGTTCAAGACCCAGACCGGTGAGCTCTCCGTTCACGTTTCCGATATCCGCCTGCTGACCAAGGCACTGCGTCCGCTGCCCGAGAAGCACAAAGGCCTGACCGACCAGGAAGCTCGCTGCCGCCAGCGCTACCTGGATCTGATCGCCAACGAAGAGTCCCGCAAGACCTTCATGATCCGCACCCAGGTGGTTGCCGGTATCCGCAAGTTCTTCAACGAAAAGCGCTTCATGGAAGTGGAAACCCCGATGATGCAAGTCATCCCTGGTGGTGCCTCCGCGCGTCCGTTCGTCACTCACCACAATGCGCTGGACATCGACATGTACCTGCGTATCGCTCCGGAGCTCTATCTGAAGCGTCTGGTGGTCGGTGGTTTCGAGCGTGTCTACGAGATCAACCGCAACTTCCGTAACGAAGGTATCTCGGTTCGTCACAACCCCGAGTTCACCATGATCGAGTTCTACATGGCCTACGCCGACTACATCGATCTGATGGACCTGACCGAAGAGCTGCTGCGCACCCTGGCGCAAGACATTCTGGGCAACACCAAGATCCGTTACGCCAAAGAGGACGAAGAGGGCCTGACCATCGATTTCGGTCAGCCGTTCCAGCGCCTCACCATGGTCGAGTCCATCCTGAAGTTCAACCCGGACGTAACTCTGGACGATCTGGCTACCCTGGAGAGCGCCAAGGCCGTTGCCAAGCGTCTGCACATCGAGCTGATGAAGGGATGGGAGCTGGGCCACGTGATCACCGCGATCTTCGAAGAGACCGTGGAGCACATGCTGCTGCAACCGACCTTCATCACCGAGTACCCGGCTGCCGTTTCTCCGCTGGCTCGCCGCAACGACGTGAACCCGGACGTAACCGACCGCTTCGAATTCTTCATCGGTGGCCGCGAGCTGGCCAACGGCTTCTCCGAGCTGAACGATGCAGAAGATCAGGCCAAGCGCTTCCAGGATCAGGTTGATCAGAAAGAAGCTGGCGACGACGAAGCCATGTTCTACGACGCCGACTTCGTCACCGCGCTGGAACACGGCCTGCCGCCGACTGCCGGTCAGGGTATCGGTATCGACCGTCTGGTCATGCTGTTTACCAACAGCCACACCATCCGTGACGTCATTCTGTTCCCGGCCCTGCGTCCGCAGAAGTAAGGTTCATGCCCGCCGGGATCCATCCCGAGCGCGATAGCTTGAAAACGCCCCGCAACAGCGGGGCGTTTTTCTATCTCCTTTACCGCAAAATCACTTTCAAAATTCAATAATGGAATAAAGAAGATATTTTTATTCTTTGTTGTTAGCCAACACGCCCTTTAATCTGGCCAAAAATCAGACCATGGAAGACGCGTGTGATGCAATTGAAGGATTCCCCATTCAACCTCTCCCCCCTCTCTGACGAGCAGCAACGTCAGCTGGGTCAGGTACTCTCGACCCTCAATACCCAGCAACTGGCTTGGGTGAGCGGATATCTCTACGGCCTCTCCCAGGTGGGCATCCAGCCCGTTGCGACCGCAGGCGCAGAAGTCGTGGCTCCCAGCGGTAGCCTAACTATTCTCTACGGCTCCCAGACCGGCAACGCCAAAGGTGTCGCTACTGCCATCAAGGCGCAGGCCGAAGCCCGTGGTCTACCGGCCACCCTCGCGTCGATGGCCGACTACAAACCCAAGCAACTCAAGAAAGAGAGCCATCTGCTGGTGGTAGTGAGCACTTACGGGGAGGGTGAACCGCCGGAGAGCGCCGTCGATCTGTTCGAGCAGCTTAAAAAAGGCAAGATCGGCAAGCTGGACGGCCTCAAGTTCGCGGTGCTGGGGCTGGGTGACAGCTCCTACGAATTTTTCTGCCAGACCGGCAAAGATTTTGACAACTTCCTCGCCAGCGCAGGGGCCGAGCGCATTTATGAACTCGCCAGCCTCGATGTGGATTATCAGGATGCCGCCAAGGCGTGGGGCGAACAGGCACTCAACGCCATTGCCGCGACCCTCTCTACCGGAGCGGCCAGCAGCAGCGTAGCCAGCGCGGTGCAGCAGGCGGTTGGCCACAGCCAGTACAGCAAGGAGAACCCCTTCCCTGCCCGCCTGTCGGTCAATCAGAAGATCACCGGCCGGGATTCCACCAAGGATATCCGCCATATCGAGATCAATCTGGCCGACTCCGGCCTCACCTATCAACCGGGTGATGCCCTCGGGGTCTGGTTCGACAACGACGCCGACCTGGTGGGGGAAGTGCTGGCCCTGACCGGCCTCTCTGGCGATGAAGCCACGACTCACGGCACCTTGCACGCCGCACTGACCGGTCACTTCGAACTGACCCGGCTGCACGGCGGCTTTATCACAGGACTCGCTGATATATCGAACAACGCGGCGCTGAAAGACTTGGCCGGTGACAAGGCCCAGGTCAATGCACTGGTGGCCTCTGCTCAGGTGGTAGATGTGCTGAAACGCTTCCCGACCGCCCTCACGGCCGAGCAGCTGGTTGGCCTGCTGCGCCCCCTCACCCCACGCCTCTACTCCATCGCCTCCGCCCAGAGCGAGGTGGAAGAGGAGGTGCACCTGACCGTCGGCGTGGTGCGCTACCCGCAGGAAGATGGCACAGTGCGCTCTGGCGCCGCCTCCTCCTATCTGGCGGATCGGCTCATTGAGGATGGCGAAGTGCGGGTGTTTGTGGAGCACAACGACAACTTCCGCCTGCCGCAAAACCCCGACACCCCCGTCATCATGGTGGGCCCGGGCACCGGCATCGCCCCGTTCCGCGCCTTTATGCAGGAGCGGGAAGCCCAAGGTGCCGAGGGCAAGAACTGGCTCTTCTTCGGCAACCCCCATTTTACCCAGGATTTCCTCTATCAGGTGGAGTGGCAGCGTTATGTGAAATCTGGGCTGCTGTCGAAGATCTCCCTGGCCTTCAGCCGGGATCAAGCCAACAAGATTTATGTGCAGGACCGCCTGCGCGAGGCAGGGCTTGAGCTCTACCAGTGGCTGGAAGCAGGCGCTCACTTCTATGTGTGTGGCGACGCCAACAAGATGGCCAAGGATGTACAGGAGGCCCTGCTGGATGTAATTGCCAAACACGGTCACAAGAGCCGTGAGGAAGCAGAAGAGTATTTGAGCGAATTGCGTCGTGCCAAACGTTATCAAAGGGATGTCTATTGATGAGCAAACAACCTCTTTCTCACCCAAAAGCGGGACCGGTCGAAGGGCCGCTGGCCGACAACGAGCGCCTCAAGCGCGAGAGCAACTTCCTGCGCGGCACCATTGAGCAGGATCTGCAGGATCCACTCACCGGTGGCTTCAACGGCGACAACTTCCAGCTGATCCGCTTTCACGGCATGTACCAGCAGGATGACCGCGACATCCGCCCGGAGCGCGCCGCCCAGAAGCTGGAGCCGCTGCACAACGTCATGCTGCGTGCCCGCCTGCCGGGTGGGATCATCACCCCGGCCCAGTGGCAGATCATCGACAAGTTCGCCGAAGAGCACAGCCTCTACGGCAGCATCCGCCTGACCACCCGTCAGACCTTCCAGTTCCACGGGGTATTGAAGCGCGACATCAAGCTGATGCATAAGACCCTGAGCAGCACCGGCATCGACAGCATAGCCACCGCCGGCGACGTGAACCGCAACGTGCTCTGCACCAGCAACCCGGTGGAATCCGAGCTGCATCAGGAGGCCTACGAGTGGGCCAAGAAGATATCCGAACACTTGCTGCCCAAGACCCGCGCCTACGTGGAGATCTGGCTGGACGGTGAAAAATTGGGGCAGGATGAGGAGCCGATCCTGGGTTCCAACTACCTGCCGCGCAAATTCAAGACCACTGTGGTGATCCCGCCTCACAACGACGTGGATATCCATGCCAACGATCTCAACTTCGTGGCGATTGCCGAAGGTGGCAAGCTGGTTGGCTTCAACGTGCTGGTGGGCGGCGGGCTGGCCATGACCCACGGCGACACCAGCACCTATCCGCGCAAGGCGAGCGACTTTGGCTTCATCCCACTCTCCCACGTGCTGGAGGTGGCGGCGGCCGTAGTCAGCACCCAGCGCGACTGGGGCAACCGGGTCAATCGCAAGAACGCCAAGACCAAGTACACCCTTGAACGCGTCGGCGTCGAAGCCTTCAAGGCCGAGGTGGAGAGCCGTGCCGGCATCCAGTTTGGCGAAGTGCGCCCCTATGAGTTCACCAGCCGTGGCGATCGCTTCGGTTGGGTCGAGGGGATCGACGGCAAGCACCACCTCACCCTGTTTATCGAGAATGGCCGCCTGCTTGACTTCCCGGGCAAGCCGCTCAAAACCGGCATGTTGGAGATCGCCAAGGTGCATCAGGGGGATTTTCGCCTGACCGCCAACCAAAACCTGATCATCGCGGGCGTGCCTGCCAGCGAGAAGGCCCGCATCGAAGGGCTGGCACGCCAATACGGCCTGCTGGATGACGGCGTGAGCGAGCAGCGCAAGCAGTCCATGGCTTGTGTGGCCCTGCCCACCTGCCCGCTGGCGATGGCCGAGGCCGAGCGCATGCTGCCGGCGTTTGTCACCGATATCGAAGGGCTGCTGACCAAACATGGGCTGGCGGATGACGCCATCATCTTCCGGGTCACCGGTTGCCCCAACGGCTGCGGCCGCGCCATGCTGGCGGAAGTGGGTCTGGTGGGCAAGGCGCCCGGCCGCTACAACCTCCATCTGGGTGGCAACCTGGAGGGCACCCGCATTCCGCGCCTGCACCTCGAGAACATCACTGAGCCGCAGATCCTGGCCGAGCTGGATCGACTGATCGGCCGCTGGGCCACCGAGCGCAATCAGGGCGAATGCTTTGGCGACTTCGTGATCCGGGTTGGGGTGATTGCACCCGTTATCGATTCTGCGAGGGACTTCTATGCAGCTTAATCTGCCGCTTAATGTCACTGAAGATGGCCGCCTTGACCTGCAGGCGCTGCTGGCCCTCGGCCGTGAGGAGCAAGTCGAGGCACTCGCGCCCCTCAACCGCGAGCTGGATACCATGAGTGCCACCGAGCGGGTGCGCTGGGCCCTGGCCAATCTGCCGGGGGAGCATGTGCTCTCATCCAGTTTCGGCATTCAGGCGGCGCTGATGCTCCATCTGGTAAGCCGCGAGCGGGCCGACGTGCCCGTAGTGCTGACCGATACCGGTTATCTGTTCCCGGAGACCTACCGCTTTATCGACGAGCTGACCGAGCGCCTCGCGCTAAATCTCAAGATCTATCGGGCCGAGCTCAGCCCGGCCTGGCAGGAGGCGCGATTTGGCCTCCTGTGGGAGCAGGGGGTGGAGGGGATCACCCGCTACAACCAGCTCAACAAGGTGGAGCCGATGGACCGCGCCCTGCGCGAGCTGGGGGCCCAGACTTGGTTCTCCGGCCTGCGCCGGGAGCAGTCCGGCAGCCGTGGCAAGTTGCCGGTGCTGGGCATCCAGCGCGGCCGCTTCAAGTTCCTGCCGGTGATCGACTGGAGCAACAAGGATGTCTTCTACTACTTCAAGGAGTTCGACCTCCCCTACCACCCGCTGTGGGAGCAGGGTTATCTCTCGGTGGGCGATGTCCACACCACCGCCAAGTGGGAGCCGGGCATGAGCGAGGAGCAGACCCGCTTCTTCGGCCTCAAGCGCGAGTGCGGTTTGCACGAGGAAAATGGCGAGAACGACGGCTCAGGCATCTAATCCCGTCTTGAAAACCCAACAGAACAACAAGGGCATCCGAAGATGCCCTTGTTGTTCTTTGCCCATTAGCATTCGTCCGTCAGCGGCGCTGCCAGGTCTCGAAGCTATAGGGGTGCGGGTTCTTTTCATCGGCAGGGTGGCTCTCGCAATCAACGCGTTGCCAGTGGCCATCGTCAAAAGCAGGGAAGCGGGTATCCCCCTCCACCGCCAGATCGATGCGGGTCAGGTAGAGACAATCCGCGCTCGGCAACATCTCGGCATAGAGATGACCACCACCGATCACCATCAACTCCTCCACCGAGCTGCCTGCCAACAGCGCCAGCGCCGCCTCGACGGAGCCCACCACCTCAATGCCCTCAGCCTGATAGTCGGGATTGCGGCTGATCACCAGATTGCGCCGTCCGGGCAGCGGTCGACCGATGGATTCGAAGGTTTTGCGCCCCATCAATACCGGTTTACCGAGGGTGACACGCTTGAAGTGAGCCAGATCGGCAGGCAGATGCCAGGGCATCTGGTTGTCCTTGCCGATCACCCTGTCGTGGGCCATGGCGGCAATCATGGAAATCTTCATGGGGCCTCTCACCGTCTGTCAGATTATGGGGCGGTTACGGTACACGACCAGAGAGGGGATCGCCAAACCGAAACTGAGGGCACCGACGATAAAGAGCGCCTTGAGGCCGTTCTCCACCGCACTCTGGATCAACTCCATGGTCACGCCGTTGATGTTGAGCTCCACCACAGCAATCATGGTCTTGAACGCATAACTGCCCGGGATCATCGGAATGATGGAAGCAACGCTGAACACCGGACGCGGCGCCAGCAGACGGCGCGACCAGTAGACGCAGACAAAGCCGACCGTGGTCGCCGCCGCCAACGTCGCCCACTCGATGGGCATACCATAGTGGATCAGCAGGGTACGCAGGCTGTGGGCCAGCGCGCCGCCCATGGCGCAATATTTCAGCATCCGTGGCGGCACGTTGAACAGCATGGCAAACCCCACCGCCGGAATGGAGGACCAGAAGGCATCCTTGGTCAGTAGCCAGAGCA
Source organism: Aeromonas sp. 25-AL00135 (assembly GCF_054052385.1). Lineage (NCBI taxonomy): Bacteria > Pseudomonadati > Pseudomonadota > Gammaproteobacteria > Aeromonadales > Aeromonadaceae > Aeromonas > Aeromonas sp. 25-AL00135. The sequence goes on along the minus strand of NZ_JBSTYQ010000001.1, from coordinate 22,280 downwards.
AATCCATCATACTTTCCACCCCCAGATCCCCGTGACCGACATGGCCAAAATGATACCTATGGCGGCGCTGATGGTCAGCAGGGTCGCGGTCCCCCAGCGGGCCAGCCCCATGTTGAAGTAGCCCTTCACCATGTCTGAGACCGCATTGATCAGCGGAAAGCCCGGCACCAGCAACAGCACGCTGGCCGCCATGGCGAGATAGGGCTGGTCACCCCAGTTGAAGAAGGTGGCGCAGGAAGAGAGCAAGGTGGCGATAAAGCCGGTGGCGGCAAAGTTGATGAGCGGGCTGTGGTGATGGCGGGCCATCAGCTGGCGCACCCGCATCGCCACGGCAGACGAGAAGCAGGTCACCAGGAAGATGGGCCAGTCACCGCCAAACAGCAGGCTAAAGGCGCCACAGGAGAGCCCCACCATGGGGACCACTAGCCAGGGGTGATAGTGAAAGGGGACGATGGCCTCGAGCCGCTGGCGCACTTCACGGGCACCGATCAGCTCTTTCTCCGCCATGATGCAGATCCGCTGGATCTCGCACACCACCTGCATATTGATGCCATGTTCGCGCACCCGCCGGGTAGTGGTGACGCAACCCCCCTGATAGAGACTGGTGAGCACGATGGCACTGGAAGAGATGGCCATCTCGACACTCTCCAGCCCCAGCGCCATCCCCAGCCGCACCGTGGTCTGCTCGATGATCCGGCTCTCCGCCCCGAACTGGGCCAACATCTGACCCACCTTGACGATAATGCGGGTGATCTCTGTCTGTTGCTCCCGCGACAACACCCGTCTTGGTGTGATACTTCTCATAATCCCTTCGAGTCGTAGCAATAAAAATTTCGGCCATATTAGCCTAACTTTTACTGTTATTCATCCACCCCTATCACAACCTGACTAATAAGTTATTACAAGAAGGAGAAAAGAAATTACATCACAAATACATTACGACTAACATTAAAAACCATAACAATCAGGCCGTCAGAAATTCCCTTTATTATGACCTCACCGATTTGGCTGAAATATCATTCAAGGGGGTTATTGCAGATTATTTACGACGTCGATAGTCCGCCAGACGGATTATTTTACCACTGCCATCGCTTTCAGGCGGAGGGTCCCCCTCTTCTCTGAACTGGCTCATTTCGCTGCGCATCACATAAAAGGATTCCCGCATCATGTTGGTAATCCGGATACAGCTATCAAGATTGTTTTTCGCCAGACGGCGCTGACCATCAATCTTGAACTGCAACCCGCGCAGACGGCGCTGCTGATCGGGGCTCGCTCGGGCCATCAACTGGTCGATCTGCTGCTCCAGAATCGCATCCAGCCGGGAGGGCTCACTCGCAGCCAACTCCTTCAGGGTGTCAAAATCAGGCAACTCCATATGCCCTCCTTGGCGACTATTGCTGGCAACACACTGCGGTACCACACCATCACGTCCCAGCCATATAAATCTGTATATACGACGCGGCTAAAAAGGGTTCAATCCATCCACTGGGGACCAAACCGGACAATGGTCACTACGAGGGTGTCTATCTATTTTAATTGTGTTTGGAAACAAGCGATTGTTTTTAATTCAGGCGAGATAAAACACTTATACATTTTAGGTTGTGATTTTCTGTTTTTTATTGCAAATAAAAATCCGGGTGGCCTTATTTTGCTTCATTCGACACTTTATTCTTCCCTCACCGACCCGCGTCATCTCCTGACGGTTTAACATATCTCACTGATTATGTTATTTTAATTGCCACTTTTATCGGACATTCAAGAGCAGACCATGAGCAAGGCAAAAATCGGTATCGTCACCGTCAGCGATCGCGCCAGCGCGGGTATCTATGAAGACCTCTCCGGCAAGGCCATCATCGACACCCTGAACGCCTATCTGACCTCGGAGTGGGAACCTGTCTATCAGGTGATCCCCGATGAGCAGGAGCAGATTGAAGCGACCCTGATCCGGCTGGCGGATGAGGAGCAGTGTTGCCTCATCGTCACCACTGGCGGCACCGGCCCGGCCAAGCGGGATGTCACGCCGGAAGCGACCGAAGCGGTATGTGATCGCATGATGCCGGGCTTTGGCGAGCTGATGCGGGCCGAATCCCTCAAGTTTGTGCCGACCGCTATTCTGTCGCGCCAGACAGCCGGACTGCGCGACGATACCCTGATCGTCAATCTGCCGGGCAAGCCCAAATCAATCCGCGAATGTCTGGATGCAGTATTCCCCGCCATCCCCTACTGCATCGATTTGATGGAAGGGCCGTATCTCGAGTGCGACGAAAGCGTCATCAAGCCGTTTCGGCCGAAAAAATAGCGAACCCGACCATAAAAAATAATGGCGAGCCACGGCTCGCCATTATTTTTAACTCATCTGTCTGCGCAGAAAAACCGCATCACTTATTTGCGGCCGAATACTTTTACACCCGCTTTGCTGCGCTCTGAATTACCGTAAACTTCGATTTTTTTCACACAACGGCGCGAGCCCAGTGATTTCCACTCGGTCTCTTTATCACTGCTCATTTCCCGATCGAAACGAATGGTCTTGGTACGATCACCGCCATAGGTCACCACCACCCGATCCAGGGTCAAATCACGCTCTGCCTTCACCTTGATATATTTGGTCTGACGGCAAATCACCAAAGGAATTGTCGCACCATGATCACCGGCTCCCAGCAAAATAGTCCGCCCCAGCGTGAACTGATCGTCACCGGCATGGCTGGCTGACGCCACCACCAGCAAGACACCACCCAGCAAGCTGCGTGCAGAAAAACGGGAATTCCAGATAGACATCAAGGACATAACACCTCCAATAAAAAATGGAGTGTGATGATAAGGGTTAAACCATAACGGAAGCTGTATCACGGCTGAATTTGCTGCGAATGTGCGGGGATCAACAGAGAAAACAGCGCGACTTTTCGGCAAAAAGAGAAGAGCCGCAGATAGCGGCCCTTGCGGCAAGAGAGCGCTTAGCGCTCCATGATTTGGGTCACGTCATCTTTCTTGATCATTACCTCGCGCCCTTCATGATCGTAATAGCGATACATGCCGGTGCTCTCGTCCAGCTTGGGTTTGCTCTCTGTGGTGATCATCTTGCCATCCTTGGTGCTCATGATGTATTGGGAGCTGCATGCCACCAGCCCCAGGGCACACACCAGGATCATCATCAGTTTTTTCATTGCGGCCTCTTCTGCGATCATCCTCACCACGAGGATGTTTCTTGAAGCCTAGTTCAATCGCACGGCACGGGATGGTGCGATGAGCAAAGCGGGATCGCCGTCAATAATCAGCGACTTAGCCTAGTTATCTGGCCGGGTGGCGAGCGCAATGAAAAAGGCCGGACATCTCTGTCCGGCCTCTTCTTTCAAGCGCAAATGCGCAATCATGACTTGGCAGGCTGGCGCTCACCGATCACGGTCGGGTTCTTGGGATCGGAACTCCACTCGTACCAACCGCCGTCGTAGACGCTGATCTGTTTCCAGTCCATCAGCCAGGCGTAGAAGAAGGCCTCGGAGGCGCGCCAGCCGGTACCGCAGTAGAACGCCGCCTGCTGGGTTGGCTCGATATTCCACTGCTCCCACATGGCTAGGATCTCACGGGCCGGCTTCATGGTGCCGTCCGGGTTGTGGAAGTCGCTCATGCTGTTGGCATCCACCCCGCCGTGACCCCACTTGGCCCCCGGGATATCGCCCTTCGGCTTGATGTAGCTGTAACCTGAGGTGTTGCCGACAAACTCGTCCCAGGTACGCACACTGACCAGTGCGCTATCGGGCTGCTTGAGCAGCTCTTTTGCCTGACTTAACGTGGTGTAGTACTCGGGGTGAGCGGGAATGGCCACGCCAAACTCCTTCACCGGCTCATATTTGTTGGGCAGACCGGTTTCGGTACGCAGGTGCTGGATAAACCAGGCATCCAGACCACCGTCCAGCAGGCGTACATCTTTCACCCCCGCATACATCATCAGGTGCGCGGCACGGGCAGCCGCCATGGTGTTGCGACCATAGAGGATGACGGTGGTGTCGTGACGAATGCCGTTATCCAGCAGCAGCTTCTTGAGCGCTTCGTCAGAGACCTTGTTCCACAGCGGCTCCTCTTCGAGGCTGTTGGTATCGATATAACCGGCCCCCGGGATGTGGCTGATGAGGTAGGCCTTGGGTGAACCCCAATCCACTTCAAACAGCTTCCAGTCACCCTTGGGCGCCGCGGCAACCGGCTTGCCCTCTTGCAGGTCCGCCAACCAGCGCGGATAGACCAGCTGCTGCCAGCGTGCCAGCGACTCGCGCGGTGCGGCTTGCCATCCTTGCAGCTCGAACAGCTGCTTGATCCCCTGCTTGCGCAGCAGACGGGCCACCTCGGCCACTTCGCGGGACGCACCGTAGAGGGCAACCGGACGATCGGCCTTCAGCCCCTTGATCTCGAGCGCCTTTGGCCACTCTTCATCGCTGTATTTCCACTCGGCAGAGAGGTTCTCGGCGCCCGCCACATGACCGCCCTGCTTCTCCCCTTCCATCGGCCACCCCTGATAGAAGTAGCTGGCGCGGGTATCCAAGATGACAGCCTGTTTGGCCTTGGCATCGGCCAGCGAGAGCGGTGGCAACTCCCCTGCCACGGCGGGCAGGGCACACCAGAGCAGTAAGGTCGCCAGCGCGGCCTGCAGGAAGCGAAGATGTCGTTTCATGGTGATTTCTCGATTCATAGTGAACAAGGTTAAAAAATGGAGCGACCCAGCCGCTCGGCCAGCAGCTCCAGCGCCGCCGTGCCCGCCAGCGAGTTACCGGCTTTGTTGAGCTCGGGCGACCAGACACAGACGCAGAGCTCGCCTGGGATCAGGGCGATGATACCGCCGCCGACACCCGATTTGCCCGGCATGCCGACACGATAGGCAAAATCGCCCGCCTCATCATAGAGACCGCAGGTGGCGAGCAGGGCGTTGACCTGCTTGGTGGTGCGGGCGGGCAGCAGCGGCACGCTCTCGCCCAGTGGCACACCACGGTTGGCCAGATAGATGAATGCCCGCGCCAGATCGACGCAGCTCATGCGGATGGCACAGGCATTGAAGTAGCTTTGCAGCACCTTGTCCACTTCGTTTTCGAAGTTGCCGTAGGCCTTCATCAGATAGGCGATGGCGGCGTTACGGGCAGAGTGCTGATATTCGGAGCGGGCGACCACCTGATCCGCCATGATGGCCGGATTGCCGGAAAGGCGACGCACCAGCTCAAGGGTACGTTGCCGCGGCGCAGTGAGGCGGGTCTCCAGCAGGTCGCTCACCACCAGCGCTCCGGCATTGATAAAGGGGTTGCGGGGAATTCCCTGCTCGAACTCGAGCTGCACCAGCGAGTTGAAGGGCTGGCCGGAGGGCTCCTTGCCAACCCGGGCCCAGATCTCCTCCTCCTGATAGAGAGTGAGTGCCAGGGTCAGGCTCAGGGCCTTGGAGATACTCTGGATGGAGAAGGGTTCAAAAGCGTCACCGGCGGTGAACAGCTCCCCCTCGACGGTACAGACTGCGATACCCAGCCGATCGGCCGGTACCTGAGCCAGTGCCGGAATGTAGTCGGCCACCTTGCCTTGTCCCAGCAACGGGCGCACCTCTTCAAGGATGCTGGCCAGTAATTCGGATGACAACACCATAAGCAATAAGCGATTCCATGACTAAAACAGCGGTGGAGATCCCATCCCCACTAACAAAAATCCCGCCAGCGGCGGGATTTTTCAGTTACCCACAACAAGGCGCCAGATGCGGCAGCCTTGTATCAGGCCGGTTCACCGTACCAGAGGTCGAACAGCTCGGTAACGACCACGGCTTCCATCCCCTTGCCTTCCAGCCAGGATTTGACGGCAGCGCGGTCTTCTTCGGTACACTTGCCCAGTTGCTGGGTGCAGATCATCCCTTCCCAGGCCAGGTGACCGGAGCCGGCAAATGCCAGTTTGCGGGGTTCAACAACCTCATCGATCATCGCATCGACTACCGCATCGATGGTCTCTTCGGCAGTGCCGACCGGGAAGTTGAAACTGATGTCGAAACCCATTTCCTGGAATTCATCGACGCGCAGTTTCTTGCGCAGGCGGCGGCTACGATTGGCCATGATAGCTCCTCAAGTTAGTTGATACGCTAGGTGTGTTGACGTGCCAGCTTAGCTGACACGCTTGAAAATCAGATCCCAAACCCCGTGGCCAAGACGGTGGCCACGTTGTTCAAATTTGGTCAGCGGACGCCAGTCCGGACGGGGCACCCAGTTGCCGGTGGCAGAGGTATTCTCGTAACCCTCGGCGGCGCTCATCACTTCCAGCATGTGCTCGGCATAGTTTTCCCAGTCGGTCGCCATGTGGAACACGCCACCGATGGCCAGCTTCTGGCGAATGTCCTGGGCAAATGCAGGCTGTACGATGCGACGCTTGTGGTGACGGCTCTTGTGCCAGGGATCCGGGAAGAAGAGCTGCAGGCAGGAGAGTGAGCCGTTCGGGATCATGTGCTCCAGCACCTCGACCGCATCGTGGCAGATCACCTTCAGATTGGTGACGCCCGCTTCCTGAGCGCTGCCCAGACAGGCACCCACGCCCGGGGAGTGTACTTCAATGCCGATGAAGTTCTTCTCGGGGGCATTCTTGGCCATCTCCACCAAAGAGGCGCCCATACCAAAGCCGATCTCCAGCACCACAGGTGCCTCGCGGCCAAACAGTGCGACCAGATCGAGCGGCTTTGGCTCGAAATCGATACCCATGACCGGCCAGAGCTCTTCCAGGGCCTTCTCCTGCCCTTTGGTCAGGCGGCCTTCGCGACGGACAAAGCTGCGGATCTTGCGCATGAACTTGCCGTCTTCGTTAAATACATCTTGGGTCACAGGCATAATGGTCTCGTTATTTCATCAATCCGGGTAATACATCTTGTGTCCGATCCCGAGCGGGACCGCTCGCGGCTCATCATTTCATCGACCCGCGAAAACAGGGGAGCGAATTATCCCAAGATAGGCCCAAGGCGCAAGTGTTTCGCGCAACAAATATTCCGGCCATCCACTTCCCTGCTCCCTCACTGGCATCACCACACCGACTAACCGTCCAATATAATCCGCAGTAGAGTCGTTCCAGCCCTTTTTTGGCGATTTTTGTGACAATCATTGCCTCATTTCTGAAATCTGATACAAACGGATAACCTGGCGGTCGAATGGAGCGACCGCCCACATGCCGAGAGAATTGTCTATGCAGCCGTTTTTTGCCCAGCGCTTCGAGAAGGTCGAGCCTTCCTTTATCCGTGAAATCCTCAAAGTTGCCGCCAATCCGGAGATCATCTCCTTCGCCGGTGGTCTGCCCAATCCTCACCTGTTTCCGGTCAAGGCGATCGACCAGGCCTGTCAGGATGTACTGCGCGAACAGGGGGCTGCTGCCCTGCAATATGCGGCGACCGAGGGCTTCGCCCCGCTGCGCCAGTATATTGCCGACCGCTATCTGGCCCGCCACGGCATGCAGGTCAATCCGGACAACATCCTCATCACCAGCGGCTCCCAGCAGGCGCTGGATCTGCTGGGCAAGGTGCTGATCGACGAGGGTCAGGATCTCATCATCGAAGAGCCGGGTTACCTTGGCGCTATTCAGGCCTTTTCTGTCTACCAGCCCACCTTCAAGCCGATCACCCTTGAAGAAGAGGGTCTGGACCTGGCGGCGCTGGATGCGCTGCTGGCAAGCGGATCCAGTGCCAAGCTGCTCTACGGCGTGCCCAACTTCCAGAACCCGAGCGGTGTCTCCTACAGCCGTGCCAACCGCGAGGCACTGGCCGAGCGACTGGTGCGCCACGAGCTGTTGATGGTGGAAGATGATCCCTACGGCGAGCTGCGCTTCGAAGGGGAGCATCTGCCCCCCATCGCCAAACTGGCGCCAAACAATACCGTGCTGCTCGGCTCCTTCTCCAAGACCGTAGTGCCCGCCTTCCGTCTGGGCTGGATGGTGATGCCGGACTGGCTGCGCAAGAAGGTGACCATCGCCAAGCAGGCGACCGATCTGCACAGCAACGCCTTCAGCCAGCAGGTGCTGCACCGCTTCCTGACCGACAACTCCCTCGACGCTCACTTGGAGAAGATCAAGGAGGTCTATGGCCGCCAGCGCGCTGCCATGGAGGCCGCTTTGGCCCGTCACTGCCCGCCCAGCGTCAGCTACACCCGACCGGAAGGGGGCATGTTCCTCTGGCTGACTCTGCCAGCCCACATCAGTGCCATGGCGCTGTTTGACGAGGCGATCAAGGAGAAGGTGGCCTTCGTACCCGGCGCCCCCTTCTACGTGCGCCCCGAGATCAAGAACACCCTGCGCCTGAGCTTCTCCTGCGTCGATGAAGCGACCATTGAAGAGGGGGTCAAACGCTTGGCCCGCGCCCTCCAGCGCATGCTCTGATCGCCCAAGCCAAACCGTATCAACAAAAAACCAGCGAGCGATCGCTGGTTTTTTATGCTCCCCATTAAACCGTTCAGCCAAATAGGGTCTTGCAAAACTGCTTCATCGGAATGGGACGGCTGTAACGATACCCTTGCAGATAGTCAACGTGGCGCGCCCGCAGGTAGTCCGCCTGCGACTGCTTCTCGACCCCCTCAGCGATCAGGATCAATTCAAGTCGCTTCGCCAGATCAATCACGTTTTCAACGATATGGCTGGAGAGTGCATCCGTGCCGATCATCTCTACAAAGCTCCGGTCAATCTTGATTGCATCGACCTGAAACTGTTGCAGATAGGTGAGACTGGAGTGACCGGTGCCAAAATCATCGATAGAGATCAACACGCCCAGTTTGCGCAATTCGGCAAACATCTGAGCCGTTGTCTCATCAGCCACCAGCAGTTCACGCTCAGTCAGCTCCAGCCCCAAATCAACGGGATTGTCCTTAAACGCGTCGAGAAACGCCTTGCAGTCAGCCAACAGGTCGAGATCCTGAAAGTGCTTGGCGCTGATATTGAAGCAAAAATGGAACTTGGCCGGCAGCTTGCGGGCATAAGGGGAGAAGTGGTCGCGCACCTGCGCCATCAACAGGCTGGTCATGGGCACGATCAGCCCGCTATCTTCCGCCAGCGGAATAAAGCGATCCGGCGAGATCATCCCCTGCTTGGGATGCTGCCAGCGCATCAGCACCTCACAGCCACGCCACTGCTCATCCTCACCTGAGACCACCGGCTGCAGGTAGGGGATAAACTCCTCTTCGATCAACGCCCGCTTGAGCTCCTCCGCTGGTGAGCTGCTACGCCCCATCAGCCTGAAGGTGCCGAATCCAATCAGCAGCGCCAGCAGCGGAGAGAGGAACAAGGTATATCTGGAGTAGCGCCATGCGTGACTCCAGTAGTCATGCACCGTGACCCGGGTGACGACCTGATAGGGGAAATCGGCCGAAGCGAGGGCAATATAACCCTCTTCTGTCGGAGAGGGCGCCGCCCCGACCTGACCTGAGCCAAACAGAGCCCTCTGCCCCACCACGAGAGCCATCAGGGAGTTCTTGCTGGAGATCTCCAGGGTATTGCGCAGGTAGTAGCCATCTACACCGATCAGCACACTCCCCTTGTCCGTTTCATGACGCAGCACGATCAAGGGGCGATCCGGTGTGACCTCATTGCCAGGCAGCAGTTGCAACCTGCCATCCACATAGCGGTCGGGATTGAAGGGGCCATCGTAGTCACCATAGAGCGAGGTGCAATAGATGTGGCTGCCTACAGCCAGATTGGCGGAACGGACATAAGGCACCGTGGCCACCTGTTCGCGCAGCAGTTGTGCCGCCTCCTTGCAGGAGTGACCAAGCATCCCCTCCACATTGATGGCCGCCTGCTGGGCATGGCCGATGGAGCGCTCAAACATCACACGGGCATGCTGCAACCGTGAATCGGCATCACGCTCTGTCTCCGTCACCGTCTGCCAGATAACGGCAATAACCCCCAGCAGCAGGATTCCGCCCCCCATCAGCAGCGCCAGCAGAATCCTCGAGTAAAGCTGACGAAGTTTCAAACGACGAAATGGCATAGCGGCCTCTTTGATGCTCGGATGATGGGTGACAGCCTCGTTGGACAGGCGAAAAGGGTCGCCATAATAGCGATTGTTCAACAAATCTCCACCCAACAAAAATCAATCAATTCAAACTATTGTTGAACAATATCTGGTAAGAAAAAGATAGAGTTAAAACCAGTCTAGTGAACAACACATGCCAAGCTCGTCCACTTGTTGCAGGAGGACGACGCCATTAGAGTAGAGCAAACGGCAGCAGGAGCGTGCAGCGATGAAGATTCTTATTACCGGAGGAACCGGCTTTATCGGCCGCAAGCTGGTTGCCCATCTCAAGGTCAATCACGAGGTCGTGGTCTTGAGCAGGCAGGGGAGCCGCGCCTACTCCCTGCTCGGTCACGATATCAAGGTATTGGATAACCTCGACCGGCTCGATGACCTCAATGACGTGGACGCGGTGATCAATCTGGCCGGCGAACCCATCGCCGCCGGACGCTGGAGCGAGTCGCGCAAACAGCTGCTCTGCGATAGCCGCTGGCTGTTGACCGAGCAGCTGGTGGATCTCATCAAGCTATCCAGCACGCCGCCCAAGGTGCTGATCAACGCCTCCGCCATCGGCTGGTATGGCAGACAGGGCACCGAAACCCTCGATGAGCAGTGCCGCTCTCCCAACGACGAGTTTACCCACCAGCTCTGCCAGCAGTGGGAAACCCTGGCGCAGGAGGCCCAGAGCCGCCAAACCCGGGTCTGTATCGTGCGGATCGGGCTGGTGCTTGGCATGGATGGCGGCGCCCTGCCCAAAATGCTCCCCCCCTACCGACTCGGACTCGGCGGCCCCATGGGATCGGGCAGCCAGATGATGAGCTGGATCCATGTGCAGGATCTGGTGCGCGCCATGCTGTTCTTGCTGGATCACGAAGAGTGCAGCGGCATTTTCAACGGCACTGCGCCCCATCCGGTCAGCAACCGGGAGTTTAGCCAGACCCTTGCCACCACGCTGCACCGTCCACACCTCTTCTTCGTCCCGGCTCCGCTGTTGCAACTGGTGATGGGGGAGGCGGCAGATCTGCTGCTGACCGGACAAAAGGTGATACCAGCACGGCTGAAACAGGCCGGTTTTCACTTCAGCTATCCCGAGCTGCCGAGCGCCCTCACCAATCTGCTGCGTGAGCCCCGCTAACTCACACCCGCTCGCGGCGTCTGCTCGTCAGCACCTCGCATAACAAGCAGCCCGGCCAATGGCTGGGCTGCTTGTTTATGGTGGCTGCGCTATTGCACCTTGTGTGCATCGGCTCGCGCTGGCGGGATTACAACAGTCCCTGACCCAGCCCTCGCAGCCGATCGCTCAGGGTGCCAGCCAGCAGCTGGCGCTGCATCCCCTGCCCCGCCAGCGTCACCAGCAAGGCCCCCAGCGTCGGCAGGCCGAGCCAGATGGCCCAGTGGAACTGCCACTGCCCCTCGAACCACCACCACTGCAGGCCAAAGGAGCAGAGCTCCACCACCATGGCGGCACAGAGCCCCGCCAGCGCACCACTGGCCACCAACTCCCAGCGCAGCATCTTTTTCAGTAGTTCGCTACTGGCCCCCAAGGTGCGCATCAACAGCAGCTCGCGCCGACGCTGGGCCATGCTGGCCTGGGTCTGGGTCAGCAGCACCAGCAGCGCGGCCACTGTCACCAGCCCCAGCATCAGCGCCAGCGCCCGGCTCACCTGCTCCGATACCTGAGTAAGCCGCGCAATCAGGTCATCCACATCGATAAGGCTCACCGTGGGGTGACGGCGGATCAACTCCACCTCGGCAGTGCGCCCCGCATCGGGCAATCGGTAACTACCAAGCCAGGTACGGGAGAAGGGTGCCAGCAGATCCTCGGAGAAGATCATGTAGAAGTTGGGACGCATATTGTCCCACTTGATGCTGCGCAGACTGGTGACCCTGGCGCCAAAGCTGCGCCCCTCGATGGTAAAGGCGAGCATGTCCCCCAGCTTGATATCGAGCCGCTTGGCCAGCTCGCTATCCACCGACACCTCGCCGGGTCCGGCAAGCCATTTCCCGGCCACCAGCTTGTTGTCGATTGGCAGGGTTGTTGTGGTAGTGAAGTTGAGCTCCCGATCGACCCCCTCGCGGCCACTGCTGGCCCCCTCGCCCACCGCCTCACCGGCGATATGGGTCAGCCTGCCACGCACCATGGGATAGAAATCGGAAGTGGTGGCCCCGGCTGCCGCCAGCTCGCTCAGGATCCCCTCCCGCTCGTTCTCGGCCACATTGACCAGAAAACGGTTGGGCGCATCGACGGGGAGACGTGCCGAAAACTCATCCAGCAGATCGACCCGGGCCACCCAGAGCAAGCCAAACAGCATCAGCGCCAACGCAAAGCCCGCCAGCTGAAACAGGCCACTGCTGCGCTCGCGCGACAGGTGGGCCAGCGCCAACCGCAAGGCATGAGGCCCGCTCACTCTCGCTCCCAGCCGCAACATCAGCGCCGCCAGCAGGGCCAGCAGCCCCATCAGCAAGCCCATGCCCCCCACCAGACCCAGCGCCAGCCGTACATCGGCGGTAAAGCCCCAGACCAGCGCAAACAGCCCGAACAGGCCGACCGGCAGGGCCAGCCAGGGGGGAATCCCCGCCTCCAGCTCCCGGCGCAATACCCGCAGCGGCGGCACTTTCAGCAGCCGCAAGAAGGGCACAAAAGCGAGCAGCAGGGTGATAAAGAGCGCCACCGCCACTCCCAGCGCAAAGGGTCGCCAGGAGGGGGGTGGCAGATCCGGCGGCAGCAGGTCCCCCAGCAGTTGCAAGGTGATCCACTGCATGGCTGTGCCCGCCACCAGACCCAGCAACGCACCGATCAGCGTCAGCGACAGCAGCAGGGTTCCCATCAGTTGCCAGAGCGAGCGACGGGATGCCCCCAGGGTCTTGAGCAGCGCCACCATATTGGTCTGGCGCTCGGCAAAGTGGCGCACCGCAATCCCCATCGCCAACGCCCCTAGCAACACCCCGCTTAACGAGGCAAGCCGGAAGAAACGTTCGGCATTGGCCAGCGAACGGCCCACTTGGGATTCGCTGTCATCCGGTTTGATCCACTTCTGTCCGGCCTGCAATTGCGGCAACAACCATTGCTCGTAACGGGCCAGCGACTCTCGCGGCCCCTTGAACAGATAGCGCCACTGCTGGCGGCTGCCGGGAAGCAGGGCGCCGGTCGCCTCGATATCGGCACTGTGGATCAGCGCCCGCGGCGCCAGCAGGAAGGGGCTGAAGCCCTGATCCGGCTCCTCGCCAAGCAGGCCTGCCACCTTGAGCACCGTATTACCCACCTCCAGCTCATCCCCCGTTTTAGCCTTAAGCAGCTGCATCACCCGGGCGGAGAGCCAGATCTCGCCGGGAGCCGGGGCGCGGGCAGGTTCCAGAGTGAGCTTGCCGTAGAAAGGGAAACCGTCGGGCACCGCCCGAATGGAGGCAAGCTGCAACGCATCACCGTGAAACAGCATGCTGTTGAAGCTGACGGTGGTCTGCACCGCCAAGCCATCCTGTTTCGCTCGGGCCAGCCAGCCATCCGGCAGCGCAGCGGCAGTGCGCAACACCCGATCCGCTCCGATAAAGTCGCGGCCCGACGCCTTGAGTCCGGCATCGAGCCGATCCGCTACCAGCGCCACACTCAAGACGCACGCCACGCTAAGCGCTAGCGCCAGCACAAACCAGCGCAGTTCGCCGCTGAAACCTTCCCGGCGAAGCAGTCGCCATCCCAATCGCCACTGCATCATCCCTTGCATCTCCCACCTGACCCGCAGCTCACCCCGTTACACCACATCATGGGGCACCTCGCGCTCCAGCCGACCCGCCGTCATGACCACTTGCCGCTGGCAGCGTTCGGCCAGCTGATGGTCATGGGTTACCACCACCAGCGTGGTGCCGTGCTTGCGATTGAGTTCAAACAGCAGCTCGATCACCTTCTCGCCGGTCTTGCTGTCGAGGTTGCCGGTCGGCTCGTCCGCCAGCAGCAGGCTTGGACGGGTCATAAAGGCGCGGGCGATGGCCACCCGCTGCTGCTCACCGCCTGAGAGCCGTGGCGGCAGATGGTGCAACCGCTCGCCAAGCCCGACCGCGGCCAACAGCTCGCGAGCTCTTGGTTCGCAATCACGCTCGCCGCGCAGCTCGGCGGGCAGCATCACATTCTCCAGCGCCGTCATGGTCGGGAGCAGCAGGAACGACTGGAACACAAAGCCGATCTGCTCGGCACGCAATCTGGCCCTCCCCTCTTCATCCAGCTCGCCAAGGGATTTGCCGAGGATTTCGATATCCCCCTGACTCGGCAGATCGAGCCCGGCCAGCAGCCCCAGCAGGGTGGACTTGCCGGAGCCGGAGGCGCCGACCAGTGCCACCGTCTCGCCGCTATTGACTTGCAGATCGATCCCTTCAAGGATGGAGAGGCTTTCCTGGCCGAGGCGAACCGATTTGCCGAGGCCCTTGACGACAATAATGGGGGTTGAACTCATGCTCTGTATCCTTTGTTCCAATCCCTTGATGACAATCCATAGCGGGAGTTGAATTGATGGTGCGTATTCTGTTTGCCTTGTTCGTTGGCCTCGGCAGCCTGCTCTCGTCGGCTCAGGCCCAAACCCTGCTGGTGCTGGGAGACAGCCTGAGCGCCGGCTATCAAATGCAGGTTGAGCAGAGCTGGCCCGCCCTGCTCAACCAGAAATGGCAGGAGGAGGGTGGCAAACACACTCTGCTCAATGCCAGCATCAGTGGTGAAACGACCCAAGGGGCGCTGGCCCGTCTGCCCGCTCTGCTGAAGGAGCACAAGCCAGACTGGCTGCTGATCGAACTGGGAGGCAACGACGGCCTGCGCGGCTTCGCACCGACCATTACCCGCCAAAATCTGGCCAGCATGATCGCGCTCGCCAAGGAGCAGCAGACCCTTGTGGTGTTGACCCAAATCCAGCTGCCCCGCAACTACGGTGCCCGCTATCTGCGCCAGTTCGAACAGATCTTTCCCGAGTTGGCCCAGGCTAACGATCTGCCCTTGCTGCCCTTCTTTATGGATGATATTGCGCTGCGCCCTGAACTTATGATGAACGATGGTATTCATCCCACCCCGGCGGCCCAGCCACAAATCCGCGATAAAGTCGCCCGCTTTATGGAGCCGCTGCTTAGCCAATAAGCCCGCCGTCTATCACCAATATCCCATAACAAAATATCCCGCCAAAATCGGATGTTTTGAATGGTCGACGATCTCTGCGTGGCACCTTGCTTCAACCTATCCATCGCCAATACCCAATAACAACACATCCCGCCGAAGCGGGATGTGTTGTTATTGATTTAGCATAACCGGCAGACAGCTTCTCAGCTTTCCAGCACCTGGCGCAGCCGCTCCTGGGCCACGCCGACCAACAAGTCGGGCTGGAATTTGGAGATAAAGCGGTCGCACCCCACCTTCTTGACCATGGCTTCGTTGAAGTTGCCGCTCAGGGAGGTGTTGAGGGTGATAAAGAGATCGGACATGCGCGGATCGCTGCGCACCTCGTGGGTCAGGCGGTAGCCGTCCATCTCCGGCATCTCGGCATCGGTGATCATCAGCAGGATCTCGTCGGTCACCTTCTTGCCAGCATCGCACCATCCCTTGAGCAGGGTCAGCGCCTGCAAACCATCCTGACACTCGATCACCTCGAGCCCAAGCTGACCCAGGGTCTCGCGCACCAGATTGCGGGCGGTGCTGGAGTCATCGACGATCAGCACTTTGCGGCCATGCATCTCGGGCAGGATCTCCCGGTCCAGCACCTCCTCGGAGATGCGGATGTCATAGGTGATGATCTCCGCCAGCACCTTCTCCACATCGATAATCTCGACGATCTGCTCCACTCCATCTTCGGGAATGCGGGTGATGGCAGTGAGGTAGTTGGCGCGCCCAGCGGAGCGCGGCGGCGGCAGGATGTCCTTCCAGGTCATATTGACAATATTGGCCACCTGCCCCACCAGAAAGCCCTGAATGGAACGGTTATATTCGGTGATAATGAGGTTGGATTCACTATCGATGGGCATGGGGCGCATACCGATGGCGCTGCGCAGGTTGATCACCGGGATCGAGGTACCGCGGATATTAGCCACCCCGCTGATGTTATGGTGGGAGCCCGGCATCTTGCTCAGATGGGGCAACTTGACCACTTCCCGTACCTTGAAGACGTTGATGGCGAACATCTGACGGGTGCCGAGACGAAACATCAACAACTCGAGGCGGTTTTCACCCACCAGTTGAGTTCGTTGATCAACGGAATCCAATATACTCGCCATACGCTGATATCCATCTGATTATTAATCGACTCTATTATAGAGGCTGCCCGCCAGGAAAGGCAGGCGCATTTTCAACCAGAGCGACCAACCAGACAAAAAAAGTGAGGCCGAAGCCTCACTTATCTCATTGATTTTAAAATCAATAGCTACAGACAGACTTCCAGCTGCCATCGGTTGCCTTGGGCTCGCTGCTGGTCCACCAGTTTGCTTGCCACACTACCTTGTTATGGGTAATGCGATCGCCGCCATTGGCATGATCCCCCTGCGGCCAGCTCGGATAGGCCTTGTAGGCCGCCGGATTGACGTTCTGGCTGCTGCAGCTGGTACCCGGGTTCTCGCCGCCACCCGAGCCCAGCACGGCCTCCGGCAGGGTCGGGAACTCGGCCTTGAGACCAATGGTCTGGCTGCCGCTGATGATGCGCATGCCGCTTGGCACGCCAGCGGCGGGCAGGTAGTAGGTCATGGCGACTTCAATCTCGGCCCCTGGCGCCAGAGTCTGCCAGCCCGGCAGGTTCATGGCGACCTTGTGGAAGTCCTTCTCGTTGGCAATGCCTTCCGAGTTGTCGTTGCCACCGCTCTCCACCACTTTCAGCCCCATGCCACTCTGATCCGTGATGGTGTCAGAGGTGGAGGTGGGTACCAGAAACTCGATGCGCGCGCCGCCCGGAATGGTCTGGGTCGACTTGTTGATCAGCTTGAGTTTCGGGTTGATCGGGTAGTTGGAGTCCCCTTCCTTGAAGCCGGAGAGGCTGACCTGGATATCGAGCTGGGCGCTCGGCGCGGCCAGATCGTTTTGCTTGGTGTTGTACGGAGTTGCCTTGGCAAACTTCTCATAAGCCAGGGTGGTCAGGGTACTGCCCATGCCGTACTCGTTCTTGGCCGGATCGAAGGCGTAATCACCCGCCATCTCCCAGAACATCACGCCACCCAGACCGCGCTTGATGATGTAGTCGAGCTTGTGGCCCATGGACTCTTCATCTTCGGTTGAGAGGAACACCTTCTTCTCTTCATTCCACAACCAGGGCGCGTGTGCCTTGTCATCGTAGTAACGCACATACTTGCCCTGCATCACGTGAGCCGGATTGTTGGGATCCAGACCCCAGGCAGTGCCATAACTCGGCAGCGTGGTGATGCCGAGGCTGGCTGCATGCTCCAGGTTTTTGGCATGCCACATGGGCACGGCGCCACCGCCGATCTCTTTGCCGTTCTTGTCCAGATCATGCCAGATGTTGTCGATGCCGACCGCCCCGTTACCGCACGGAATGGTACTGCCACCTGTGCCCGGCTGGCACTCGTTCTGGCTCGGCAGGGCTGCCTTGCCACCCAACCCATGACTGCCACCGCTCACCCCCTGCCAACCGCGGGTGTAATAGGGCACGCCAACGTTGATCTTGCCAGCCGCCAGCGCACCGCGGAAGTAGTGGGCAGACCAGGCCGCGTTGAGGTAACCGATACCGCCAAACTGGGTCTGGGTATAGACGCCCCAGTGGGAGAGCTCGGGGTCGGCATTGTTGTCGAACAGGGCCGCGTTGTGACCGACAAAGTGGTTCCAGGCACCGTGGAAGTCATAGGTCATCAGGTTGACGTAGTCGAGGTACCGGGTGACCTGGAAGTTCTCCATCCCGCGCAGCAGATAGGCCGAGGCCGGTGAGGCGATGGTCAGCATATACTTGCGGCCATCTTCGTTACCGGCGTTGTCGAGCCGCGCCCGCAAGGTCTTCATCAGCACCTCGTAGTTGGCAAACAGCTTGGCCCGGCACTGGTTGGAGAGCGGGAAGTCGTTGGGATTGCCCGCATCCTTCATCGAGGTGGGGTATTCGTAGTCGATATCGACCCCGTCAAAACCGTACTGGCGGATAAAGCTCACCGCCGAGTCAGCCAGGGTGTTGATACCGGCAGTATTGACCGAGCAGTCACCCTTGGTAGTGGCAGTGTAGAAACCGCGGGTATCGGCCCAGCCCCCGACCGAGATGAGGGTCTTCACGTCCGGATACTGCTTCTTGTACTTCGACAGCAGGTTGAAGTGGCCCTTGTAGGCGAATTCAGGATCCATCTCGGCACCCGGCACGCCATCCCAGGTCATCTTGGTGGCTGCATCGTCCACCTTGATGGTGTGGCTCTGCTCATCCACCGCCGCGAAGGCGTAGTTGATGTGGGTGATCTTGTTCCAGGGGATGTCGCTCACCAGATAGGCGGGCAGGCCGTTCTTGCCGGTGCGCCAGGAGGTGAAGTAGCCGATGACCCGGCGGGCATGGTCATCCCCCATGCACTCGTAACCATCCGGGCGATAGATCTGGCGAATGTCACAAGAGAGGTTGCCACCGGTGGGCGGCAGCGCGGCCTCCTCGACATTGACGGTCACCGCCGCCGACTCGCCGCTCAGGTTGGTCTTGTCAGTGGCCACCAGCTTGAGGGCAGCACTGCCTTTGGCATCCGGTGTCCAGTTCACCTGCCAGGGGGCAGTGGTATCTTCGCCCACCTTCTTGCCGTCGACATAGAGCTCGACTTTGGCCACATCGTTGTTGGCATCGGTAACGTTGCCACTCACCGCCACACTGCGACCCAGCGTCACCTTGGCGCCATTGGCCGGGCTGCTGATGCTCGCCTTGGGCGCCTCTGGCGCCACCACGGCGGCGACGTTGAAGCTCGAATCCGCTTCGCTCAGCACCTTGCCATCTTTATCCAGCGCGCGAGCTTTGAGGGTATGCCCCCCCACTCCGGCGGCGCTCCAGCTGGCACTCCAGGGCGAGGCGCTTGCCGTGGCAACCAGCTTGCCGTCGACAAGATATTCCACCCGGGCCAAGGCCGTTACCGGGCCGCTCAGGCTCACCGCCAGCGCCACGCTGGCTCCTTCGTTGAAACTGGCACCAGCAGCTGGCGAGCTGACGGCTACGCCGAGTGCAGGAGGGGGCACCTCGCCACCATAGGGCTTCCAGGCATCTGCCCAAACCACACCTACCCCCGGCTCATAGTGATAGGGGGATGCCCCGCACCAGCCTGAATAGGGAAATTCTTTGCACTCGTAGAGGGCACCGACGTTGCTGACGATATCGCCAGCCTTGTAGGCAGTACCGGATTTATAGGCGGGATAAGCGGCCTGAGCCCAGGCGGGCGCAGCCGCAAGGGCGACCAGCATGGCAAGCCTGCTGGGTCTGAAAAGCTGTTGCATATTGTTATCTTCCTTGTTTTGTCTTGGCTTGGTCACCAAGGCAAAGAACAATCGCAACCTGCATGATGGGCGCAGACAACTGGCAATGGACCTGCCACAAAAACCACCCCTCACCCAGGGAAACCCCGCTATCTGGATCCACGATCGAGACCGGAAGCATTGCGCCCCGGCATCACTGCCGGTTTGCCCTTTACCTGGGTTCCGTGAGGAACGAACCCAGTATAGGAAGGCGACAAGATCCCCTCAATCTTTATTCTCAAAGAGAATTATCCCCTGCCACGAAAGCGTCATGATCACAGGGTTAAAATTGATTGAATTATCAAAAAAATCATATCGTTATTGGGATCATAAAAACGCTTTCCCACACCTTCCCAGATTCATTTAATGTGCGTTGGCTCACTGGTATGACATGCCAGAAATGTGACAATGCGCGCCCTTGGTCAACGAGCCAAGGCTATGGAATCACTGGCAAAAATAAAAAAGGAACACCTATGAAAGGTACTCGTACCCTGCTGTCGCTGGCCGTGGGGCTGGCACTTGCATCCTCAGGCGCCCATGCGGCATTTGTCTGCCCGTCCGATCCGGCTCAACTCACCCCCATCCCGACCATTCAGGGCACAGGCTCCGCCAGCGCGCTGGCCACCCAGACCGTGACCGACAAGAACGGCAATGTGACCGGTAAAATCAGCACGGGCACCTTCAACGTTCGCGGTATCGTGACGACGCTGGGCCAAAGCCTGACCAAGGGTTTCTATCTGACCGACCCGGTGGGCGATGGCAATGCGGCCACCTCTGATGGCATCTTTGTCTATCTGAACGACAAGGACTTCGCGACCAAATATAAAGACGTCAAACCGGGGAGCGAAGTCTGTCTGGAAGCACAGGTGCAAGAATTTTACGGCGGCACCCAGCTGACCCCGTTAGTCGACAAGGCCACCAAAAAAGCCCACTTGCAAGTCACCGCACAAGGGCTGAATGTGCCGACCAGCGTACTGCAGGTCAATGAAGGGGAGACGCTGGCGCAAGCGCTCAATCGCCACGAAGGGATGCGGGTACGTCTTGACAGCAGCAGTGACCTGCACCTGACCCGCAACTACGGCTTCGACTACAAGGTCTATCGCAACAACGTAGAGTTGGCCCACAAAACCCCGCTGATCAAACCGACCCAACTTCATGTTGCCAACAGTGCGGACGCTGTCGCACTGGCCACCAAAAATGGCAGCAACCGTCTGGTGGTAGAGTCCGATAACAACAAAGTACCGGATGGCGTACTGCCCTGGTTCCCGAGCTGGGATGCCGATCAGGGATATCTGCGCATCGGTGATCAACTGACCGGGCTGGAGGGGGTAATCGTCTATAACAAAGATGCCTTCCGTCTGGTAGTACCGAGCAATGTCACCCTGACTGCCGGTGCTCTGCTGCGCAGCCCTGAAGAGGATCGTCAAGACGCGCCGGCTCGCCTCGCTGGCAGCGATCTGCGGATCGGCAGCTTCAACGTGCTCAACTACTTCACCAGCCACTCCAGCATTGGCGGTGCACTCAATATCCTGTGCAAGGATCAGGCGGATGCCGACAACGCCAAAGGTTGCAACCGGGGAGCCAAGAGCCAGCCCGAGTTCGAGAAGCAGCGCACCAAGATCGTCAATGCCATTACCGCAATGGATGCCGATCTGCTCGGCCTGATGGAGATGGAGAACAACGGCTTCGAGGATAACTCGGCCCTCCACAATCTGGTGACCCGCCTCAACGAACAGCAGAAGGATGCGAGCAAACACTACGCCTATGTGCGTCTGCCGGTCACTGCACTTACCGATGGCAAGTTCTTCGGCGGCGACGCCATCATGGTGGCGATGATCTACCGCCCTGCCCTGCTCACCCCCAGCGGAGATGCCAGCGTCATCAAGCTGCCGGAGCAGCGCTACACCACTGGTGGTGTAGCCAAGACAGCTGGTCAGCGCGATTCTCTGGTTCAGACCTTCACCCTCGCCAAGAGCAAGGAGCCGCTGACGCTGGTGGTCAACCACCTCAAATCCAAGGGGTCAGGCTGCTACGAAAATGGCGATGGCAAGACAGAACCGGCCGACCTGCAGGGCAAGTGTACCGAGTTCCGCGTGAGCGCGGCCAAGGTGCTGGGTGAAGCGGTCAGCAAACTGCCGGGCCAGGTGCTGCTGGTTGGCGACTTCAACTCCTACGCCAAGGAAGATCCAATCCGGGTACTGACCGACTACAACCCGGCCACCAGCGAGCGGAAGATCGTATCGGCCTCCCACACTTTTATCGGTGAGCAGTCCTATGAACAGCTCGGTCGCGAAGTGACTCGCAGCTACGGCCTGATCGATCTCAACGTCAAATTCAACAAGGAGAAAGCCATCTCCTACAGCTACGACGGGGAGCTGGGCACCCTGGACTACGCCCTCGCCAACCCGGCGCTGGCCAGCAAGGTGGCTGGTGTCGCCGACTGGCACATCAACTCCTTCGAGAGCTCCCTGTTCGAATACGGCAGCCAGTACACCGGCACATTGCTCAAGTCTGACAACCCCTTCAGTGCCTCCGACCATGACCCCATCATCGTCGACCTGAGACTGGAGAGCGATGCCACCAAACCGGACACCTCCTCAGGCGGTGGTGCTCTGGGACTCGGCCTGCTGGCCCTGTTGCCGCTGGCTTGGCGACGTCGCCGTTAACCACTGGCGTATCTGAATAGTGCAAGCAAAGCCCGCGACTCTCGCGGGCTTTTTCATTCAGGTCATTGGATTTACAAATGAAAGGCGCGGACGTATGGAGAAAATAAATGATGGATGTCTAGTCCTGAAATAGGTTTACACATTTTCAACTAGCATTTCTCTACTCAGAACCCCCTATGTACCGCATCGGGGGTTCTGTATTTCA